>NZ_JALQCK010000015.1:0-182985 GCF_030464835.1 Paraburkholderia sp. WS6
AAGGAAAGGCCAACACCCTAAGAACACTGACAAAAAGCGCCGAGCAGGCAAAAAACCTCAAACAAGAGCCCCTTCAACAGCGCGAACGCGCTCCTGATGCACTGCATCCTTAATCCCCGCAGGCGAGTCAACGAGCCGCTTAGCCACAGCACCAGCATCCACCCCCCGCGCAGCAACAAGCGCAATCCGCAGCCGCTCAGCCTGCGGATACTCCCGCATCTCAAACCCAAGCCGCCCACGCGCATCCGCCTCACAAGCCTGCAAGGCTTCAGCAAACCGCGCCGGTTTCCGAATCGCATCGCTGCGCTCGAGCAGCCTCACCAACGCGGCCGCCCCCATCTCCATCACGCGATGAATATTCCCGTGCTCCCGCGCGACCAGCAGCGCCAGATCGCGGCATTCATTCGGCACCCGCAGCCGCTCACATAAAGGCTTCAGCAAATCCACGCTGCGCCCCTCATGCCCGATATGCCGCGGCAATACGTCGTCCGGCGTCGTCGCCTTGCCCAGATCATGCGTGAGCGCCGCAAACCGAACCGGCAACGCGTAACCCTGTTGCGCGGCATGGTCGACCACCATCATCACGTGCACGCCCGTATCCACTTCGGGATGATAGTCAGCCCGCTGCGGCACGCCGAACAACGCGTCGATCTCCGGCAGAATCCGCGCCAGCGCGCCGCATTCCCGCAGCACCTCGAACATGCGGGACGGCTTCTTCTCCATCAACCCGCGCGACACCTCCTGCCACACGCGCTCGGCGACCAGTGCATCGACCTCACCGTCGGCCACCATCTTGCGCATCAGCGCCATCGTCTCCGGCGCCACCGTGAAATCGACGAAGCGCGCCGCGAACCGCGCAATCCGCAAAATCCGCACGGGGTCTTCCAGGAACGCATCGCTGACATGGCGAAACAGCCGCGCCTGCAAATCGCCCCGGCCGTTGAACGGGTCGATCACCGGACCGGTCAGTTCGCCGTCCGGGCGCATTTCGCGCGCCATCGCGTTGATTGTCAGGTCGCGGCGAGCGAGATCCTCTTCGAGCGTGACATCCGGCGCGTAGAAGAACTGGAAGCCGTGATAGCCCGCGGCCGTCTTGCGCTCGGTGCGTGCAAGCGCGTATTCCTCGTGTGTCTGCGGATGCAGAAACACCGGAAAATCCTTGCCCACCGGACGATAGCCCTGCACCACCATCTGCTCGGGCGTCGCCCCAACCACCACGTAATCCCGGTCCTGCACGGGTACGCCCAGCAACTCGTCACGGATCGCGCCGCCTACTGCGTAGATATTCATAGGCATACGTCTTGGTACGGAATGGCATGCGTTTCGCGCAGCGCGTCGTCGATCCATGCCTTCACCGCCGGCAACGCCGTCACGCGACGAACGTAAGCCGCGGCGGCTTCGGAGAGCGCCGGTTGCCACGTGTTGAAGCGCATCACGACGGGTGCGTACATCGCGTCGGCGATGCTGAACTCGCCGAACAGGAAAGGACCGCCGTAGGTATCGAGACACCTGCTCCAGATCGCGTCGATGCGTGCGATGTCGGCGAGCGCGCCCGGCGTTGCGTTCTTACCCGGAAACGACGCACGAATGTTCATCCACATGTTCGAGCGCAATTCGCCGAAACCCGAATGCATCTCGGCGCTGATGCTGCGTGCGTGGCTACGCGCCGCCGGGTTGCGCGGCCACAGCGCATGCTGCGGGAAGCGCTCAGCCAGCGTCTCGGCGATCGCCAGCGAATCCCAGGTAGCCGATCCATCTTCGCCGATCAGGCACGGCAGCTTGCCCGGCCCCGTCGGCGCGTAAGCCAGAATCGCGGACTTCGTCCCGGATTCATGCAGATGAATCAGCACCTCTTCAAATGGGATGCCGAATTGTTTGAGCAGCAGCCACGGACGCATCGACCATGACGAGTAGTTCTTGTCACCGATAAGCAGCTTCATGCCTGATATGAAAGGAAGAGATAAAAAGGTTCAACGCCCCGCGCTCGCGCGAAACGCGTCGAAGCGCGAACGCGTCGACGCGCCGGTCAGATACACGGGCGCGATCGTTTCAATGCTGGCGGGTTCGATGCCGAGTTCAGGCGCAAGCGGTCCGCTCAACACGTTGTCGACTTTCATCGAATCGAGATTGTCGCGCGAAATCACCGGTTCGCCCGGCGCCATTTCAAACGTCAACGCCTGCAAGCGCGCCAACGCCTCCGGCAGGCGAATGATTCGCGCATGCCTGCCGATCACGTCGCCGCAATACTTGACGAGGTCTTCGAGTGTATAGACGGTCGGCCCGCCAAGGTCGTAGGTATGGCCGCTGGCCGCGTCGAGATCGAGCACGTTGCAGATCGCTTTTGCCACGTCGCCGACGTACACCGGCTGGAATTTCGCGTCCGGCATCGCAAGCGGAATCACCGGGAACATCCGCTGCAGGAACGCGAACTTGTTGAGGAACTGGTCTTCAGGACCGAACACCACGGACGGACGGAAAATCGTCCACGCCAGATTCGCCGCGTGCACGGCCTTTTCGCCGTCACCCTTCGAGCGCGAATACATGCTCGGCCCATTCAAGTCGGCGCCGAGCGCGCTGATATGAATCAACCGGTGCACGCCCTTGCCTTCGCAAGCCGCAACGATTTTGGTCGGCAATTCGACGTGCGTGCGCGCGAACTCCGGGCCATAAGGCGTGCCGCGTTTGCCATGCAGCGTGGCAACGAGGTTGATGACGCAATCGGCGCCTTCGACGAAACGCGCGAGCTGGACCGGATCGAACACGTCGGCTTCGATCACGTCGATGGGGAGCAACGTGAGATGGCGAGCGTTGTAGCGGCGCCGGGTGGCGATGCGCACGTCTTTGCCCATTTCAACGAGAGCGTTGACGAGATGGCTGCCGATAAAACCGGAACCGCCGATGATCGCAATGGCTTGATGTCGCATTTTCGACTCCCTAGTGGAAGCCGCGGCAACGGCTGGCGTGGCGCACCGCCGCATCAGAGTGATGCGGCGGCGGCACGGCGCTTACGGCGCGATATAACCCAGACGCGCCTTCAGCGATTGCGGACGGCCTTCGAACAATGCCGCGTAGTAGACCGTGTTGGACAACACATTCTTTACGTAATCGCGTGTTTCCTGGAACGGAATCGCCTCGGCAAAGATCGCGCCTTCAACCGGATGCTGCAACGATTGCCTCCAGTTGCTCGGACGGCCCGGGCCCGCGTTGTAACCCGCAGTAGCCAGCACGGCGGACCCGTCGAACTGATTGTAGATCATCGACAGGTAGTTCGTGCCGAGCAGGATGTTGGTGTTGATATCGTTCATCTGCTCGCGCGAAATCGGGCCGAGACCAATCTTCTTTGCCACCAGTTGCGCGGTGCCCGGCATCAGCTGCATCAGACCGCTCGCGCCGACTTCCGAGCGCGCGTTCATGATGAAGCGCGATTCCTGGCGAATCAGCCCGTATGCCCATTCGACGTCGAGCCCATTCGACTGCGCGTCGCGCTCGACGATGTCCTTGAACGGCGACAGATAGCGCAGCGAGAAATCGTGCTCGCTCTTCGTGCGATCCGCCGTGTTGACAGTGCGGTCATACAACTGGATACGGCGCGCGTATTCGGCAACGGCGAGCAGTTGCCGGTCGCTCATATCGCGCAGCGGCCAGTTCCATTCGCGATTGCCTTCGAGGCGCAGATTCAGCGCATAGAAACGCTGCGCCAGATCGAAGCCCGGCGTGTTGCCGGCCTGTTGGATTTCGGCGTCGGTCACGGTGGTTTTCGGCGGCACGGTGATCTTTTGGCCAAGCTCTTCCGCAGCCAGTTGGCCGTAGAAGTTGAAGCCCTGCGAGATCGACTCGAATTCCTGGTTGGCCGTGGTCGTGTCGCCGGCTTGTTTGAGCGCGCGGGCGTGCCAGTAGACCCACGACGGCTGATTGCGCAGCGCCGCCGGCATCTGTTCGATCGACCAGCGCACCATCGTCCAGTCGCCGGCGAGCAGCGCGGTGCGGGTGCGCCATTCGTACGCCGGGTTCGACAGCGGCGCATTCACCGACAGGCGGTACCAGTCCACCGCGCTCGGCATCTGCTTGGCAGCGGCTTGATACGCAATCGTGCCCCAACCGATTGCGCGCTCGGGCGAACTCAACGACGGCGCCACCGAGGCGAATGTGGCCGCTGCCATGGCCGGATCGTTGCGCGCCATGCGCGTGATCGCCAGCAACGCGAGTTGGTGCGATTGCGTATCCGGACCGACACCGCGCGCCAGCAACAACGGCGGCGTACTCGTGGCCTGGCCGAACAGCACCGGATCGGGCGGCTGGTTGCTGAGCGCATCGACGAGCTTGCTGCCTGTGCTCGTGTAGTTCTGTTCGTACGCGAGGCGGATCTGTTGCCACACGTCGTCGGAACTGAATTGCTGGTTGACCGCCAGCGCGGTGACCAGATCGACGCAGCCGTCGCCGTACCACTTCGGATCGACCAGCAGCGCACGCGCCGCGTCGGCGACGTTTTCACCCCGCGCGGCACGCGACTCGAGCGCGTAGCACTTCACCTGCGTGTCGTCGTTCAGCACGAAACGCGCGTATTGCTGATCGAAGTTACGCCAGTCGTGACGCGTGCCGAGCACCGTGAGGTAGTCGTTGCGCATGCGGTCGGCGATCGCCTGGCCGTCGTACTTCTGCAGGAACGACAGCACCGGCGCATCCGGCGCGTCAATACGCGCATGGCCGCTGGAATCGAACAATTGCGGCTTGAGCTGGAAGTACTCCAGATACGAAGGCGCCGGATAGTTCGGAATCATGCTCGCCAGTTGCGCCGCGCGCGCCGCGTCATTATTGCGGGCGGCTTCGCGAAGCTGGACGAAGGTCTGGTCGTCGTTCGTGAGTTGCGAAAGGGAAATGGGCTTGACGGCGGAGGCCGTGCTGCACGCGACGAGTGCCGCAGCGGCAAGCGCCAGACCAGCCGCGCGATATACTCGATAGAGGCGTTTTGACATCGTTGTTTCTGGAGCGCGAATTGAACCCAAGCATAGCATGCAACCCCGTCGCAGAATCGAAAAAGGCGCTGCGTCGAATGCTATTGGAAGCAAGGCTACAAGCGGCTTCCGAGCCGGCGCACAACGCCGCGCTCAACCGTCGCGTTCTCGATGCGTTGAAGCACTACGGCGTGAGCAGCGTGGGGTTCTATTGGCCGCTGGCGGGCGAATTCGACGCGCGCGCCGCGATTGCGATCTGGCTCGCGGCCGACTCGCAACGCGAGGCGGGTTTGCCGATCGTCAAGGAACGCGGCGTGCCGCTCGAATTTCACGCGTGGGCGCCGGATATGGCGATGAAGATCGGCCATCACAAGATCGCCGAGCCCACTTCGGGGCGCGTGGTGCTTCCCGATCTGCTGTTCGTGCCGTGCGTGGGCTTCGACGCCGACGGCTTCCGGCTCGGCTACGGCGGTGGCTACTACGATCGCACGCTGGCCGCATGGCCTGGGCCGAAGAAGCCGGTCACGGTCGGCATCGCCTATGAAGCGTGCCGCACGGACGCATTGCAGCGCGAGGCCCACGACATCCCGCTCGATCTGATCGTGACGGAAGCCGGTCTCTATCCACAGCCGGCAGATTAAGCGTTTGAAGAGCGCCGTGCGAGGCGCATCCCTCTCCCACCACCGAGGGCAAAGCCCGTTATAAAGACGCCGCCGCCCGCGAGGCCGTGTCGTACAGTCCGGACGCATTGCGCATCAGTTGCGCCGCCTCGCCAATCTGCTCGTTGGTCAGGCCGCTTTCCTTCAGCGTCGAAATCAGGCAGCTCTCGCGCACCTCGCGGTACTTCAGACAAAGCTCACGGCCTGCATCGGTCGCCGAGAAGAACACTTCCTTGCCGGTCTTTTCGCTTTTTACATACCCTCTAGCTACGAGCTTCTTCAACGCGTAAGTGGCGACGTGCGTGTCTTCGATGTTCAGCACAAAGCAGATGTCCGCCAGCTTCTTGCGCCGCTCGCGATGGCTGACGTGGTGCAGCAACGAGACTTCGATCGCGGTCATGTCCTTTTCGCCGGCCGCCGACATGCAGCGCACCATCCACCGGTTGAATGCGTTGCCCGCCATGATGAGTGCGTACTCCAGCTCGGACAGCTCCGCGCTTGTGTCAGACACGAGATGTTCCGAGGAAACGATCTTGGTGGGATGGCGCGACATGGTGAAAATTCTCGAGAAACAGGATGGGAAGGTGTCGGGAGTGTACGACGAGCAGCCCATTCTCGGGACCCTGGCGAAAACGCTTATTGAGAATTTGTTGAGATTTTATTGATAATGTACGCTTCAGACATCACGGACCCTATGCTGATAAATAGGCACAGGGTCCGATATGCTCGACATCTCCGACTCAACCTGGGCCGTTAAGCGATGAGCCAACCAAAAATCTTTCCGCTCGGCGATGCCGCGCTAGTCTGCGAGGCGCCGCCGCCTGCCACGCTGGACTGCCAGCGGCGCGTGTGGGCTGCCGCCGAGGCCGCGCGCGACTGGCCGCACGTGCTCGAGGTTGTGCCCGGTATGAACAATCTGACGCTCGTATTCGATTCGCTCGAAGCCGATCGCGAAGCGCTGGTGAGCCTTCTGCAAGCGGCCTGGAACGCGGCAAGCGACGTGCCCGCGGCCGGTCGTCAAGTCGACATTCCGGTGCAATACGGCGGCGAGTTCGGCCCCGACTTGCAAGCGGTCGCCAATCACAGCGGCCTGAGCGTGCGCGAGGTCGTGCAACGTCATGCGGACGGCGAGTACGTGGTGTTCTTCCTCGGTTTTCAGCCGGGCTTTGCCTATATGGGCGGGCTCGACACAGCGCTGCACACGCCGCGCCGTTCGTCGCCGCGGCTGGAAGTGCCGGCCGGTTCGGTCGGCATCGGCGGTGAACAGACCGGCATTTATCCGGCGACCTCTCCCGGCGGCTGGCAGTTGATCGGCCGCACCGAACTGCCGCTGTTCGATCCGTCTCGGCGTCCGCCCACGCTGTTGCAACCGGGCGACCGGGTGCGCTTTACCGTCGCGGGGATACACGCATGATCGATGTGATTCGCGCGGGTCTGCTGACCACGATTCAGGATCTCGGCCGTCACGGCTACCGGCATCTCGGCGTCGCGATGGGTGGCGCGCTCGACCGTCTGTCGCTTGAAGTCGGCAACCGGCTGGTCGGCAACCGGCCCGATGCGGCCGGCCTGGAAATTACCTTCGGCCCGACCGTGCTGCGCTTTCTGCGCGCCACACGCGTGGCCATCACCGGCACCGAATTCGGCGCGACGCTCGACGGCAAGCCGGTCTATTCATGGTGGAGCCTGCCGGTGCAGGCCGGCCAGGAGCTGGTTCTGCAAGCGGCCAAACGCGGCATGCGCGGCTATGTCTGCATCGCGGGCGGCATCGACGTGTTGCCGATGCTCGGTTCGCGCAGCACTGATCTCGCCGGCCATTTCGGCGGACTCGGCGGCCGGGCGTTGCGCGACGGCGACCGTCTGCCGGTCGGCGCGCCGCCGCAACGCGGCCACCTCGGCTTTACCCCCGAAGCGCCCGAGTTCGGCGTGAAGGCGCCCGCCTGGTGCAAGTTCGTGCTGGTTCACGAACCGCTGCGGCGCGGCCGGCATCCGTCCGGCGTGCCGTGGGCCGTGCCGATCCGCGTGCTGCAAGGCCCGGAATACGATAGCTTCACTGAAGAAGCGCACGAATCGTTCTGGTCCGATGAATGGCTGGTCACACCGAACAGCAACCGTATGGGCTACCGCCTCGCCGGTACGGAACTGAAGCGCACCCGGAAAAACGATCTGCTCTCGCACGCCGTGCTGCCCGGCACGATTCAGGTCCCGCCGAACGGCCAGCCGATCGTGCTGATGAGCGATGCGCAGACCACCGGCGGCTACCCGAAGATCGGCGCCGTGATCCAGGCCGATCTATGGAAGCTCGCGCAGGTTCGCCTGAACGCCGCCATCCGTTTCATCCCGACGACGCCCTATGAGGCACGCCAGGCTTTGCTGGAAGAGCGCACGTATTTGCGGCAGATCGACGCCGCGATTGCCATGCACGAAGAACGTTGCGCGCGCCAGCAGGCGGTCGCAACGCTGTAACACTATGTAGGGGAACACCATGGAAATCGATTTGAACGCCGACCTCGGCGAAGGCTGCGGTTCCGACGAGGCGCTGCTCGACCTCGTCAGCTCGGCCAACATCGCGTGCGGCTGGCACGCGGGCGGCCCAAACGCCATGCGCGACTGCGTGCGCTGGGCGGTGCAAAAAGGCGTGTCGATCGGCGCGCATCCGAGCTTTAACGATCCTGAGAATTTTGGCCGCAAGGAAATGGATCTGCCGGCCAACGATATCTACGCAGGCGTGCTGTATCAGCTCGGCGCCCTGTCGGCGATCGCGCAGGCCGAAGGCGGGCGCATCGCGCACGTGAAGCCACACGGAGCGTTATACAACCAGGCCGCGCGCGACGCGAAGATCGCCGATGCGATCGTCTCGGCGGTTCACGATTTCGACCCGTCGGTGGCGGTGTTCGCGCTCGCCAACAGCGGACTCGTGACGGCTGCCCGGGCAGCCGGCCTGACTGCCGTCGAAGAAGTATTCGCCGACCGCGGCTATCGCGCCGACGGCTCGCTCGTGCCGCGCAAGGAACCGGGCGCGCTGCTCGACGACGAAGACGTGGTGCTGGAGCGCACGCTCGCCATGGTGCGCGAGCGCCGCGTGCAGGCCGTCGACGGACACTGGGTGCCGCTCAACGCCCAAACCATCTGCCTGCACGGCGACGGCCCGCACGCGCTGGCGTTCGCGCGGCGCATCCGCAGCGCGCTAGAGGACGCGGGCATTGCTGTTCACGCGGCCGGCGCCGCGAGCGTCTGACTCGCGCGTCGATCATTGCGAACCAGACAGCGCGATTCAACCGTTACCCAACCCCGAACGCCCCGCTCCGTGCGGGGCGTTTGTCAGGTGCAGGACGCATTGCAGTACCCGCGGTGGAACAGCAAATGAGCAGCAGATAAACGGCAAACAATCAGCAAACAAGCAGCAGATGCAAGTGCAGGTGTAGTCGAAGCAACGCGGCCATCAAGAGCCGTGGCAGCAAGACGGCGCGTGGATCACCAGGCGCCGGCCCACGTTAGCCGCAACAAGCGGCGAGGTTGAAACCCTGTTTGGAGATCCAGATGCAGACAACAGTCAGTCTATGGCCGCTCATTGGCGTGGCCGTCATCATCGTCGGCTTTTTATTACGGTTCAATCCGATGCTGATCGTGGCGGTTGCCGCGATCATCACCGGTCTGGCCGCGCACTTCCCGCCAGAAAAGATCCTCGCTGAAATCGGCACCGGCTTCATCAAGACCCGCAATATCCCGCTGATCATCCTGCTGCCGCTGGCCGTGATCGGCCTGCTGGAACGGCACGGCCTGCGCGAGCGCGCGCAAGCTTGGATCGGCGGCATCAAGGCCGCGACCGCGGGGCGCTTGCTGATCGTCTATCTGCTGGTGCGCGAACTGACCGCCGCGGTCGGCCTGACCGGTCTCGGCGGCCATCCGCAGATGGTGCGTCCGCTGATCGCGCCGATGGCTGAGGGCGCGACTGAAACGCGCTTCGGCAAGATCAGCGACGCCGTGCGTTTCAAATTGCGCGCCTTCTCCGCGGCGACCGACAACGTCGGCCTGTTCTTCGGTGAAGACATCTTCGTCGCGTTCGGCGCAATCGTGCTGATGACGACCTTCCTGAAAGAAGCCGGCATCATCGTCGAGCCGATTCACGTGGCCGTCTGGGGCATTCCGACCGCGATCTGCGCGTTCATCATTCACGGCTTCCGTCTCTATCTGCTCGACCGCAGGCTCGAACGCGAACTGCGCGGCAATGCCGCCGCGAACACCGCCTCCGTCGCGCCGACGCAACCCGCCGCGGGAGACAAAGCATGACGTTCACGATTACCTATCTGTTCTGGCTGCTCGGCGTGGTTTTGCTCGTCATCGGCGGCATGATCGTCACGGATAAGGAACACCCGCGCCGTTTCACCGCCGGCGGTTTCTGGATCCTTTACGCGCTGATCTTCCTGATCGGCGACAAGCTGCCGCCGTCGGTGGTCGGCGTGCTGGTGATCGTGATGGCGTTGGCCGCAGGATTCGGCGGCGTGACCGCGGCCAAGCCGAAGGTGCTGTCGCTCGAAGCGCGCAAGGCAAGCGCCGCGCGTCTGGGTAACAAGCTGTTTGTACCCGCGCTGACGATTCCCGTCGTCACCGTGATCATTACGCTATCGGCCAGCCATCTGATCTTTGGCGGCATGCCGTTGTTCGAGAAGGCCAACGTCACGCTGATCGGCTTCGGCATCGGCTGCGTGATTGCACTTGCGATTGCCTGCGTGATGACACGCGATACCGTCGGCCAGTCGATGAAAGAGGCGCGCCGCCTGGTCGACGCATTGTCATGGGCCGCGGTGCTGCCGCAGATGCTCGGCATGCTCGGTCTCGTGTTCTCGGACGCCGGCGTCGGCAAGGCGGTGGCTCACGTGACCACGGCCTACATCAGCCTCGACTACCGCTTTATCGCGGTGGCCGTGTACTGCGTCGGCATGGCGCTCTTCACGATGGTGATGGGTAACGGCTTCGCCGCGTTCCCGGTGATGACAGGCGGCGTCGGTGTGCCGATCCTGGTCGGCGTGTTTCACGGCAACCCGGCGGTGATGGTCGCGATCGGCATGTTCTCGGGCTACTGCGGCACGCTGATGACGCCGATGGCCGCGAACTTCAACATGGTGCCGGCCGCGCTGCTGGAATTGCCGGATAAGAATGCGGTGATCAAGGTGCAGGTGCCCACCGCGCTGAGCTTGCTCGTTGTGAACATCTTCCTGTTGAATTTCCTGATGTTCCTGTAGGGCCGTTGGCCGAGCCGCGTGACAGCCTCCGATATCGCATAGGACTTTCGCTGTGATCGATGCATGCGCGTGAGTCCGCGGCAAATGGACGCCGCCGAATTCGGAGGCGTCCGATCGCCAGGGAAGGGGCCTGAACATAAGCTGGTGGATGCTCTTCCATCCACATGCGCTGGCGACGCGCGCAACGCGCGCCGTCAGCGCTTTCCAGCAGGTCCCTCATGGAACATCAAGCCCACCCCGACACCGCGCCCACCGACGCGCCGCCCTCCGCTTACCTCACCTCTCTGATTGAGGCCGCGCTCGAAGCACACCAGGCCGGCCGCCTCGATGCGGCCGAGCCTTTTTACCGTGAAGCGCTCGCACTCGACCCAACGCATGCCAAAGTGCTGCATTACTTCGGCGTACTGCAACATCAGCGCGGCGACCATGGTTTCGCCGCCGAGTTGATGAGCGAAGCGCTCAAACTCGATCGCACCGACGCCGCCTGCTGGAGCAACCGTGGTCTCGTCGCCGCTGCGCTCGGCCATCGCGAAGAAGCGATGATCTGCTATGACCAGGCGCTGCAGTTGCAGCCGGATTTCGCCGACGCGCGCAACAACTTCGGCGTCGCGCTGCAAGCGCAAGGCTCGCTCGAAGTAGCGATCGAACAATACCGGCTAGCGTTGGCGGCGAATCCGTCGCTGGTCGACGCACATCTGAACCTCGGCACGGCGCTGAACAAGCTCGGCCGCTACGACGAGGCGCTGGCCTGCTATCAGCACGCGCTGGCGTTCGATCCGCACTCGGCGGAAGCGCATTTCAGTGCTGGCAATGCGTACAACGCGCAAGGTGACCACGCCGCCGCCATCACCAGTTTCGAACGGGCACTGGCACTGCGTGGCGATTATGCCGAGGCCCACATCAATCTGGGCAGCCTGATCGGCAAGCTCGGTGACTACGCCGGTGCCGAATCGCAGTATCGGCGTGCGGTCGCACTCAAGCCGAACCCGACCAATCTGGTTTGCCTCGGCGGATCTCTCGGCGCGCAGGGCCGCCTGGATGAAGAAGAAGGCTTCTACCGTTACGCACTGGCGCTCGATCCCAACTACGCGGACGCGCATCAGGACCTCGCGTGGCTGTTGCTCAAGCGCGGAGATTACAAGCAGGGTTGGGCGGAATTTGCGCAACGCTGGCGCAAGAGCGACTACGAGGCGATCGCCGTGCCGGGTGTTGCGGAGTGGCATGGCGAGCCGCTCGACGGGCGCCGTCTGTTGCTGGTCGGCGAACAGGGTTTCGGCGACCACTTCCAGTTTCTGCGCTATGCGCGCGTGCTCGAGCAACTCGGCGCCACAGTCGATCTCTGTGTGCGCGAGCCGCTTCTGCCGCTGGTCGAGCGCATCCCGGGCGTGCATCGCGCGTTCAGTGGCAAGCCTGAAGGCCCGTACGACTTCTGGGTGCCGTTGATGAGCGTGCCGTCGTGCATCGGCACCGAACTGTCGACCATTCCCGCGGATGTGCCGTATATGTTCGCCGACAAGGCAAAGATCAAGGCATGGCGCAAGCGGGTGGACGCAGCCGGCACAGCAAAACGCAAAGTGGGCCTGGTGTGGTCCGGCAGCCCGACGTTCGGCAACGATCGTTATCGCTCGATGGCATTGGCCAACCTGAGCCAGCTAAGCGAGCTGAATGACATCGCGTGGTACGCGCTGCAAAAGGGGCCAGCGCACGATCAGTTGGCTGATGCACCTGAAGCTTTCCGCGCCCACGATTTCACCGCAGATCTGAAGAGCTTCGACGACACCGCCGCGCTCATCATGAATCTCGATCTTGTGATCGCCGTGGACACCGGCGTGGCGCACCTGGCTGCCGCGCTTGGCAAGCCGGTGTGGGTGTTGCTGCCCGCCAACTCGGATTGGCGCTGGCTCGAAGAGCGCAGCGATTCGCCGTGGTATCCGGCGATGAAGTTGTTCCGGCAGACCAGGTTGGGCGATTGGGCGCCCGTGGTCGAACGCGTATCGGAAGAACTACGCGACGGCAGTCTATAAAACCTACGCTGCGCAGATTTCAGGCGTTGCTGCGCAGCGCCTTCTCAATCCTTTCGTACGCACCTTCTTACGCAGACAGAACGCCGCGGCGCCGCGCCTTAAGGACGGCGACGCTGCTGCGCCAGCATGTAGGCGCGCAACAACTTGTTGATGCGCGTTTGATAGCCCGCCCCCTGTTCTTTGAACCAGCTCAGTACATCCGCGTCCAGGCGCATGGTCACAGCCTGTTTCGGCGGAACGTGCAACTCGGCACGGTCAAAAAAATCGTCGCCCAATTCGGGCACGTCGCTCGTGTCGATTTGCGCGTCGCCTGCTTTTGCAAGTCGCTTCCAGTCGGTTCCTGATGTTTTACCCATAATTTCGCCTCTGCTCCTTTTCAGCCATTCCCACGCTACCCACCGTGCCAGTCAATTCCAGACGCTGTACTTGTAGCGTTTGACCTCGTGCTTCGTCGCCTTGCGCGCCGAAATGATACGGATCACATCCGCACTGCGTTCGACGTACACCACCACGCCTACGATGGCGGCCATCCAGCCTAGCGCGATCCAGCGATCCTCACCGTAGCCTTCCCGCTGGTCTATCGCCGTCAGCACGGGATGATCGAACACGTCGACCGCATCTCGGAAATCGATGCCATGCTTACGAATGTTGATTTGATTCTTGAGTTCGTCCCATTCAAACCGCACACAGCACCTGTATTGACGTCTGTACATACATCATAGCACGCACGCGTAGCTATGTCCGCATGAGCCGCGAGCAGTTTGCGACACACGTCAGCGTCGGACTGGCTGTGAAATTACCGGTTCCTGATCTGGCCGAACGGCCTACCCCGGTTAGGACTGTGATCAGCCACGCCGCAGATTTCGCAGCGTAAGGCTGGGACGACTCTCACCCCGCATCCACCACGAACCCGTGCTGCCGCAAAAGCTGCAGCACGCCCTTGCGGCCACCCAGATGCAACGCGCCGATCGCCACGAACACCGGCTTGTTCGGCCCGGCGATCAGCAGCATCCGCGATACGAAGCGCCGGTTGCGTTCGTACACGATCCGGTTGTCGATCGAATCGGAGATCCGCTTGTCGCGCGCCAGCTTTTCGGACTTCGCGGCCTGCCACGCCGCAATCGCATCGGCATCGCCCACTCGCCACAGCCGGTGCAACGTCTTCACATCGTCGACGTTTTCCGCGGGCGTCTGCACCAGGTCCTGCGCGAGCATTTCGCGTTGCTGCGCAAGCGTGAGTCCGGTGAACGCACGCATTTGCTGCGGCAAGGTCTCGAGACCGACGATCTTGCCGCGCGTCCTGATATAGACGTTCTGCAATTGCGCTTCCGTGCCGTACTCGGTCTGCAAGCCTGCACTCAACGAATCGTAGGTTTCGACCACCAGTGACGCGAGCCACGGCCGCATCTTCTTGATTTCATCCTGCGCCGCGGGATTGCCGCGCAGGCGCAAGGCCAGCTTGCGCCATAAAGGTTCGGGCAGCAGACCCGGCAGACAGTCGCGGCGGCATACGCCGTACTTCGACACGTCGTCTTGCGAGACCAGCAGTTCGTCGGGTGAGAGTTCGAGCGCCAGCGTCGGCGAAGCCGCCAGGGCGCCCAGGATCGGCGCGCGGAACGGTTGCCCGGGCGGATAGTCGGCGGGGTCGCCGACATGCAACGTGCCGAGCACGTAAATGGTCGTGGTGCCGCGTGTCGCGACATAGAACGGCATGCGCGCAGGCTGCGCGCGCACCGGGCCGCTCGCCGTGGTGCCGGGCGTAGCGGGCGGAGGATTGAAGCCCGGCAAGGTGGCGCGTGGCGGTGCCGGCAGACTTGGCACCGGCATCGCCGGCCGTCCTGCCTGGGCGGGCGTATTGGCAGCCGCCCCAGCGGCATGCGCGAGGCCGATCGGCCCTGCGCTCAGGTGAAAAGCAGAACATACGCCGAGGAGCGTGGCACCGGTCAGTGCAAACGCTCCCCAGCGCCGCGCGAAAGCAGCGTGGCGGCCACCATCGCGCGAGCGGCGCGCAAGACGACGCGCCGCCACTGCATCAGGCATCTATGTCCCCCACCTCCTCGGCGCGGTGACACGACACCTGACGGCCATCCACTTCACGCAACTTCGGTTCTTCGCTGCGGCAACAGTCGATCGCGTACGGGCAGCGCTGATGGAACGTGCAGCCCGATGGCGGATTCAGCGGCGACGGCATTTCACCTTGCAGCTTGATCTTGATGGTGCGATCCGCTTCGAAGATCGAAGGCGTGGCCGACATCAGCGCACGCGTGTACGGATGACGCGGATTCGAGAAAATCCGCTTCTTGTCGCCGAGCTCCGCCACGCCGCCAAAGTACATCACCATCACATCGTCGGCGATATGCTCCACCACCGACAGATTGTGCGAGATGAACACGTAGCTGGTCTTGAACTGCTCCTGCAGGTCCATGAACAGATTGAGAATCTGCGCCTGGATCGACACGTCGAGCGCGGACACCGGCTCATCGGCGACCACGATCTGCGGATCGAGGATCATAGCGCGCGCGATGGCCACGCGTTGCCGCTGACCGCCTGAGAACATATGCGGATAACGCTTGGCATGCTCCGGACGCAGGCCGACCGTGCGCATCATCTGCGCGATCCGTTCGGCGCGTTCGGTCGTGCTCAGTTGCGTGTTGATCGCGAGCGGTTCGCTGAGCGTCTGCTCGACTGTCTTGCGCGGATTCAGGGAGGCAAACGGATTCTGAAACACCATCTGCACGCGCCGCCGCAGCGCCGCGATCTTCGCGTGATCGGCGCCCGCCACGTCTTCACCGTCGATCAACAGACGGCCCGCGCTGGGCTTTTCGATCATGGTCAGTTGACGTGCAAGGGTGGATTTTCCGCAACCGGATTCGCCCACCACCGCCAGGGTCTTGCCGCGGTCGAGCGCAAACGACACGCCGTTCAAAGCCTTGACCGTGCCCTGGCTGAACATGCTGCGCTTCACCGTGTAGTAACGCGCAAGCTTGTCGGCAACCAGGACGTGATCGCCCGCATGGTCCGACTGGCGCCGCGGTTCGAGTACTGCGTTCATCGTGCGCCTCCATGGGTGTGAACGTTGGCGTCACCGCTCAGGTTCAGGGGTTTGATGCAGCGCACGCGCGCCACTTCGGCGTGACCTTGCATCGGTGTCAATGCCGGTCGCGCCTTCATGCAGTCGTCGACCACATACTTGCAGCGCGGTGCGAACAGACACCCTTTCGGACGATCATCACGCCCCGGCACCATGCCCGGCAGTGCGGCGAGCCGCACCGCGCCGACATTGTGCTCGGGAATCGCCGCCAGCAACGCTTCCGTGTACGGGTGATGCGGCGCGGCGAAGATGTCCGGCACGCGGTTCGTTTCGATCACTTCGCCAGCGTACATGACCGCGACACGCTGCGCGACTTCGGACACCACCGCCAGATCGTGCGAGATCAGCACGAGCGCCATGCCGCGTTCCTTCTGCAGCTTGATCAGCAGTTCCATGATCTGCGCCTGGATCGTCACGTCGAGCGCGGTGGTCGGTTCGTCGGCGATCAGCAGCTTCGGGTTGCAGGCAATCGCCATCGCGATCATCACGCGCTGGTTCATGCCGCCCGACATCTGATGCGGGAACGACGTGATGCGGCTCTTCGCGTCCGGAATACCGACCTGGTCGAGCAACTCCAGCGCGCGTTTGTCCAACGCGCTGCCGCGCAGGCCTTCGTGCAGCTTCAGCACTTCCTTGATCTGATAGCCGACCGTGTAGCTCGGATTCAGACTGGTGAGCGCGTCCTGGAACACCATCGCGATGTCTTTGCCGATGATCTTGCGGCGTTCCTTCGCCGACGCCTTCAGCAGATTCTTGCCGTTGAAGGTGATTTCGTCGGCGGTGACTTTGCCCGGCGCGTCGATCAGGCCCATCAGCGCCATCATCGTCACGCTCTTGCCCGAGCCCGATTCGCCGACCACGCCGACCACTTCGCCCTGCGCGACATCGAGGTTGATCCGATCCACAGCGGGCAGGCCGTTGAAATCCACCGCGAGGTTGCGGATGGTCAATAAATTGGTCATGTCAAGCCATCCGTTTCAGTTTGGGATCGAGTGCGTCGCGCAGCCCGTCGCCGAGCAGATTGATCGCGAGCACCGAGATCAGGATGGAAAGACCCGGCATCGTGACGATCCACCAGGCGCTGTCGATATAGTCACGCGCCGAGGCCAGCATCGCGCCCCACTCCGCCGACGGCGGTTGCACGCCGAGACCGAGGAAGCCGAGCGCGGCGGCATCGAGAATCGCCGACGAAAAGCCCAGCGTAGCCTGCACGATCAACGGTGCGGTGCAGTTCGGCAGCACTTGCGAGAACATCAAACGCAGCGTGCCCGCGCCTGCAACCCGCGAAGCCGTCACATATTCCTTCTGCAATTCGCCTTGTGCCGACGCACGCGTCAGACGCACATAGCCCGGCAGCGCGACGATCGCAATCGCCAGCATCGTGTTGACGAGACCCGGACCGATGATCGCGACCACCGCGACTGCCAGCAGCAGCGAGGGCAATGCGAGCAGCACGTCCATGATGCGCATGATCGGCGTATCGGCCCATTTCTCGAAGAACGCCGCGATCAAGCCGAGCACGATGCCCGGAATCAGCGCGAGCACCACCGAGACAAAGCCGATCCAGAACGACAGCCGTGCGCCGTACATCAGACGCGAGAGGATGTCGCGGCCTGCTTCGTCGGTGCCGAGAACGAACTTCCAGTTACCGCCGTCAAGCCAGGCGGGCGGGATTTTCACGGAGTCGCGATACTGCTCGATCGGGCTATGCGGCGCGATCAAGGGTGCGAAGATTGCGATGAAGATCAACACCAGCACGATGACGCCGGCGGCGACCGCACCACGGTTACGCGAGAAATTCGCCCAGAATTCGCGGGCGGCGATGGCGCGGCCGCTGGGCGGCGTCACCGCTGTGGGGACTGTATTTTGAATGTCTGCCATGGTCAGGTTACCTCGTATGGCGAATGCGCGGATTCAGCACGCCGTACAACAGATCGACGACGAGGTTCACAACGATCACCAGCGTAGCGATCATCAGGATACCGCCCTGCACCACCGGATAGTCGCGCCGGCCGATCGCGTCGATCAGCCACTTGCCGATACCCGGCCACGAAAACAGTGTCTCCGTCAGCACGGCGCCTGCGAGCAAGGTGCCGACCTGCAGGCCGATCACGGTCACGACCGGAATCAGCGCATTACGCAATGCATGCACGACAATCACGCGGCCAGGCGACAAACCCTTCGCACGCGCAGTGCGAATGTAGTCTTCGCGCAGCACTTCGAGCATCGACGAACGCGTCATGCGCGCGACGACCGCCAGCGGAATCGTGCCGAGCACAATGGCCGGCAAAATCAGATGACTGACCGCGGATTTGAACGCGCCTTCGTCGGTGGACATCAACGCGTCGATCAGCATGAAGCCGGTCACGTGCGGAATGTCGTATTCGACCGCAATGCGGCCCGACACCGGTGTCCAGCCAAGGTCGACGGAAAAAAACATGATGAGGATCAAACCCCACCAGAAGATCGGCATCGAGTAGCCGGTGAGCGCCGTGCCCATCACGCCGTGATCGACCACCGTGCCGCGCCTGAGCGCCGCGAACACGCCCGAGGGCAAGCCGACGATCAATGCGAACAGCATCGCGCAGATCGACAGTTCGACGGTAGCGGGAAAACGTGCGAGGAATTCGCCCATCACGCTGGTATTGGTGATGATCGAGGTGCCGAGGTCGCCGTGCATGGCGCGACCGATGTAGTGAACGTATTGAATCGGCAAGGACTCGTCGAGCCCGAGGCGATGCATCGCGGCGGCATGCATGGCGGGATCGACGCCGCGCTCGCCCATCATCACTTCGATGGGGTCGCCCGGTATCAGGTGAATCAGCGCAAACGCGAGGATCGTGATGCCGATGAACGTCGGTATCACCATGCCGATGCGGCGCAAAACAAAGCGGAACATGGTTCGTCCCTATGGTCTTGATGAAGAAAAAACGCAACCGGCGACGAGGGCTTGTGACCCCGGCCGCCGGACCATTTCGACCAGTTTTCTAACCGTGCGAAAAGCTACTGCGTAAGCTTGACTGTATAACTGTTACTTGACGCTGACGCCGTCGAAGCGCGCATAACCGAGCGGCTCGATACGCATGTCGACCACCTTCTTGCTGACAGGCTGGTACACGGTCGAGTGAGCGATCGGCGAGAACGGCAGTTGCTGCGCGAAAATCTGCTGCGCCTGCGTGTACGCCGTCGTGCGCGCGCCCTGATCGGACGACTCGCGACCCTTCTGGACCAGATCCTCGAACGGCTTGTAGCACCACTTCGAGAAGTTGTTGCCGTTCACCGCTTCGCAGCCGAGCAGCGTGCCGAGCCAGTTGTCCGGATCGCCGTTGTCGCCGGTCCAGCCGATCAGCATCGTGTCGTCTTCACCTGCGTGCGCGCGTTTGATGTACTCGCCCCATTCATACGTGACGATCTTCGCCTTCACGCCGATCTTGGCCCAGTCGGCCTGGATCATTTCCGCCATCAGACGGGCGTTCGGGTTGTACGCGCGTTGGACCGGCATCGCCCACAGCGTGATGTCGAAGCCGTTCGGATAACCGGCCTTCGCCAGCAGTGCCTTGGCCTTGTCCGTATCGTACGCGGCGCTCTTCAGGTTCTTGTCGTACGACCATTGGGTCGGCGGCATCGGGTTCGTCGCGGCCTGGCCTGCGCCTTGATACACCGACTCGATGATCGCCTTCTTGTTGATCGCCATGTCGAGCGCCTGACGCACTTCGAGCTTGTCGACCGGCTTGTGCGACACGTTGTATGCGAGGTAGCCCAGGTTGAAGCCCGGTTGCGACGGCATCGCGATGTTCGCTTCAGCCTTCAGCGGCGCGATGTCGGCCGGACGCGGATAGCTCATCACCTGGCATTCGTCGCGCTTGATCTTCTGCACGCGAACGCCGGCGTCCGGCGTGATCGAGAAGATCAGCTTCGAGATCTTCACCTCGTTCGGCTTCCAGTAGTCCGGATTGCCGTCGAAACGGATCGTCGCATCCTTCGTATAGCTGCGGAAAATGAACGGGCCCGTGCCGACCGGGTTCTGGTTGATGTCGGCAGCCTTGCCGGCCTTCAGCAGCTGGTCGGCGTATTCACCCGAGAGGATCGACGCGTATTCCATTGCCAGATTCTGGATGAACGGCGCGTTGACTTCCTTCAGCGTGAACTTGACCGTGTACGGGTCGACCTTTTCGACGCTGGCGATCAGCTTGTCGAGGCCCATGTCCGTGAAGTACGGGAACTGGACCGGGTACGCCTTACGGAACGGCTGGTTCGTGTCCAGCATGCGCTGGAACGTGAACACGACGTCGTCCGCGTTGAATTCGCGCGTCGGCTTGAAGAACGAGGTGGTCTGGAACTTCACGCCGTGGCGCAGATGGAACGTGTAGGTCTTGCCGTCCGCCGAGACATCCCACTTTTCTGCCAGGCCAGGCTCGACTTTCGTGCCGCCGCGTTCGAACTCGACGAGGCGGTTATAAACGGTGAACGTGTTGGCCGTGAAGTCGACACCCGTGGTGTACTGGGCCGGATCGAAACCCGCAGGGCTGCCTTCTGAGCAGTAAACGAGTGTTTTGTTCGGAATCTCGGCATGCGCGCTCGTAGCGCCCAGCATCGATGCCGCTGCAGCAGCGACGAGCGTCGTAACACGCGCGGCGCGCAACAGGTTGTTTTGCTTCATGTTTCCTCCAGGTTCGGGGCCGGCTCCCGCCGGCGTAGCGCGATCTTACTTGAGCTTGGCTCACAGCAACAAGCGGAGGAAAATACCCCTGTTGACGATCGGAAACAGTTAGGGCATGTGGGCGGCCGTACGCCGGCGCTGGCTGGAGCGTACGGCTGTTGCGAGGCGAGGCGGGCTCGGCCGGAAAACCGCCCGCCTGCTCTTATTTCAGGCCGACGTTCATGAATTGCGTCGGGCCGAACGGGTCGATCTTGAAGCCCGTGACGTTCTTGCTGATGGGCTGATACACCGTGGAATGGGCGATTGGCGTGAACGGCACCTGGTCTTTGAAGATTTCCTGGGCTTCCGTATAAGCCTTGGTGCGCTCGGCAAGATCGGTCGTGCTGCGACCCTTCCGGATCAGATCGTCGTAAGGCTTGTAGCACCATTTGGAAAAATTACTGCCGTTCACCGCGTCGCAGCCGAGCAATACGCCCAACCAGTTATCCGGGTCGCCATAGTCGCCGGTCCAGCCGATCAGCATTGCCTCATGCTCGCCCGAATGACCGCGGCGAATATATTCACCCCATTCGTAAGTAGCGATCTTCACCTTGACGCCGATCTTCGCCCAATCCGCCTGCAGCATTTCCGCCATCAGACGCGCGTTCGGGTTGTAAGGCCGCTGAACCGGCATTGCCCACAGCGTCAGATCGAAGCCGTCGGGGTAGCCCGCCTCCTTGAGCAGCGCTTTCGCTTTGTCGACGTCGTACGGGGCGTCCTTCAGATTCTTGTCGTAGCCCCATTGCGTCGGCGGCATCGGATTGGTCGCCGCCTGGCCGGCGCCCTGATACACCGATTCGATAATCGCTTTCTTGTTGATCGACATATCGAGCGCACGGCGCACCATCAGATTGTCGAGCGGCTTCTTGGTGTTGTTGTACGCGATATAGCCGAGATTGAAACCGACCTGACTCGGAATGGCGAGCGATGCATCGGCTTTAACCGCTGGAATATCGCCGGGACGCGGATACGACATCACCTGGCACTCGCCGCGCTTCAATTTTTGCAGCCGCACGGCCGGGTCGACGGTAATCGCGAATATCAGCTTGCTGACTTTGACGACGCCCGGTTTCCAGTAATCGGGATTGCCGTCAAACCGAATTGAATCGTCCTTCGTATAGCTGCGGAAAATGAATGGACCGGTACCGACCGGATATAGATTGATATCGGACGCTTTACCTGCTTTCAGTAACTGATCGGCGTATTCAGCCGACAAAATCGACGCAAACGGCATTGCGATCTGCTGCAAAAACGGCGCATCGACTTCCTTCAGCGTGAAACGCACCGTATACGGATCGAGCTTCTCGACCTTGGTGATGTTCTTCGCGAGGCCAAGGTCGGTGAAATACGGAAACGGCACTGCGTAGGCTTTGCGGAACGGCTGTTCCGGATCGAGCATCCGCTGATAAGTAAAGACGACGTCGTCAGCGTTGAATTCGCGAGTGGGCTTGAAGAACGAGGTGGTCTGGAACTTCACGCCGTGCCGCAGATGGAAAGTGTAGGTCAGGCCGTCCTGCGACACGTCCCATTTCTCGGCAAGGCCAGGCTCGATATCGGTACTGCCGTGCGCGAACTCGATCAGCCGGTTATAGACCGTGTACGAGCCGGCGGTGAATTCCACGCTGGTGGTGAACTGGGCGGTGTCGAAACCCGCCGGACTGCCTTCGGAGCAAAACACAAGGGTTTTGTCGGGCAAGGCGGCCGCCTGAACAGCGACGGGCGAAAGGCCGGCAGCCAGGACCGCGCACATGCTCAAGGCTGGAAGGCAGGTATGGCGAACTGCAAACAGCAATCGGGATACTGTCATCATGTTCTCCGCACTGCAGCCACGTCAGCTGCGCTTTGATCATAGACAGCTCAAAAATCGGGTTCAATGAGGGCTTACGCTTCGCAAGAAATGCCCAAATGGGCATGTTTGTTGCATCGCAGCAGTATGCGATGCCTGACGCGGAGTTCGGATTGCCCGCGCCGTTGGCCCTGCATTGCACGCCGGTGCAACGTAAGGCACAGAATGCGCGGGCACATTTCAGACGCGAGGCGCGGCAGCGTCAGCGTCAGATTTCAACCATAAAAAAACCGCGCGGCAAGTAAGCCGCGCGGCCATGTACGACGGATCCGAAGCGTTAAGCGCCCAGCCGTTCGCAGATCGCCTTGGTCGCCGCGGCGCCATTGAGCGTGTAGAAGTGCAGGCCCGGCACCTTCGCGTCGATGAGACGCCCGCACAGGTCCGTCACCACGTCCAGCCCGAACGCGCGAATCGACTCGCGGTCGTCGCCGAAGCTTTCCAGACGGCGCGCGATCCAACGCGGCACTTCCGCACCGCACATCTCCGAGAAACGCATCAGTTGCGAGAAGTTCGTGATCGGCATGATGCCCGGCACGATAGGCACGTCCACGCCGAGCTTCCTCGCGTCGTCGACGAAACGGAAGTACGCGTCGGCGTTGAAGAAGTACTGCGTGATCGCCGAATTGGCGCCGGCCTTCACCTTGTGGGCGAAGTTTTCCAGATCGTGACGCGGCGAGCGCGACTGCGGGTGGTACTCCGGATAGCCGGCCACCTCGATCCAGAACCAGTCGCCGAATTCGGCGCGGATAAAGCTCACCAGTTCCGACGCGTAACGCAGCTCACCCACTGCGCCCATGCCGGACGGCAGATCGCCGCGCAGCGCGACGATATGGCGGATGCCATGCGCGCGGTACTCGTTGAGGATCGCGCGCAGGCTCTCTTTCGAGGAGCCGATGCACGATACGTGGGGCGCCGCTTCGAGCCCCTCCTTCGCCATTTCGACGACGGTGTCGAGCGTGCCCTGTTGCGTCGAGCCGCCGGCGCCGAACGTGACGGACACGAACTTGGGCTTGAGCGCGGCGAGTTGCGCGCGGGTGGCGCGCAGCTTGTCGACGCCTTCCTGCGTTTTCGGCGGGAAGAATTCGAATGAAAGTTCGATCGGGTTCATGATTCAGTAGATCAACCGATACTGCGGTTGCCGAAAATAAGCGCGGACAGCAGCCACGAAACGATGCTGTACAGAATCGAGCCGAAGAACGCCGACCAGAAACCCGACACTTCAAATCCCTTCAGCAGCGACGCGCACAGCCAGAAGCACAGCGCATTGACCACCAGAATGAAGAGTCCGAGCGTGACGATCGTGACGGGCAGCGTCAACAGGATCAGCACCGGACGCAGGATCGTATTGATCAATCCGAGCACCACCGCGACGATCAGGGCGGTGCCGAAACTCCGGATATGAATCGACGGTACGAGGTAGGTGATGATCAGGAGCGCAAGCGCGTTGATCAGCCAGGTCAGCAGCACGGTCATGTAGAGCTCCTTTGGCAGGGTGTCCGATCACGGGAAAAAGCGCGGGACGAGGCGGGCATGGTGAACAAAGCGGCGCCTTGCGCGCCGCCTTGTCGTCAAACTGTCATGCTTTGAAACCGCCCGCGTGCTTAATGATGCTTGGAAGCGGATGCTTAGTAGCGGTAGTGGTTCGGCTTGAACGGACCGTTCTTGTCGACGCTGATATAGCTCGCCTGATAGTCCGACAGCACCGTCAGTTCCGCACCGATACGCCCCAGATGCAGACGCGCGACCTTTTCATCAAGGTGCTTCGGCAACACGTAGACCTTGTTTTCGTACTTGTCGCCGTGCACGAACAACTCGATCTGCGCGATCGTCTGGTTCGTAAACGACGCCGACATCACGAACGACGGATGACCCGTTGCGCAACCCAGATTCACCAGGCGCCCTTCAGCCAGCAGGATCACGCGCTTGCCGTCCGGGAAAATGATGTGGTCGACTTGCGGCTTGATGTTTTCCCACGTGTACTTGCGCGTCGATGCAACGTCGATTTCCGAATCGAAGTGACCGATGTTGCAGACAATCGCGTTGTTGCGCATGGCAGCCATATGATCGTGGCCGATCACGTGGAAGTTGCCGGTTGCCGTCACGAAGATGTCGGCCTTGTCCGCCGCATATTCCATCGTCACGACGCGATAACCTTCCATCGCTGCCTGCAACGCGCAGATCGGATCGATTTCCGTGACCCACACCGTCGCGCCCAGACCGCGCAGCGATTGCGCGCAGCCCTTGCCCACGTCGCCATAACCGGCCACGACCGCGATCTTGCCCGCGATCATCACGTCGGTTGCGCGCTTGATACCGTCGACCAGCGACTCGCGGCAGCCATACAGGTTGTCGAATTTCGACTTCGTGACCGAATCGTTCACGTTGATGGCCGGGAACGGCAGGCGCCCTTCCTTTTCCATCTGATACAGACGATGCACGCCGGTCGTAGTTTCTTCGGTCACGCCCTGGATGTGCGCGAGACGCGTGGAGTACCACACCGGATCGGCGTCGAGATGCTTGGCGATCGACTTGTACAGCGCGACTTCTTCTTCGTTTTCCGGCTTCGAGATCACCGAACGGTCTTTCTCAGCCTTCGAGCCGAGGATCAGCAGCAACGTGGCGTCGCCGCCGTCGTCGAGGATCATGTTGGCGAATTCGCCATTCGGCCATTCGAAAATGCGGTGCGAGAATTCCCAGTATTCGTCGAGCGATTCGCCCTTGAATGCGAACACCGGCACGCCGCCTTGCGCAATCGCGGCGGCTGCATGATCCTGCGTCGAGAAGATATTGCACGATGCCCAGCGCACGTCCGCGCCGAGTGCCGTCAAGGTTTCGATCAGCACGCCGGTTTGAATCGTCATGTGCAGCGAACCCGCGACGCGCGCACCCTTCAGCGGCTGCGAGCTCTTGTATTCCTCGCGCGTCTGCATGAGGCCGGGCATTTCGGTTTCAGCGATATTCAGTTCCTTGCGGCCCCAGGCTGCAAGCGACATATCGGCGACGAGAAAATCTTGCTTTGAATCGAGAACTGCGGCGTTCATCACGCCCTCCTTTCTAAAGAATTGACTAGAAATTTGACGTGAGCGCGGTTCGATGCGGTGGATGGGAGCGCAATGCGCATCCTGGCCCTCCGATTGAAGCCTCCGAGCCTGGCGGGCGGCCGGCGAATATGCTGATTCGCGGTACCCGTCGCAACGCTCCTCGAAGACGAACGGCGATTGTAGCAAATCGAGATGGCTTCGGGGTGAGGCTGGACTGGCGGAGTTGGAGCTTTTTGTGACTCCAGGGTGTTTGGCGGCAGGCGGTGCTGGCCGGGCGCAGCGCGCCTCGGCCCTGCGCTCGAGCCACGTCGGTGTTTGGAATCTACGCAGCGTGATTCGGGGGAGCCGAGGCGGCCGCCCCGGCAGCGACGCTTGCCGTGCGCAACTGCTCGATGCCCGCGCGCGCGGATTCGAGAAACTGCCTCGAAAAGCGGAACGCGTCGGCCACGTCGGCAGGATCCGGTGTCTGCAAACCAAGAACGATGCGGAAATAGCGTTCGGCGTGAATGCCCGCGTGATAGTGCATGCGCACGCGTTTCGCGTCATCCAGGCGCCGGTTGCCGAAAATGTCACGCAAGGCCCACGAAAACGCGCCATCTTCGCCACCGATGCGACGAAACGCGTTGTCCATCGGAAAGCCGCCGAGCGCGGCATACGCTGCGCGGCGGATGATCAGGCTGCTCGGCACCGTGTTGCTGAGCGTTGCGGCGTGCTTGCCGAAGTCGGGATGGTTGGTGAGCTCGACCGGAAAATCCGTGTAGTCGACGTCGAGCCGCACGGACACTTCATTCGGGTTCTGCGTGAGAAACGCGCTCGCGGCGGCTAGCGCGCCGGGCAGGTATTCGTCGTCGGCGTCGAGGAAGGCGAGCAGACCGTAAGCTGCATGCATCGCGCCCCAGTTGCGCGCCCGAGCCGGGCCGCCGTTGTACGGCATCTGCAGCAAGCACACGCGTGGGTCGAGACGTCCGTAGTGTGCGACCAGGTCGGAAGATCCATCAGTCGAGCCGTCGTCCACCACGACAATCTGCGCGGCTTCCGGCTGAATCAGGCAACTTTTGAGCGCACGGGCGAGCGTCGCCGCGCCGTTGTAGCAGGGAATGATGATCGAGATGGGCTTCATGGATTGAAACAGGCGCTGCGGGCCGAACGATAGAGAACCGTCGATGGTAGCCCGCTTCCCGTCAGGTCCATCCTGGAAAAGCGACGTGCGCGACCGCACCGGCCAACGCACTGCGCGCAAACGGCGCCGACACGAAGCGTCGCCATCAGCTTACCCCGCAACATAAATACGATGACTTACAATCGCTCGGATCATTCCAAATTGGAATTCTGGAGCCTGAGATCGTGGAACTACGAGCGCTGCGGTATTTCGTCGAAGTGGTCCGTCAACAGAGCTTCACCGTCGCCGCCGAGCAGATGTTCGTCACGCAGCCGACCATCAGCAAGATGGTCAAGTCGCTGGAGGACGAAATCGGCTCGCCGTTGCTGCTACGCGATGGGCGCCAAATGGTGCTGACCGACGCCGGCCGGATCGTCTATCAGCGCGGTCAGGACGTTCTCGCCGCGCACGCGCAGTTGCAGGCCGAGTTGAATGACCTCGATACGCTCGGCCGCGGCGAGTTGACCATCGGCATTCCGCCAATGGGCGGCTCGCTGTTCACACCCGCCATCGCCGCCTTCCGCCAGCGCTATCCGAAAATTGAGCTGAAGCTGTTCGAGCAGGGTTCACGCGCGATCGAGACCGCGCTGATCCACGGCGAACTGGAGTTAGGCGGCGTGTTACAACCGGTCGACCCGGAGAACATCGAGGTGTTGCCGATGACCCGGCAATTGCTGTGGCTGGTCGCGCGCACCGGCTCGCGCTGGGACGATCTGCACGAAGTGCCGCTCGCCGAGCTCGCCAACGAGCAGTTCGTGTTCTATGGCGAGAGCCTCGCGCTCAACGACGTCGTGCTGAACGCGTGCCGGACCGCCGGCTTTGCGCCGACCATCGTCGGGCGCAGCGGGCACTGGGATTTCATGGCGGCGTTAGTGCTGGCCGGGGTCGGTATCGCGCTGTTGCCTGCGCCGTATTGCCGACGGCTCGACGCGGCGCAGTTCACCTGCCGCCCCGTAGTGAAACCGGAGATTCCATGGGAAGTGGCGATTGGCTGGCGCCGCAACGGCTATCTGTCACACGCGGCGCGCGCATGGCTGGAGGTAGCGCGCGAGACGCTGCCAGGCCAGGCCGGCGACGATTTCATGGTGGGGCCGGGCATCGGTATGACCGGCATCACGGCGCCCGCTAAGACACCGCCGCATACGCGGCCAGCCGAATGACAACATGCCCCCCCGGCGCGAACCGGGCGGCATGTCTTCAAGACACGGCTGACCTCGAAGGCTTATCTCCAAGCACCGCCTCGGAAGCCTATCGCGACGGGCGCATCTCAGAGACTTATCTTCAAGGCTCAGTCAGCGCCGTCATTACTGCTGCGCGACAAACTCGATGCGGCGGTTGGCGAAACGGCCGCTTGCCGTGTCGTTGCTCGCGACCGGACGCGCATCGCCATAACCTTGCGCGACCAGCGAATCCGCCGGCACACCCGTCTTCACGAGATACGCGCGAACCGCTTCGGCGCGCTTCTTCGACAGTTGCAGATTGGCTTGCGCACCGCCGACATTGTCCGAATAGCCGGCCACTTCGAGCTTGGCCGTCTTGCCGTTACGCGCGCAGGCATTCAACACTTGCGCCGACTGGTTCAGATCTTCCAGCGCCGAGGCCGGCACGCGAGCACCGGCGCTTGCGAAGTTGATCACCTGCAGGTTCAACACCTTGACCACGTCCGCTGTTACGCACGAGCTGTCCGGCGTGAGGAGGCCCTTGATCGCGCTGCGGAAGTTTTCGGTTGCGTTGGCGAGCGCCTGTTCGACGTTGAACGAACCGATCTGATACGAGGCGCCGAACAGCGATTTGAGTTTATCGAGCCAGCCGAGCTTCGCGTTTGCCGCGCTGCCGCTCAGTTCGACGTGCGCGCCATCCACTTTCACCTCGGCGCCCGGCAATGCCATCAGCGGCAGCAGGCCGTCCAGATGAACGAGCCAGTCGGCCTGCCTGGTGTCCTGATCGACCGTGACGTTCGCGACGAAACGGTCAGCGCCGAAATGCTTTGTCAGCGCGTCGATCAGATGGGTCTTTTCGGCTTCGCTGCCAACCGTGGCCGTAAGCGTCGGTTTGCCGGCGGCGTCGACCGTGAAGCTGAGCTGACTGTCTTTGGTCGGCGCGGGCGCGGCGGCAGGTTGCTGCGCTTCGCTGGTGGCGCTTGCAGCTACAGCGGCAGGCGTTGCAGCCGCGGCGGCCGAGGCCTCAGCCGATGCGGACGCCGGCTGCACAGTTGCCGCGGCTCCGGCGCTACTGCGCTCGCTGCTTTGTTCGCGTCGTTGCTCGCTATGGCAACCACGCAGGAACAGGAAAGCCAGCACCGCAGCAATCGCCGCGAGCAACCACCACAGCCACTTGCGCGAACGGCGCTCTTCGCGCACCACCGCGTCGGTTGGCACGCGGATGCTCGACATGGCTTCGGCCACTGGCTTGGCGGCAGGCGTCGGATGGTCGATGTGCGCCGAGACCGCCTTAAGCTGCGACAGAATATTGCCGGTGAACGCGCCGAGTCCAGTCAGGCCAAGCCCGGCCATCAGACGGTCGTTCAGATACGGCGCAATGGCCGGCAACTGATGGCCCAGCAGCGTCGGCAACTGGCCGACGTTACCCTGACCTTCGAGAAAATGCCGCTTCAGCAGGCCCAGCAGCGTTGCGCCGACGATACCCGTCATGGCGTGCGTCGCATGCGCCGGGACGCCGGTTTGAGTGGCGACCTCGTCGCTGAGCGTATCGACGCGGCGATCGAATGCGCGCTCGAGCAACTGCCGCCCCACACCTTCCAACTGGCTCACGCCGGTGGTGCTGCCGAGCAGTTGCGGCAACTGCTCGGCGATGTGGCCGTTCACCTCAGGCGAGAGGATCGTTGCGAACAGCGAACGCGCGCCGTCGAGCGTTGCGCCCTTCTGCATCAGACCGGCGACCAGCGCCGGCCCGGTTGTTGCAAGCACCTTCTGGGTCGCGTCCGGCGGCAGCCCGAAGCGGGCCGCCATCTGTCGCACGACGCCGTCCGTCAACGCGGACTGAATCAGCTGAATCACATTGATACTCATCGCTTCGCTTCCTTGATTTCCCGAACGCGTCACCTGACGCGCTCTTTTTCGCGGCGCGATTATAGGTTTGGGGAAATCTCATAAACGAAGCGGCACAATTTATGACGAATTAACCGACGTTCGCCTGAATATTCTTATATTTTCGACCAAGATTAAGAATATTACTGCTCTCTCAAGCCGCCACGCCGGCGACTCCCGTCGACGCCATCGAGGGCATCGTTTGCCCCTCGAACCGGGTCGCCGCGATCAGTTCGGCCGCGCGCTCGCCGATCATCACCGTCGGCGAATTCGTGTTGCCGCCGATCAGCGTCGGCATCACGGACGCATCGACGATCCGCAACCCCGTCACGCCGCGCACCCGCAACTGCGGATCGACCACCGATTGCGCATCGCCGCCCATCCGGCAGGTTGCCACCGGGTGATAGATCGTGTCGGCATGCTCGGCGATGGTCCGGCGCAATTCCTCCTCGGTCTGGCCGGCATGGGTGTACAGCTCCTTGCCGCCATGCAGCGCCAGCGACGGCGCGTCGAGAATGCGCCGCGCCATCTGCGCGCCTTCCACCAGCAGGTCGAGATCGCGCGAGTCGCTGAAAAAACGCGGATCGATCACCGGCGCGATACGCGCGTCGGCGCTCGCAAGCGTCACCGTGCCGCGGCTATGCGGCCGCAGCACGCACACGTGCAGCGAATAACCGTGGCCCCAGTGCATATGGCGGTTGTGGTCGTCGACAATCGCCGCGCAGAAATGCAGTTGCAGGTCCGGGCGATCGAGCGTCGGCCGGCTCCTCAGAAAACCGCCCGCTTCGGCGACATTGCTCGACAGCATGCCCTTCCCATGCCGCATGAAGGTCACGAACTGCGGCAGCATCCGCGCAATGCCGCGAATCGAAAAGCCGGTCGGCTCAATCGACGACACCCGTTTGTTGATCGTGAAGTCGACGTGGTCGATCAGGTTCTGGCCGACCTCGGGGGCATCGTGCAGCACGGCGATGCCGAGCGACTGAAGATGCGCGGCCGGCCCGATGCCCGAGCACATCAGCAGTTGCGGCGAATTGAACGCGCCCGCTGCCAGCACCACTTCGGCACGCGCTTCCAGCGTTTCGGTACGGCCGCCGCGCACGATCTCGACGCCGCTCGCGCGCTTGCCGTCGAAGGTCACGCGCAGCACCGTCGCATCGGCGATCGTATGGAGATTGGGGCGCTCGCGGTCGTAGATATAAGCGCGCGCGACACTGCAGCGCCGTCCGTCGCGCTGCGTCACCTGATAGAAGCCGATGCCTTCCTGGTCCGCGCCGTTGAAGTCGCTGTTCGGTTTGTAACCGGCTTCGGTCGCGGCCTGCACGAAACGCTTCGAAAACGGATTGCGATAGCGCAGATCGGACACCGTCAGCGGGCCGTCCGCGCCATGCCATGCATCGGCGCCGCGTTCGTTGCCTTCCGCGCGGCGAAAATACGGCAGCACGTCGGCCCATGACCAGCCTTCGCAGCCGAGCTGCGCCCATTCGTCGTAATCGAGCGGATGGCCGCGCGTATAGATCATCGCGTTGATCGCGCTCGATCCGCCGAAGCCCCGCCCGCGCGGCTGATAGCCCTGGCGTCCGGCGAGCCCCGGCTGGGGCGTCGTCAGATAGCCGTAGTTGGTCTTGAGTTTGTGCGGCACGACGGCCGCCACGCCCACCGGCATGTTCACGAACAGATTGCGGTCCGTATGCGGACCGGCTTCGATCAGGGCAATCGTGGCGTCCGGGCAGCTATCCGCCAGACGGCTCGCGAGCGAACAGCCGCCTGAGCCCGCACCGACGATGATGTAGTCGTATTGCATCCGCTCCTCCAATTGGGCCCGCGTTGCTCGCGGACCCTGTCTAGTACACACTTGTCTACGTGCGTTTTATCGGCATTGTAGGGAGCGTTCGGTTGCGACGGCGGGTTCGTGTCAGAGCGATCCCTCTAAACGAAAGCCCTCCCGCGACCCTATGATGAAAGACGCGCGTGCGCCCGTCAGGCCGCCGCGCAGGGCATTCAAACACGGCGCCCCGCGCGCCGTCCTCAGAGCGTGCGGCACGACACGCCACGATAAAACAGCACACCGTCGATCAGCGACGGCGCGCATCCGGTGAACGGAGACAGCAGATGGAACGGCACAGCATCGGCCACACTCACGACGTGACAAATCAGGCGCCTCCGCTAGCGGATTACAACCTGTTTTCGAGCGACGTGGCGTTGTCCGCCGCGCTCGAACGCGAAGGGGCCGCGTGGCATCGCGAGGCGCTGCTGCGGCACGGTGCGGCGCTCACCACGCCGGAGACACTCGCGCTCGCCGAACTGGCGAACCGCCATACGCCCGAATTGATCACGCACAGCCCGCGCGGCGAACGCATCGACGCGCTCGAGTTTCATCCTTCGTGGCATACGCTGCTGGGGCTGTTGCGCCGCGAAGGCCTGCACGCGTTGCCGTTTTCGGATCCGCAACGCGGCGCGATGGTCGCGCGTTGCGCCGGCTACTTCCTGCATGCGCAACTCGAATCCGGCTCCCTCTGCCCGCTGACGATGACCTTCGCGAGCATCCCGGTGCTGCAACGCGAACCCGCGTTGTTCGAGACGCTGCGCGACAAGCTCTACGCCCGCGAACACGATCCACGCGACCTCCCGCTCACGCAAAAAACCTCGGCGATGATCGGCATGGGTATGACCGAAAAACAAGGCGGCTCGGACGTGCGCAGCAACCAGACGCGTGCCTATGCCACGCGCGGAAGCGGCCGTGGCGCTGAATATCGCCTTGTCGGCCACAAATGGTTTTTCTCCGCGCCGCAATGTGACGCGCATCTGGTGCTGGCCCGCACCGACGATCACGAAGGCCTGTCGTGCTTCTACGTGCCGCGTTTCGCACCGGACGGCAGCAAGAACGCCGTGCAGATCCAGCGTCTGAAAGACAAGCTCGGCAACCGCTCGAACGCGAGCAGCGAAGTCGAATTCTTCGACGCGTTCGGCATCATGATCGGCGACGAAGGCCGCGGCGTGCCGACCATCATCGAAATGGCGAACTACACGCGGCTCGATTGCGTGATCGGCAGCGCGGCCCTGATGCGTGCGGCGCTGGTGCAGGCAATCCACCATGCCCGAAACCGCAGCGCCTTCGGCCGGCAACTGGCCGATCAGCCGCTGATGCGCAATGTGCTCGCCGACCTGGCGCTGGAATCGGAAGCCGCAACGGTGCTGTTCATGCGGCTCGCGCGCGCGTTCGAAGCGTCGGCCGATGCATCGTCGGCTGCGCCCGCCGAGCGCGCGTGGCGCCGGATCGTCACCCCGGCAGCGAAGTACTGGGTCTGCAAGCGCGCGCTGGAATTCACCGGCGAGGCGATGGAAGTGTGGGGCGGCAATGGTTATGTCGAAACCGGTCCGATGGCGCGCTTCTATCGTGAAGCGCCCGTCAATTCGATCTGGGAAGGCTCGGGCAACGTGATGTGCCTCGACGTGCTGCGTGCCATGGAGCGCGAGCCCGAAGCCGCGCAGGCCCTGTTCGCCGCCTGGCAAGCGGATGCACAAGGACACCCGGCTTTGAGCGCCGCGCTCGGCAAGCTCGCCGCCACGCTTAACGGACCCGCCGAACATCGCGAAGCCTCCGCACGACGGATCGCGCAGCAGATCGTGCTGATCGCACAAGCCACCTTGCTGGTGAAGCACGCGCCGCCGGAAGTCGCCGATGCCTTCATCGCGACGCGTCTTGCCGACGGCTGCGGCGAGAACGGCCGGGTGTACGGCACGCTGCCCGTCACGTTCGACCACGCGGCGATCGTCGAGCGGGCATTTAACAGCACAACACACCAATAAGCGCGACTCAACGCGCACGTTATCCATCAGGGAGTGGACACACATGAAGAACGATTTGCCAGAAGTCGTCGCGCTCGAAGCGCTGCTGCGCGATCAACGCCACGCGTATTTGCGCGCGCCGTATCCATCATGGGAAGCGCGTGCCGGCCATCTGAAAGCGCTGCGCAAAGTCATGCTCGACAACCGCGACGCACTCGCCGACGCGATGAACGCCGACTTCGGCAATCGCGCGAAACAGGAAGTGCTGCTCGCCGAATTCCTGCTGATCAAGGGTGAGATCGACGCCGCGCTCAGACACGGCAAACGCTGGATGAAAGCGCAACGCCGCAGCACCAACAAATGGCTGATGCCGGCGCGCGCGAAAGTAGTGCCGCAGCCGCTCGGCGTGGTCGGCATCATCGTGCCGTGGAATTATCCGGTGCTGCTCGCCGTCGGCCCACTGATCAGCGCGCTGACGGCCGGCAACCGCGCCATCATCAAGATGTCGGAGCTGACGCCGCGCACCTCGGCGCTATTCGAGCAGTTGATCGGCCAGACCTTCGCGCGCGACCACGTCGCCGTAGTGAACGGCGATGCTGGATTGGCCGCTGCGTTCAGCGCGCAACCGTTCGACCATCTGTTGTTCACCGGCTCGACCAAGGTCGGCCATGAAGTGATGCGCGCCGCCGCCGAACATCTGACGCCGGTCACGCTCGAACTGGGCGGCAAGTCGCCGGCCATCATCGGTCAGCACGCGCGCTTCGACAACGCGGTGGATAACCTCGTCGCGGGCAAGACGCTCAACGCGGGCCAGACCTGCGTCGCGCCGGACTACGTGCTGGTGCCGCGCGGCAAGGAGCAGGCGTTCATCGAACGGGCACGCGCGCGGATGGCGACGATGTATCCCGACTTTGCGCGTAACCTCGACTACACATCGATCATCTCTGAGCGGCACTTCGCTCGGCTGCAACGTCTCGCCGACGAAGCGCAGGCCGCCGGCGCGCAACTGCACACGCTCACCGACAGCACACCCGACGAGGCAAGCCGCCGCTTCCCGCTGATCGCGGTCACGAATGCGCCGGACGAAAGCGCGCTGATGCAGGAGGAAATCTTCGGCCCGCTACTGCCGATCGTCCCCTATGACACGCTCGACGACGCAATCGCGTGGATCAACACGCGTCCCCGCCCGCTCGCGCTGTATCTCTATGCCGACGACAATGCGACCATCGACCGTGTCACGCGCGACACCATCGCGGGCGGGATGGCGATCAACGAAACGCTGATGCATCTGGCATGCGAAAGCCTGCCGTTCGGCGGCGTCGGTGCGAGCGGGATGGGCGCGTATCACGGCTACGAAGGCTTCGTGACCTTCTCGAAGATGAAGCCGGTGCTGACACAGGCGCGCCTGAACGCGCGCGGATGGATCTCGCCGCCGTACGGCAAGCGGGTGAATGCGCTGCTGAAGCTGATGATGAAGTTTTGACGAGGCACTCAGCGCCTCGGCGCCCCACCGGAAACGTCCGCAATGTCCGTGGCGACCACATCCGTGACGTCCTGCGCGGCGGCCACGCCGCTCTCGGGCTCATGCTCCGCGCCGCTTTCCAGCCGATGCAGCCAAGCGAGCAACTCGGCCACCGCCTGATAAAGCTGCGGCGGAATCCGCGTGTCGAGGTCGACCTGCATCAGCAACGAGACCATTTCCGGCGCTTCGTGCACGTACAGCCCGGCTTCCTTGGCGCGCTGCACGATCATCTCGGCCAGCATGCCGTAGCCTTTGGCGATCACGCGTGGTGCGGGATCGCTGCCTTGTGCGTCGTAGACGAGCGCGGCCGCGCTGCGGCGATGTTTGCGGCTCATCACATATCCCAATCGAAATCATCGACCGACGCGGCTCCCGGGCGGGCAACGCGCGCTGTGCGGCGCGCCGCCGGCGCTTTATCGGCCGCCGCGGCCGCCGCAGCAGCCGACGCCGAACGCGCATAAGCCGAGGCCGCTGCCTGCCCGGCCGCCGCCGCACCCGTTGCCCCCGCCGCGCTAGCCGGCATGCCGCCGCCGATCTCGCGAATCGTCAGTCCGTTCAGTTCGATGCCCGCTGCCGCGAGCCGCTGCCGAAAGTTCTCACCCTGCGCCGCCAATCGGGCCGCACCGGCCGGACTCGCTTGCACGCGCGCGACCAGCCGCATGCCGGTCAGCGTCAGGTCCGCATCGACGGTACCGAGTGTGGGCAGCGACAGCGTCAGCCGCGTACGCCACGGCTGGCCGTCCTCACTCGCCGTGCCGCCGCCGCTGCGATCCCATTCGTCGCCTTCCTGCTCGATGGTCCAGTCAAGCTTGGCGCCCGGCCATGCTTCGCCGGTCCAGCGAAACTGCCCGGTGGCGAGCAGATCGAGTTGCTGACGCACCAAAGGAACCGTCGCGGGATGGACCGCGGCTGCCATCGATTGCGAGTTTTGCGACGCCCCGTCTTCGGCCAGTTGCGCCGCAGCGCTGTGCACGCTCGAGTGCGCCGGCTGGCCGTTCAGGTCGGACAGAGAACTTGCCAGCACCTCGCCGGCCACGAAGCGCGCGGCCTGCGCGGTCTGAATCGACGGCATCGCGCGGGCTGCCGCGTTGCCATCCGGCGCGCCGTTGGCCGGACCGTTGGGCGCCGCACCCATGCCTGGCCGGCCTGTCGCATTAGCGGAAGAAGCCGGATCGGCGTCGCTCGCCCGGTCGAGCGGCAATTGCGCGGCGGCGGCCACCAGCTTGTTTTGCGCTTCGCCGGCGAGGGCTGCGGGCGGGCGCTGGCCGGCCAGCCATTGCGCGAGATGAGATTCGTAGAACAGGCCGCTATCACCCACCGTCTGCTCGAGCGCGGCCGCAAGCGCCGCAACCGGCACCTGAGCCGCTGCCACATTGGCGGTGGCCGTCGTACCGGTGGTAGCGGCGGTATTCGGATTCGCGGATGAAGCAGCAGGCGTGGCGGCCGTATCGAACAGCGCAAAGCCGCCCGCTTCGACGTCGAGCGCCGGCGCGGCCGGCCAGATCGGCGTCTGGCCGAGCACCGCCGGGGTTGCCTCGCCGCCAGAGTTCACGATCGCATTGAGCGTGAGCGCGACGGCGGACAGCGCGGTTTGTGCGGAAGCCGGCGGCGTGGCGGGGGGCGCAACAGGGGTGGTATTGAGAATCTCGGTATCGACGCCCGCCGCGCCAGTCTGCGAGGCGGTCGCACTACCCGGCGTGAGATTGAGCAGACTGTCGACCCGGTTCGCGAGCAGGGAAGTGACGACCGCGTCGATTCCGTTCATACCGATTCCTTGGTCACATTGACAGCAACGCGCTCAAATCCGGTCAGGCGGACTCAAGCAGCGCCTTGCTCGCGGGCAAACTCAGCGCGCCCCGTACAGTTCCTTGAGCACACGAGTCGGCCGTCCGGCGAACAGCGCCGACAGATTGGCCATGCGTGGATTCGCCAGATCGCGGATCGCAGCGTCGTCAGCCAGGATCTGACGGATCAGCGCGTATTTGCGCAGGCGCTCCGCATCGTCCAGTCTGACGCCGGCTTCCGCGTCTTTCAACGCGTCCACCAGCTTCCGATAGTCCTCCTGCAAGTGGACCAGATCGTTCCACAGGGCTCGCCGGGCAGCCGTCAGCATGCGGCGGGAAATCGCTGCAATCGCCTCGTAGCGGGCGAAATATTCTGCGTTCGATGTCATCTCATGCTTTCCGCGGCCGGCTGGGCTGCCATCCGCGCGATCTCCGGGGCAATCCCGATCCATGCCTCTTCGAGCGTCGCCAGCAGGCCGTCGACTTCGACCAGCATCGCCTCGCTCTGTTTTATATTGGCTTCGAGCAGCCGCCGCGACATATAGCTATATAGCGCGTCCAACCGCTCTGCAATCTCACCGCCCACCTCAAGGTTCAGCGACAGTTGCAGCCCGCTTTCGACGATCTGAATCGCCTTGCCGATCGCCTCACCACGCGCCGACACATTGCCTTGCTGCACATGCATGCGCGCTTGCGCAATCGCCTGCCGGGCGCCCTGATACAACATCACGATCAGACGATGCGGACTCGCGCCCATCACCCCTGTCTCGACGCCGACGCGCGCGTACGCATTGGCTCCAGAGTGTCCTGGGGAAAACATCGGCGCTCCTCCTTTCTTCTACTGCGGTTGGTCGCGGCACCCCATCCGTGCACGTTGCAGCACCCGGATTTCTGCCTGTATCTGGTTATCGGATAGGCAGCGGGAAAGCTTTAGGCCGTTGTAAGGAGGATTAAGGGGCCGATAGGGGCGATACCGCGCTGAGCGTGGCAAGGCCGCCTGCCACGAAGCGCCTCGAGGGCGCATCGGGCTGACAGTCCTGCCGTGAAGCCACGCAGCGTTGCATCTGGGCGCATGCGTTCGGGCGGGCGGAACAGCCCTGTCGCCCGAGGCGCACTTACACCTGCATCTGCATGATGTCGTTATAGGCCGTCACCAGCTTGTTGCGCACCTGCAGGCCGAACTGGAAGCCGATGTTGGCCTTCTGCCCGTCGACCATCACGTCGTTCAGCGAGACATTCGACGCGCCGAGTTCGAACGCCTGCGCTTCGCCGGCCGCTTTGGTCTGATCGCCGCTGATCTTGTCCAACGAGGCCTTCAGCGCCGAGGCGAAACCGCCGGCCGTCGCCGCACCGGACTGGCCGGCCACCGGTGTGTTGCCGCCGGCCGCTTGCGCCGCCATCGACTGCATCTGTTGCAGCGCCGACGAGAGCGCGTTCACGGGCAAAGTCATGTTCTCTCCAGGGAATGACGACCGGCATGCCGGAAACCGTACCGATCTGAACGAAAGCATAGCAGTGGGTCATCAGGGAAAGCCCCGAAACTAGGGGGGAAACCCGGCTCTATTCAAGCAATCGGGTTGAGCCGCGCTGCGGATAATTTCAATGGTGAAAGTCTCTGTCCGCACGCCTGCCGACCCTCGGCGCGCTCAAACGGCAGAACGCAAAGGCATCCCGGAGATACCCGACGCATGGATTCGTCAGCCAACTCTTTGATCAACCCCGACGCCCGCATGGGCCTCGCCGGCGCGCAGCCGGGCGCCGGTGCTGCCGGCACCGGCCAGGCCGGCGGTGCCGCGGACCTCGGCGGCCTTGGGAGCAACCTGGGCGGCAACTTCGGCCAGCGTCTGTCAGGTCTCGCGCAAATGCGCGGCAACCCGCGCGCCCCGCTGATTTTCGCGGTCGCGCTGCTGGTCGCCATCGTCGCGGGTCTGTTCCTGTGGTCGCGCGCACCGGACTACAAGGTGCTCTACAGCAACCTGTCGGACCGCGACGGCGGCGCCATCATCACCGCGCTGCAGGCGGCCAACATTCCCTATAAGTTCTCCGATGCCGGTGGCGCGATCCTCGTGCCGGCCGAGCAGGTGCATGAAATGCGTCTGCGTCTGGCTTCGCAAGGTCTGCCCAAGAGCGGCTCGGTCGGCTTCGAACTGATGGACAACCAGAAGTTCGGCATCAGCCAGTTCGCCGAGCAGATCAATTACCAGCGCGCGCTGGAAGGTGAACTGGAGCGCACGATCGAGTCGATTTCGTCGGTGAAGTCGGCGCGTGTGCATCTGGCGATTCCGAAGCCTTCCGTGTTTGTGCGCGACAAGGAAGCGCCGTCGGCTTCCGTGCTGGTCAACCTCTATCCGGGCCGCGCGCTCGACGAAGGCCAGGTGCTGGCGATCACCCATATGGTGTCCTCGGCGGTGCCGGATATGCCGGTGAAGGGCGTGACCATCCTCGACCAGGACGGCAACCTGTTGACGCAGCCGTCCACCGGCAGCGGTCTGGACGCCTCACAACTCAAGTACCGCCAGCAGATCGAGCGCAACACCCAGCAACGCATCGACGCGATCCTGTCGCCGCTGTTCGGTTCCGGCAACGCACACTCGCAGGTCAGCGCCGATATCGACTTCTCGCACACCGAGCAGACCTCGGAAAACTACGGTCCGAACGGCAACCCGCAACAGTCGGCGATCCGCAGTCAGCAAACGAGCACCGCCACCGAAATGTCGCAAGCCGGGGCCTCGGGCGTGCCGGGCGCGCTGTCGAACCAGCCGCCGCAACCGGCCTCCGCACCGATCACGGCGGGCAACGGCGCGAGCGGCGTGACCACGACGCCGGTCAGCGACCGCAAGGATTCGACCACCAACTACGAACTGAACAAGACCGTGCAGCATCTGGAACAACCGATGGGCGGCATCAAGCGCCTGTCGGTGGCGGTGGTGGTCAACTATCTGCGGGTGGTCGACGCCAAGGGCCACGCGACGATGCAACCGGTCACCGCCGACAAGCTCGCGCAGGTCAACCAGTTGGTGAAGGACGCGATGGGCTTCGATCAGGCGCGCGGCGACTCGGTCAACGTGGTCAACAGCCCGTTCACCGCCGACATCGACCCGGACGCCGACCTGCCGTGGTGGCGCACGCCGGACATGATCGCGCTTGCCAAGCAGATCGCGACCTACCTCGGGATCGGCGCAGTCGCCCTGTTCCTGTACTTCGTGATGGTGAAGCCCGCGCTGCGCCGCGCTTTCCCGCCGCCGGAGCCGGTCGTCGCCGCCGCGCTGCCATCGCCGGACGAGCCGGTGCTGCTGGACGGCATCCCCGCCGCCGAGCGGGCGGGTGCGCCAACCGTCGCCGAACTGGAAAGCGACAACGAATTGCTCGCGCTGGAAAACTCGAAACACAAATACGAACGGAATCTGGAATTTGCGCGCAACATCGCCCGCCAGGATCCGAAGATCGTCGCAACCGTCGTGAAAAACTGGGTGTCCGATGAGCGCTGAAGGCGTAATGAAGAGCGCGCTCCTGCTGATGTCGATCGGCGAGGAAGAAGCCGCGCAGGTGTTCAAATTCCTCGGGCCGCGTGAGGTCCAGAAGATCGGCGTGGCAATGGCCGCGCTGAAGAACATCACGCGCGAGCAGATCGACGAGGTCCTGCAGGAGTTCGTGCGCGAGGCAGAGAAACACACGGCGCTTTCGCTGGATTCGAGCGACTACATCCGCTCGGTATTGACCAAAGCGCTCGGCGACGACAAGGCCGGCGCGATCATCGACCGGATTCTGCAGGGCAGCGATACCAGCGGTATCGAAGGCCTCAAGTGGATGGACTCCGCGGCGGTGGCCGAACTCATCAAGAACGAGCACCCGCAGATCATCGCGACGATCCTCGTTCACCTGGACCGCGATCAGGCTTCCGAAATCGTCGCCTGCTTCACCGAGCGGCTGCGTAACGACGTGCTGCTGCGGATCGCCACGCTCGACGGCATCCAGCCGGCCGCCCTGCGCGAACTCGACGATGTGCTGACGGGCCTCCTGTCCGGCAGCGACAACCTGAAGCGCAGCCCGATGGGCGGCATCCGCACGGCGGCCGAAATTCTCAACTTCATGTCGAGCAACCATGAAGAAGGCGTCATCGAGAACGTTCGTCAATACGACGCGGAACTCGCGCAGAAGATCATTGATCAGATGTTTGTGTTCGAGAACCTGCTCGATCTGGAAGACCGCGCGATCCAGCTATTGCTGAAGGAAGTCGAGTCCGAGGCGTTGATCATCTCGCTGAAGGGCGCGCCGCCCGCGCTGCGCCAGAAGTTCCTGTCGAACATGTCGCAGCGTGCTGCCGAACTGCTCGCCGAAGACCTCGATGCGCGCGGCCCGGTCCGCGTCTCCGAAGTCGAGACGCAGCAACGCCGCATCCTGCAGATCGTGCGCAATCTGGCGGAAAGCGGTCAGATCGTTCTAGGCGGCAAGGCGGAAGATGCATATGTCTGATCAGAACTCCACAGCGAAGGAGCGCCTCTCGGCCTACCAGCGCTGGGAGATGGCCTCGTTCGATCCGGTGCCGCCGGCGCCGCCCGAACCCGAAGTCGACGACGGCGCGTTCGAAGCCGAACTCGAACGTCTGCGCGACGCCGCGCATGCACAGGGCATCGCGACGGGTCACGTGGCCGGGCAGGCGCTCGGTTATCAGGCCGGTTATGAGCAAGGCCACGCACAGGGTTTCGAGCAAGGCCAGAGCGAAGCACGTGAAGAAGCGGCGCGCCTCGCCGCGCTGGCCGAAACCTTCAAGGCAGCACTCGACGGCACGCAAGGCGCGATCTCCGAGACGCTGGTCGCATTGGCGCTGGACATCGCCCAACAGGTGGTACGCCAGCATGTGCAGCACGATCCGACCGCACTGATTGCCGCCGCCCGCGAGGTGCTGGCCACCGAACCGGCGCTGGTCGGCGCGCCGGCGCTGATCGTCAGCCCCGCCGACCTGCCGGTCGTCGAAGCCTATCTGATGGAAGAACTGCAAACGCGCGGTTGGACCGTGCGTACCGATCCGTCGGTCGAGCGCGGCGGCTGCCGCGCGCAAGCCGGCACCGGTGAAGTCGACGCCGGTATCGACACGCGCTGGGAGCGCGTCGCCGCCGCACTCGGCAAGGTGAGCACATGGTGAAGCCGACACTCGAAGAGATCCGCGCCAGCGATCTGACGCCGCTCGAACGCGAGCTGGCGCTGGCGTCGTTCGGCGCCGAAGCGCTGGCGGATGTGCCGGCCGCGGTGACACCCGCTGCGGCCGCCGTCGCAGCCATCGACGCCGCGCTGCGCGATCCCGCTCACGGGCATCCGGGCGCCGGGCATCCGGGCGCCCGGCACCAGGCGAAGGGAGCGGCGGCGAGCCGAGAATCCGCCGCTGCGAGCCGTGAATCTGCCGTTTCTTCGAGTCCCGCTTCCCCCCCTCCCGCCCCTGCCCCGTACGATCCCGCACTCGACAGCAATCCGCACATGCAAGCCTGGCGCGGCCGGCTCGACGCGCTGCGCGCCCGCAACGCAATCGCCAAGCCGATGCGTGCCTGCGGACGTTTGACGCGCGCCGCCGGTCTGGTGCTCGAAGCGGTCGGCCTGCGCCTGTCGGTGGGCGCCGAAGTGATGATCGAACTGCCCTTCGGCAGCTCACTGGCGATGGCCGAAGCCGAAGTCGTCGGTTTCTCCGGCGACAAACTGTTTCTGATGCCGACCACCGAAGTGATCGGCCTCTTGCCTGGCGCACGCGTGTACCCGCTCGAAAGCGCGCCGATCGCCGATCCGATGGCGGGCGCGAAGCGCCTGCCGGTCGGCTGGGAATTGCTCGGCCGCGTGCTGGACGCGTCCGGCCGCCCGCTCGACGGCCTCGGCCCGCTCGGCGCGCATGCCGATGCGCCGCTGTCCTCGCCGGTCATCAATCCGCTGAACCGCGAGCCGATTCACAAGGTACTCGACGTCGGCGTGCGCGCGATCAACGCGCTCCTGACCGTTGGCCGCGGCCAACGCATGGGCCTGTTTGCCGGTTCGGGCGTCGGTAAATCGGTGCTGCTCGGCACGATGGCGCGCTACACCAGTGCCGAAGTGATCGTGATCGGCCTGATCGGCGAACGCGGCCGCGAAGTGAAGGAATTCATCGAACAGATTCTTGGCGAGGAAGGCCTCGCGCGCTCGGTCGTCATCGCCGCGCCGGCCGACGTCTCACCGCTCTTGCGGATGCAGGCCGCATCGTACTCAACCTCGCTCGCCGAATATTTCCGCGACCAGGGCAAGCACGTGCTGCTGTTGATGGATTCGTTGACCCGTTACGCGATGGCGCAGCGCGAAATCGCGCTCGCCGTGGGCGAGCCGCCTGCCACCAAAGGGTATCCGCCTTCGGTGTTCGCCAAGCTGCCGGCGCTCGTCGAACGGACCGGCAACGGCCCGGCGGGCGGCGGTTCGATCACCGCCTTCTACACCGTGCTGACCGAAGGCGACGACCAGCAGGACCCGATCGCCGACTCCGCGCGCGCGATTCTCGACGGCCACATCGTGCTGTCGCGCTCGCTCGCCGAGGCCGGCCACTATCCGGCGATCGACATCGAAGCCTCGATTAGCCGGGCAATGACCGCGCTGATCGACGATAACCATCTCGAGAAGACGCGTATGTTCAAGCAGATGCTGTCGCGCTATCAGCGCAACCGCGATCTGATCAACGTCGGCGCCTATTCGAGTGGGCGCGACGCGCTGCTCGACCGGGCGATTGCGCTGTATCCGCGGATGGAAGCGTTTTTGCAACAAGGTTTTCGCGAATGCGCGAACTTTGAACCGAGTCTCGAGATGCTGGACGCTCTGTTTGCCCAAGGAGGCTGACGATGGCGAAACACTTTCCGATCAAGACGCTCATCGGCCTGGCCCAGGACGATGTGGACGCCGCCGCACAACGTCTGGGCCGCGCGCAGCGCGAGCGCAACGACGTGCAGTCGCAGCTCGACTCGCTGGTGCAGTACCGCGACGAATATCACGCGCGTTTCACGGCGACCGCTCAGACTGGCATGCCCGCCGGCAACATGCGCAATTTCCAGGCATTCATCGACACGCTCGACGCCGCCATCGAACAGCAGCGCAATCTGCTGGTGACGGCCAATGCGCGCGTCGAGGCGGCCAAGCCCGACTGGCAACGCCAGAAGCAGAAGCTCGGCTCGTATGAAGTGCTGCAGGCGCGCGGCGTTGCCGCCGAAGCGAAAACCATGGCGCGGCGCGATCAGCGAGATTCAGACGAACACGCCGCCCGCATTCTGAGGATGCGTGTCGAGGGCGTCTGATGCGCCCGGGCACCGCTTCGATTGACCGAACACCCCGTTTGACGGATTGACAGGATTCCCTATGTCGCTTCTTTCACAGATCGGCTCACTGCTCGGCTCGGCCAGCAGCACGTCCACCAGCGCGGCGATGGCCGCTGCGGCGAACGCCAAGCCGTTCTCGCAAACCCTGCAGCAGAGCATCGATCTGCAAAACAACGCGGCCGCGCAGAGCGCGAGCAAGCCGCCGGCTCCGTCGTCCTCTTCGTCTGCGTCCGCTTCGTCGTCCTCGGCAGCTTCGTCCAGCGTGCATGACGCGCCGCCGCCGCCCGATCCTTCGACGAAGAGCCAGGATGCCGCGAGCAGCAACACGGACAACAGCAATTCGACGAGCGCTTCCTCGTCCGGCTCATCGTCGGCTGCGTCCTCCACTTCGTCTGCGAGTACGCAGCAGGCCTCGACCGACCAGACCAACACGACGCCCGCGAAATCCGGCAGCACGACCACGCAGACCGACGCTGCCACAGCAGCAGCGGCTGCCGCTGCCCAGGCGCAGGCTCAAGCGCAGGCCAACGCGAATAGCGCGACCGACCCGACGACCGCAGATCCCGCCGCGGCACTGACTGACGCTGCGACCACGCTGCCCGGCACGGGCACGGACACGACGACGGGCACCACCACGGGCAAAAAGACTGGCGCGACCGATTCGAAGTCGGCGCAGGACGCCTTGCAGGCGGCGCTGGCCGCGCTGGCGAGCGGCCAGGGCGTGGTTCCGCCGCAGGCACTGGCGAGCGGCGCGGCAGCGAATGCCGCAACGGCGGCGAACGGTTTGGGTGTTGGCACGAGTAACGGACTCAACGGAACGGCGGACGGCAAGACGCTTGCGGCCGGTTTGTTCGGCGACGGCAAGGGATCGAGCGCAGGCAAGACCGCGTTGACGGCTGCTGCCACGACCGTGGCGGATCCATCGGCGGCAGCGAAGGCAGCGGCTGACGCGCTGAGCGCGACGGCGACTGCGACGGCCGGTGGTGCGCAGGCTGACGATCTGGCGTCCTTCAAGAGTGCAGCGGATGCCGCGACTGCTGCGCTGGCGGCTGGCCAGGCTGCGGCGAGCGCCGCGAGTACGACGGCGGCCGTGCAGACGACGGGTAATGCCGGTGCTGCCGAAGTGGCGAATACGTTATCACCGCAGGTGGGCACGACGGATTGGGAAGACGCGTTGAGTCAGAAGGTGGTGTTTTTGTCGAATGCGCATTCGCAGAGTGCCGAGCTGACTTTGAATCCGAAGGATCTGGGGCCGCTACAGGTTGTGTTGCAGGTTGCCGATAACCATGCACATGCGTTGTTTGTTTCGCAGCACCAGCAGGTGCGGGAGGCTGTCGAGGCGGCGTTGCCGAAGCTTCGCGAGGCGATGGAGTCCAACGGTATTGGGCTTGGGAGCGCTAGTGTTAGCGATGGGTTTGCCCGGCAGGGCGGGCAGCAGCAAAGTGCAGATTCGGGGCGCTCTGGGGCGCGCGGCGGTAGTGCTGCGAGCTTTGCCGGCGGCGCTGGTTCGGATTCTGATTCTGGTGTTGCTAATGTTGCCGTGCGGCGGACTGTTGGGTTGGTGGATACGTTTGCTTAATCTGGGGTTTTGCCCGGTCGGGCGGGGGATTGCCTGCGCGGCGCTTGCTTGTCAGTGTTCTTAGGGCTTTGGCCTTTCCTTGTTTTGTTAGTGGTCTATTAGCGTTGCCCCTGTGCGGGGCGGCACCTACTTTTCTTTGCCGGCTGCAAAGAAAAGTAGGCAAAAGAAAGCAGCTCAAACCGCTAATGCTAAGTGGGCACCGTAGCCTGCAACGGGTAGTGGTACATCTGGAATCCGTGTTCTCGCACACTCCGCGTTAGTGACAAAGGACTCATCCGCTCCCACTCCGCACTGCGTGCGTCGCGGACGGGTCTGCCAGGGAAACCAAGGGCTTCGGTTCAGGTCTGTGGGAGCCGTCGGCTTCGCCTCGGCGAGACGCCTCTGCAGTCACGCAGCCCTCACTTCCAATGAAGGCCGTGTGTCGCAACACTCGTAGCTGTGCATATTGATAGTGATATGCAATGGCAAACCGCGGTTCCGAGTGAAACGCGGGAGCTGAAACGTAGCGGGTGGTTTTATGAAGTGCTCTTCGGCGCGCGCAGCGCCGCCGGAAGTATGACGCCCTTGTCACTGGCGCATGCAGGTGCACGAACACAGATTCCAGATGCACCACTACCCGCAGCAGACCACGGTGCCCACTTAGCATTAGCGGTTTAAGCTGCTTTCTCTTGCCTACTTCTCTTTGCAGCCGGCAAAGAGAAGTAGGTGCCGCCCCGCACAGGGGCAACGCTAATAAACCACTAACAATTCAAGGAAAGGCCAAAGCCCTAAGAACACAGACAAAAAGCGCCGCGCAGGCAAAACAAAAACCCAAAACCACGCCGCAAGGCGCCCCCCGCCTGAAAGGCAAAAACAAGAGATAGCCCTCAATAACCCTTCTTTTCGACCCATCGCGCCGCAGGCAAATAAACAACAATCACCATCACCAGCACTAAAGGCAAGCAAAGCAAACCTCATGGCAACCACGACCGCAAACCAGCAAGCCGCGCCCGCTTCCCCGGGCCCCTTGAAGCGCATCATCCTGATCGTCCTCATCGCGATCATCGCCGCAGGCGCTGCCGGCACGGGTGTGTGGTTCTTCATGTCCAAGCGCAGCCCGGCCCCCGCGTCAGCGCCAACCGCCAGCGCACCGGCGCCGCTCGCCGTGCCGCTCTTCTTCCCGCTCGAATCGATGACAGTCAACCTGCAATCGGACGACGGCCAGCAACACTTCCTGCGAATCGGCCTGACGCTCAAGCTCAACGACCCGAAAACCCAGCAGGAACTCTCCGACCATATGCCGGAAGTGCGCAGCCGCATCCTCCTCGCACTGTCGAACAAACATCCGGAAGAACTCGCGCCGCTCGAAGGCAAACGCGCGCTCGCCACCGAACTCCAGACGCTGATCGAACAGCCGACCGATAAGGGCGCCGCGCCGATCCACGTCCAGGACGTGCTGTTCACCGAATTCGTCGTGCAGTGACGTTCTCCGTGACGTTCTCAGTGGCGTTATTAAGCGCCGCCATCATCAACCGCTTCGGGACGCACGAGGAATAAGGAATGGGCCACGAAGAGTTCATGTCCCAGGAGGAGGTCGATGCCCTCCTCAAGGGCGTCACCGGCGAGTCCGACTCGGAAGCCGAGCAGACCGATCGTGCGGGTGTACGCCCGTACAACATCGCGACGCAGGAACGCATCGTCCGCGGCCGGATGCCCGGCCTCGAAATCATCAACGACCGCTTCGCGCGTCTGTTGCGCGTCGGCATCTTCAACTTCATGCGGCGCTCGGCGGAAATTTCCGTCGGTCCGGTGAAGGTGCAGAAGTACAGCGAGTTCACCCGCAACCTGCCGATCCCGACCAACCTGAACCTGGTCCACGTGAAGCCGTTGCGCGGCACGTCGCTGTTCGTGTTCGACCCGAACCTGGTGTTCTTCGTGGTCGACAACCTGTTCGGCGGCGACGGGCGTTTCCATACCCGCGTCGAAGGCCGCGATTTCACGGCAACCGAGCAGCGCATCATCATGAAGCTGCTCAACCTCACGTTCGAGCACTACGCGGCGTCGTGGAAAAGCGTGCGGCCGCTGCAGTTCGAATTCGTGCGCTCGGAAATGCATACGCAGTTCGCCAACGTGGCGACGCCGAACGAAATCGTCATCGTCACGCAGTTCTCGATCGAGTTCGGCACGACGGGCGGCACGCTGCACATCTGCATGCCGTATTCGATGATCGAGCCGATCCGCGACATTCTCTCGTCGCCGATCCAGGGCGAGGCGCTCGAAGTCGACCGCCGCTGGGTCCGCGTGTTGTCGCAACAGGTGCAGGCAGCAGAAGTGGAACTGACCGCCGACCTAGCCCAGGTGCCGGTCACGTTCGAACAGATCCTGAACATGCGCAAAGGCGATGTTCTGCCGATCAACATCCCCGAACACATCACTGCGAAAGTCGATGGCGTGCCGGTGATGGAGTGCGGCTACGGAATTTTCAATGGTCAGTACGCGTTGCGGGTCCAGAAAATGATCAGCGCAGCCGACACGATGAAGGATGGTGGATATGAGTGACCTGAACGCAAAGACTGAGGCCGAACTGGCCGCTGGCGAGCCGCAACTGGCCGCCGACGCAACCAGCGCCGAAGACGAAGCGGCCATGGCCGACTGGGCCAGCGCGCTGGCCGAGCAGAACGACAACACGGAAGTCAGCGCGACCACGGCCGGCGTGTTCCAGCCGCTCTCGAAGGTCGAACCGACCTCGACGCGCAACGACATCGACATGATCCTGGACATTCCTGTCCAGATGACCGTCGAACTCGGCCGCACCAAGATCGCGATCCGCAACCTGCTGCAACTCGCACAGGGCTCGGTCGTGGAACTGGACGGTATGGCGGGCGAACCGATGGACGTGCTGGTCAACGGCTGCCTGATCGCCCAGGGCGAAGTGGTGGTCGTGAACGACAAGTTCGGTATCCGTCTGACTGACATCATCACGCCGTCCGAACGTATCCGGAAACTGAATCGATGAAATGCGTTGCCGGTCGCGCCATGCTGCATGCGTCGCGCGATGTTCTCAATCGCGCTGTGCTCGCAGCAATGGCAACGACGGCAGCGGCCACCCCGGCGCTGATGTTCGCAGTGACCTCCGTGGTGGCACTCGCCCCATCAGCCGCGCATGCGGCCGACATGAACGCGGTCAACAACGCCGCGAAAATCGCGTCGGGTGTGGGCGCGGGCACGGCCGTTCCGGCGCTCGGCGTCGGCGCCGTGTTGCAAACCATCGTCGGCCTGCTGGTCGTGATCGGTCTGGTGTTCGCCTGTGCGTGGCTCGCGCGCCGCTTCGGCTTGCAGCCGGCCAATCGCGGCGGCCTCGTGAAGACGATCGGCGGCGCCTCGCTCGGCGGCAAGGAGCGGGTCGCGGTGGTCGAGATCGGCGATACGTGGCTCGTGCTCGGCACGGCGCCCGGCAATGTGCGTCTGCTGCACACGATGCCTGCCGGTTCGGCCGCAATCGATCCGGTCGCAGGCACGCAACCGGCCACATCCGGCGCATCGGATGCATCGAGTAAAGGCGCCGCGTTGCCCGGCACCTTCGGCCAACGCTTTCGCGATGCTTTAAAAGGCGAAGTGGGCAAACGTTTCAATGGGCAAGGCAGCGGGGATCGGTAATGCAGTTCAGTCTTCTATCAGCGCACCCCGTGCAATCAGACCATCAAGCGCACGCCACTCGCATGTCCTGCGTCACATCGAAAGTCATTCCCGTCCTGCGCCGCGTCGCGCCAGTCGTGTTGCCGGCGCTGATGTTCGCGCTGCCGACGCTGTCGTTCGCGCAAGCCGCCGGCTTGCCGGCCTTCAACACGAGCCCGGGTCCGAACGGCGGCACAACGTATTCGCTGAGCGTGCAGACGATGCTGCTGCTCACGATGCTGTCGTTCCTGCCGGCGATGGTGCTGATGATGACGAGCTTCACGCGCATCATCATCGTGTTGTCGCTGCTGCGTCAGGCGCTCGGCACGACCACCACGCCGCCAAACCAGGTGCTGGTCGGTCTCGCGCTGTTCCTCACGCTGTTCGTGATGTCTCCAGTGCTCGACAAGGCCTATAACGACGGCTACAAACCGTTCTCCGAAGGCTCGATGCCGATGGAGACGGCGGTGAGCCGCGGCCTCGCGCCGTTCAAGACCTTCATGCTGCGCCAGACCCGCGAAAGCGATCTTGCCTTGTTCGCCCGCATCTCGCACGCAGCGCCCATGCAAGGTCCGGAAGACGTGCCGCTGTCGCTGCTGGTGCCGTCGTTCGTGACGAGCGAATTGAAAACGGGCTTCCAGATCGGCTTCACGATTTTCATCCCGTTCCTCATCATCGACATGGTGGTGGCGAGCGTGCTGATGTCGATGGGGATGATGATGGTGTCGCCCGCCACCATCTCGCTGCCGTTCAAGCTGATGCTGTTCGTGCTGGTCGACGGTTGGCAACTGCTGCTCGGCTCGCTCGCGCAGAGCTTTGTTTAACGGGCTCACTCAATCCTTCACGCTTCCGGTACTACGCCATGAATCAGGAATCCGTCATGACGCTCGCGCACCAGGCCATGTATGTCGGCCTGCTGCTTGCCGCGCCGTTGCTGCTGGTCGCGCTGGTGGTCGGTCTGGTGGTGAGCCTGTTCCAGGCCGCCACGCAGATCAACGAAACCACGCTGTCGTTCATTCCGAAGCTGCTCGCGATCGCCATCACGATGGTGATCGCCGGTCCGTGGATGTTGACGACCATGCTCGACTATCTGCGCCAGACGCTCACCAACATCCCGTCGCTCGTCAACTGAGCGCGGCCCCCGCCTCTGCCCGGCGCTTCCGCCCTTCCCCACCGCCATGTTTTCCGTCACCTACGCCCAACTGAACGTCTGGCTCACAGCGTTCCTGTGGCCGTTCGTGCGGATTCTCGCGCTGGTGGCGACCGCGCCGGTGCTCGGCAACCGCTCGCTGCCGACGCGCGTGAAGATCGGCCTCGCGGCTTTCATCACGATCATCGTCGCGCCTACGCTCGGCGCGCTGCCGCAGGTCACGGTGTTTTCCGCCGAAGGCGTGTGGATCATCGTCAACCAGTTCCTGATCGGCATCGCGCTCGGCATGACGATGCAGATCGTGTTCCAGGCAATCAGCGCCACCGGCGACTTTGTCGGCCTCGGCATGGGCCTCGGTTTCGCGACATTCTTCGACGCGCAGGCAAGCAGTTCGAGCCAGGTGCTGTCGAGCTACATGAACGTCATTGCAATGCTGGTGTTTCTGGTGATCGATGGCCATTTGCAGATGATCAGCGCGCTCTTGACCACGTTCCAGTCCGTGCCGGTGTCGGCGAACATTCTGGGCGCGCCCGGCTGGCGCACGCTGGCGAATTTCGGCAGCACGGTTTTTTCGGCGGGCCTGTTGCTGTCGCTGCCGGTGGTCGTCGCGCTCCTGATCACCAATATCTCGCTCGGCATCCTGAACCGCGCCGCGCCGCAAATCGGTGTATTCCAGATCGGCTTTCCGCTGACCATGCTGATCGGCATGCTGCTCCTGCAACTGATGATCCCGAACATGATTCCGTTCTTCATGCGCCTGTTCGACGTCGGTCTCGATCAGATGGGGCGTGTGGCGGCGGGGTTGAAGTAGCGCGGCCCCACCCAAAACAAAGAAGGGCGGAGCCGGCTCACACCGGCTTCCGCCCTTCCTCGTTTCAGACTGCTCGCTTAATTCAGGTACTGGAACAGCGAAACGCTCTGGATCTTCACGAACGCCTGCTGCGCCGCTTGCAGCGCGTTTTGCGTCATCGTGTACTGGCCGATCGTCTTGGCCATGTCCGTCTGCGTCAGATCCGCGAGGTTGCTCGACGTCTGCAACGTGTTGGTCTGGGTGACGGTCTGCAACGCCTGCACTTGCTGCTCGCGGCCACCCACCGCCGCCTGCGCGGTCACGACGTTGTTCATCGTGTTTTCGAGCTGGGTCATGCTGGTGGTCAGTGCGCTCTGGTAGCTGGCCGTCGAGGCGCCGCCGGACAGCGGCGATTGCAACGTGGTGATCAACTGGCTCAGATTGGCGAACACATCCATGCTGCCTTGCGTGGCCGGCGTCACGGAAAAGCTGTCGCCCGCGTTCGGTGCGCCAGTGATGTTCACCGTCTGGCCGCCAAGCGTGATCGCCGAGCCGGCCGTAAACGGTTGCGGCGCGCTCGTGGTCGGCGCCCCGCTCGGCGGGGTCTGGGTCACCGTGTAGGTGGTCGCCGACGTGAAATTGATCGCGTACGTATCCGCATTGGCCGGATTGGTCGGATTCGTCAGGCTCACGGTGCTGATCACGCCCGTGCCCGTGTTGCCGGCCGTCGCGGCCGGCACCGAGCTGGTGCCGATCGCTGCCACGCTCCCGAAGATCGCGAGACCGTTGTCGCCGGTCTGAATCGTGTGCGAGGACGTGATCTGCATGGAAGGCGTACCGGTATCGCCCGAATAGCTCACGACACCGGCCGCGTTGGTGGTGTACGGCGTCGCAGTGGTTTGATAACCACCGAACAAGGCATTGCCCTGCGGGTCGGTCGCATTGGCGAGCGTCATCAACTGGCTGCGCAAGCTCTGCAATTGCGTCGCGATCGAACCGCGGTCGCCGTTGTTCAGCGAACCGTCGCCGGCGCTCAGCACCAGCGTGTGAATGCTCTGCAGCACGGTATTGACACTGCCGAGCGTCGAATCTTCCTGTTGCAGCGAAGAGAGTGCAGCGCCCTGGTTGGTCGTGTACTGCGACAGGCTCGTCGCCGTCGAACTCAGCAGCACCGCCTGCGCCGCGCCGAGCGGATTGTCCGACGGCGTGGAGAGGCTCACGCCGCTCGAGATCTCTTGATACAACTGCGACAACTGAGCTTGCTGATCGCTCATCGTCGCCACGTTCATATTGAAGTACTGCGTACTGGAGATGCGCATGTTCAACGCCTCACTGGAAGATGCCGAGTATCGTCTGGAACAGGGTTTGCGCAGTCTGGATGACCTTGCTGTTCGCCTGATAGAGCTGCTGATACTGAAGCAGGTTGGCTGCTTCTTCGTTGATGTTCACGCCCGAGACCGACTGCTGCGCGGTGGTGATCTGCGTCACCAGCGCGGTCTGCGCCGTGCTCGAGGTCTGAATCTGGTTGGTCTGGTTGCCGATCTGGTTGACGTAGTTCGCATACGCGCCCGTCAGCGTGACCGTGCCGCCCGCCAATACCTTCGCCGCGGAGAGGTTCGACAGCGCCAGTGCATTGCGGCCGTCGTTGCTCGCGCCGGTGTTCGGGCCGATGGTGAACGTGTCGCCGGCAGCCGGTGCGCCGCTGATCGTCACCGAGACGTTGTTCATCTGGCCGGCGGTCGGGTTGGTGATCGTCAGCGCTGCCCCCGTAGCCGACGAATACGGCACCACGGTCGCCGCAGTGGCGATCGGGTAAGAGGTGGGGGGCGAGCCCGCTACCGTCACCGTCGAACCGGCCGGGAAGCCTGAGAGACCCGCGCCGTTGTAAGACAGCGTGGTGGTCGCATTCGGCATCGTGTAACCGGCCGTCACCGAGCCTTGCGAGATCGTACCGGTGCCGGTATTGCTCGCCGTTGCCGCCCCGAGTACCGGTGCCGCGGCGGCAATCGCCGATGGGTCCGTAGTCGCGGTGTTGAAGCTGTTCAGCGCGCCGCGGGTCGGTTCTACCGTGAACGAATCGCCGGCGTTCATCGTGCCGGTGGTCGAGAAATTCAGGCCGTTGATCGGCAGGGCCAGCGTGGTCGCCGAGCCCACCACGCTGCCGGTCGAATTGTCGGTCAGCGTGTAGCTGGTGCCGTTATAAGCCAGCGTGTAATCGCCGGTGGTCGGCTGCGCAGGATTCGCGAACGAGACGTTCAGCGACGCGTTGCCGGTGTTCTTCGTATTCGCGTAGACGGTCGGGCCGCCCACCGAAAACAGCGCGCCGCCCTGGGCGCCAGCGAGCGTGATGCCGAGGCCGTTCTGCGCGTTGACCTGCGCGGAAAAGCTCACCGCAATCGCGCCGAGTTGCGCTTCGGACGGATCGAGCGTCTGGCTGCGGAACGCCAGCAGGCCGCCAAGCGTGCCGCCCGTGATCTTGCTGTCGGGCAGGTTTTGCGGCGCAGCGGCCGGGTTTGCACCTGCCTGGCCGAGATACTGCACCGACAGTTCGCTGGTGTCGCCTGTCGAAGGCGCCGTACCCAGGTTGTAGCTATTGGTGGACGATACGAGCGGCTGGCCGTTGCCCATGAACACGCTATAGCTGCCGTTGCTGTTCACGACGTTCACGCCAATCAGTTGCGACAGGTTCGACACGGCTTGATCGCGCTGATCCATCAGCTGGTTCGGCGGCTGACCTTGCGTGCTGGCCTGGGAGATCTGCCCGTTCAATTGGGCGATCTGCTGCGTGTAGCTATTGATTTGCGAAACGGTGTTGCTGAGCTGCGTGTTGACGCTCTGGCGCATCGCGTCGTATTGCTGACCCGCGGCATTGATCTGATTCACGAGCGTCTGCGCGCCGCTTATCGCGCCTTGGCGGGTGGACAGGCTGGAGGCGTTGTTCGAGACGTTCTGCAAACCGGTGAAGTAGCTGGTGATCGCGCTTGCAATGCCGGCTGTCGGGCTACCGACAAGATTGTTCAACTGCGAGATCATCGTGTTGTACGTCGACAGCGATCCGCCCGAGCTCTGCGCATTGTTCAACTCAGTGGTCAGATACTGGCTGTACTGGCGCGTCACGGTGACGGTCGAGACGCCCTGGGGCAAAAAGCCGGAACCCGTGTACTGGCCACCGGTTTCGGCGTAGACCGGCGTTTCGATCGTGTAGCCCGGCGTCGACGCATTGCTGATGTTCTGGCCGGTCGTCGTGAGTCCCCACTGGGCTGCGTTCAGTCCACTGAGTCCGAGATTGATGAGGTTGCTCGACATGCGTCATCCTGAAGGGCGACACCGACCACTTGCCGCCGCGTTACTTGAACATCCTGTTTAACGGCCCCCACGAGGAAAAATTGAGGGCCATTCCGATGCTTGTTCGACGTTTGTTTCAACGTTTGCGAGGCGCGTGCAGCAAGGCTCTTTCGCCGTTCAGCGCACCAGCGAGCGGCGCTTCATTTCGAGTTGCGTAATCAGACGCTGCAGCGTGTTTTCGGCGCTGCCCGGCAGCGTCAGAAAACGGAAGCCGAGTTGATAGCGCTGCGTGCCGTTCGGCAATGCGGTGGAACGGTGCGACACCAGTTGCAGATCGAGCGAAAGGCGGCCAAGCGAGCCGAGCGACAGTTCGCAATCCTGCAGCCGCGTGCCCATCGGCAATTCGGCCACGCGTTCATCCGAGGTGCGCATGCCGACGCCGCCGAGCGACAGATCGTGCACTTCGAAGCGGAACGTATCGCCTTCGGGCAAACGGCCGCTGCACATATACGGATCGAGAATCGGCGCATCGACGCGGAAATACTCGCGGCGCTGCACGTGGTACAGCACTTCGGGGAAGTCGGACTCGAATGCGGGCAGTCCTTCGTAACGGGTTTCGCGCGGGGTGCCTGTGGCGAACTCAACGCGCACGCCGTCAGGCGACGCGTGGAACTGGCAGCGCGGCGCGCCCAATAAGCCTTTGTTCTGTTCGGAGAGTGCGCCCCAATCGAACGTGAAGGTGCGCCCGCGCACGTCGACATCGAGCAGGCGCGTCACGAGCTGACCGCCCGCATATTCAACGGTGAGGAAATCGCCGCGATTGACGAGGTTGCGTAACTGAACGCCGATCTCCAGCGGATTGCGACGGCCGAAATCGGGTGCGCTTTCGTCTAGCGTGGCGTGCGACTGGCCGGGTGCGTCGGTCTGGCCGTGCGACTGGGTAGTATCCATAGGCTTGCCGGTATGCATGTTCTTGCGGGCGCGTGCCAGGGCTCCTGCCGGGGCTTTCGCGCGGCCTTCATCGAAGCCGCAGCACGCGCATTCAACCGGACATTAAACGCTTTCCGGTATCGGGTCTAACTAATTAGCGGCAGCATTCAGCCAAAATTTAGGGGCGTGTAATGAAATATTTGCCGCAAACGTTAAACGCCGATATTCCGCCAGTGGAATCCGCGTGCATGGGATACCGGCAACAATCACGCCGGTTATGCGGGTGGACCGGCCGCCCGTAGGCGGCCGGCCTCGTCCGTCTTGTTATGCACCTGGCCCCGTCGCGTGCATACTTTATTCGAGAAAATCAGACTGCATAAACCGATCGGCTGCGCAGTCGAGTGCGACTGCACACCTGCATTAACGGCAGGTCAGCCCATTTTCTGCATGATGGACATCAGCTTTTTCGCGTAATGCGGATCGGTCGCGTAACCCGCACGCTGCATGCCGTTGGCAAAGCCATTCACGTCATGCGAGGAGTTGATCACCTGCGCATAACGCGGGTTGCCCTTGAGCATGCTCGCGTAGTCGGTCATCGCTTCCTGGTACGAGTCGTACGCGCGGAATTTTTCGACTGTGCGCTGCGGCTTGCCGTTCACATATTCGGTCGTGACCGTCGAGACGGTCTTGCCGGTCCAGTCCTTGGTCGCCTTGATGCCGAACACGTTGTGGCTGGTCGAACCGTCCGACTTCCTGATCTCGCTCTTACCCCAACCCGATTCGAGCGCGGCCTGGCCGATGATGAAGCGCGCCGGAATGCCGGTTGCCGCGCTGGCGGCTTGCGCCGGCTCGGCGAGCTTGTCGACGAAGGCGTCGACCTTCGGCGAGCTGCCGTCGCCTTTGATCGGCGGAGTCAGCGCGCTGTTGGCCGAGTAGCCCTTGCCCATCGCCAGTTGGCCGTTGGCCTGCGCGTTGCCGTAAGCCTTCGCGAGCGCGTTCAGCGCCGCGGTCTGGCCTTCGTCGCCGCCGCTGCCGCCACCGAGCGCATTGGCCATGCCGGCGAGGCCGCCGCCTGCACCGCTCGCGCCGCCCACCTGCATGCCCTGATTGCGCATCATCTGCTTGAGCATCGCGTCGGCGACACCAATGCCCTTCTGCGACAGTTGTTGCGACAACTGCTGATCCATCATCGACGTGAAGGTGGCGCTGTCATGCGAATCGAACGGACCATCCTGTGGCGTCGCATCGCGCATGCTCTTCAGCATCATCTGCGTGAACACCGCGTCGAACTGTTGCGCCGCCATCTTCATGCCGGCTTGCGGCGAGGCCTTGGCCTGTGCGCTCAGCTTGCCGAAGCCCTGCACGTCGAGCGCGAAGCGCTGGGTCAGGTCGTTCGCCGCATTGGCGGAATTGGTCGTATCCGAATTCATCCTGTGTCTTCCTTAGATGATTTCCAGGTCGGCGCGCAAAGCGCCCGCCGCTTTCATTGCCTGCAGGATCGACATCAGATCCGCGGGCGTCGCACCCAGTGCGTTGAGCGCCTTCACCACTTCGGCAAGGTTCGCGCCGGCGGTCACCAGCTTCAGTGCGCCGTTGTCCTGCTTCATCTGAATCTGCGATTGTTGCGCGGTCACCGTCTGGCCGTTCGAGAACGCGCCCGGCTGACTCACCACCGGCTGCGTATTGATCACCACGGACAGATTGCCGTGCGCCACCGCGCAGCTTTGCAGCGTGACCATCTGGTTCATCACGATCGAGCCGGTACGCGCGTTCAGGATCACCTTCGCGGCCGCTTGCGCCGGCTTGACGTCGAGGTTCTGCAATTGCGCCGTGAAGGCGACCTGCTGTTCCGGATCGGAGGGCGCGCGCAGTTGAATCGTGCGGCCGTCGAGCGCCGTGGCCGTGCCGCTGCCGAACGCGTTGTTCACCGCGGCCACCACGCGCTGCGTGGTGTCGTAGTCCATGTCGTTCAGGTCGAGCTGCATCGTACCCGCTTGCGATACCGAGGTCGGCACCGCGCGTTCGACGATCGCGCCGCCGGCGATGCGGCCCGCATTGAGTGTGTTCACCTGCACCTTGCTGCCGTTCGCGCTCGCGCCGGCGCCGCCGACCGCCACATTGCCCTGGCCAAGCGCATACACCTGGCCGTCCGCGCCCTTGAGCGGCGTAAGCAGCAGCGTGCCGCCGCGCAGGCTCTTCGAATTGCCGAGCGACGACACCGTCACGTCGATCGCTTCGCCGGGACGCGCAAACGGCGGCAACACCGCCGTCACCATCACCGCGGCGACGTTCTTCAACTGGATGTTCGACAGCGACGATTGCTGGTTGGTCGAGCCCGCCGCCTGGTTGTTGATCGAGATGCCGAGGTTCGCCAGCATGTTGGCGAGCGTCTGCGTGGTGAACGGCGTCTGCGTGGTCTGGTCGCCCGTGCCGTCGAGACCGACGACGAGGCCGTAGCCGATCAGCGGGTTGTCACGCACGCCCTGGATCTGCACGAGGTCTTTCAGACGTTCGGCATAAGCGGGCGTAGCGGCCGGCAGCGCGGCGCAAGCAAGCGCGATGAAGGCCAGTGCACGGCCCACGCGAGCCAATCGCGCGAGAGGTGCGGCGAACGCGGCGCGGCGGGAGCGGGAGAAGGCGGTACGCATGATCACCACGGCGACACGTTGAGGAAGAAGCGCTGCAGGAAGCCCATGTTCTCGGATTCGTCGATGTAGCCCTTCGCGGAGTATTCGATCTTCGCGTCGGCCACCTGGGTCGAGTACACGGCGTTCAGGTTGGAAATCGTGTTGGGATTCACCACACCGGAAAAGCGCACGAATTCGTTGCCCTGGTTGATCAGCATCTGCTTCTCGCCGCTGACCATCAGGTTGCCGTTCGGCAGCACGCCGGTCACCGTCACCGTGATCGTGCCGCTGAACGTATTCGACGCATTCGCACCGCCGGTTGCCGAAAACTTGTTGGCACCGTTCGCGCTCAGGTTGGTCTTGCCGAACAGGCCGCCGAGAAAGCCGGCGGTCGGCACGTCGAAGTTGGTGTTGCCGTTACGGTTGACCCCTGCGCCCGAGGACTTCGTTGCGTTGACGTTTTCCTGAATCACGATCGTCAGGATGTCGCCCACATTGCGCGGCCGCTGATCTTCGAACAGCGGCCGGCCTGCGTAACCCGGGTTGTAGATCGAGCCCGGCGATTGCGCCTGCGGCGGCATCGGCGGCTGTGCCGTCATCGGTTGCTGGACGATCGGCTGCTTCGGCACGAGGCCGCAGCCACCCAGCGCCGCGAGCAGTGTGAGCTGCACGAGTGCCTGAGCGGTGCGCGAATGAACCGGGTTACGAGTGAAGTGCGACATCTTGATTATTACCGCCTGTTAATTCCCCAGTCCCTTAAGCCTTAAACCTGCATCTGGCTGAGGGTCTGCAGCATCTGGTCGGAGGTCGTCACGGCCTTGCTGTTGATTTCGTAAGCGCGCTGCGTCTGGATCATGTTCACCAGTTCCTGCACCACGTTCACGTTCGATGCTTCCACGTAACCCTGATTCAGCGTGCCGGCGCCGTTCAGGCCCGGTTGCGCGACGTTCGGCGCACCCGACGAAGCCGTTTCGGAGAACAGGTTTTCCCCCTTTGCATCCAGACCGGCCGGGTTGATGAAGGTAGCGACCTGCATCGAGCCGAGCTGCTGGCTGTTGGTCGAGCCGGCGACGGTGATCGACACCACGCCGTCGCTGCCGATGGTCAGCGAGGTTGCGTTGTTCGGAATCGTGATCGCCGGAATCACCTGGTAACCGCTCGATGTGACGAGCTGGCCCTGCGCGTTGGTCTGGAACGAACCGTCACGCGTGTAGGCGGTGGTGCCATCGGGCATCTGCACCTGGAAAAAGCCCTGACCGTTGATGGCGACGTCTTTCGAGTTGCCGGTCTGCTGCAGGTTGCCCTGCGTGTAGAGACGTTCGGTCGCGACCTGTTGCACACCGGTGCCGAGCTGGATACCGGACGGCAGTTCGGTGTTTTGCGTCGAGTTTGCACCCGGCTGACGGATGGTCTGATACAGCAGATCCTCGAACACCGCGCGCGAGCCCTTGAAGCCGTTGGTGCTGACGTTCGCGAGGTTGTTCGAAATCACGTCCATCTGCGACTGTTGCGCATTCATGCCGGTGGCGGCGATGTAGAGCGAGCGATTCACTATTCTTCTCCTGTGTCGACCGGAGTTAGCGCTTTAGCGCTTAGTCCGGTCCCATGTATGGGGTAACCCCGACGCGACCCGTTAGCTAAAGCTGAGCAACTGGTTGGCGGACTGGTCGTTCTTGTCCGCGTTTTCCAGCAGCTTGGTCTGCATCTGGAACTGGCGGGCGTTGGTGATCATCGCGACCATCGCGCTGACCGGATTCACGTTGCTGCCTTCAAGCGATGCCGGCGCCAGCGTGACGGCCGGATCGGCGTCGGCGGCATTGCCGTCGGCGGTGCGAAAGAGGCCGTCGTCGCCGCGCGTCATGGTTTGCGGATCAGGATTCACCAGCTTCAACTGATCGACCGTCACCACCGCCGTCGGCGGATCGCCCGGCGTCAGCGCGGACACCGTGCCGTCCTTGCCGATGGTGATTTCCGCACCCGGCGGCACCGATACCGGGCCGCCGTTGCCGAGCACCGTCTGGTTCATGGCGTTCACCAGTTGACCGTTCTCGTCGACGTGCAGGTTGCCGGCGCGCGTATAAGCCTCGTTGCCGTCGGCGGTTTGCACCGCCAGCCAGCCCGGACCCTGGATCGCCACGTCGAGCGGGTTGCCCGTCTGCTGGATCGGCCCCGGCGTGTAGTCGGCACCCGGCGTCGACGACAGCACGAAGGTGCGCGTGGTGGTGTCGTTGATCGAACTGCCGTCGCCGAACGCCATCGGCACGGCGCGGAAAGTCGCAAGCTGCGCGCGAAAGCCGGTGGTCGAGGCGTTCGCCAGATTGTTGGCAACGATAGCCTGCTGTTCGAGCGCTTGCGTGCTGCCCGACATCGCGGTGTAGATCAGCCGATCCATGATGGGAAGTCCCGGTCGCTTACAGGTTGATCAGGGTCTGGTCGACGGTCTGCTGGGTCTTGATCGTCTGCGCGTTCGCCTGATAGTTGCGTTGCGCGGTGATCAGGTTCACCAGTTCGCTCGTCAGGTCGACGTTCGAGTTTTCCACCGCGCCGCCTTGCAGCACGCCGTGGTTGGTCGAGCCCGGCGCTGAGATCTGCGCGACGCCCGATTGGGACGTCTGCTGGAACTCGTTGTTGCCGAGGTTCACGAGACCGTTCTGGTTCGAGAAGTTCGCGAGCACGACCTGGCCGAGCGCCGCGGTTTGCTGGTTCGAGTAGTTGCCGGTCAGCGTGCCGTCGGCGCCGATCGTGAAGCTCGTCAGCGTGCCGGCTGCGAAGCCGTCAGGCTGCAGCGAGTTCACGCCGTCCTTGCCGCCGTACTGCGTCGTGCCGCCGATATTCAGCGTCAGGTTCTGCGGCGTCGACGAACCGTCGGTGGTCGGAACGCTGAAGTTGAAGACGAACGGCGTGGTGGTAGCGACGCCAGCCGCGTTGGTCGTGCCGAGCAGCGTGCCCGACGAGTTGAAGTTCGCGTGGCCGACCAGGCTCGCGGTGCCGGTCGAGGTGCCCGCGTACACGTTCCACGTGCCGGCCGAGGTCTTGGCAAAGTACATGTTGACCGTCTGCGAGCCGCCAAGCGAGTCATAGACCGTCGTGCTGGTCGAGTAGTTATACGTCGACGAGCTGTTCTGGTTGAACGCGACCGGGGTCGGCGCGATCGCAACGCTGTCGCCGGTCGCCGGCACTCCGTTGAACGTGATGGTCTGGCCGTTGCCGAGCGAGACCGCCGTGCCGGCCGTGTACGTGGCGGCGGCGGTCGTCGTGCCGAGCGTGGTGTCGGTCACCGTGTAGGTCGTCGGGCTCGTGAAGTTGACGGTGTAGCTGTCGTTGTTCGTGCCCGAGGCGGTGTTCGTGATGGTCGCGCCGGGAGTCGTGAGCGTGCTGCCCCCGACAAGGGTCGGCGTCACGGCCGGCGTGCCGAGCATCAGCGGATCCTGCGCGTTCAGGTTCAAACCGGCGACGATCTTGGTGGTGGCTTGCGGCGCGATGTTCGCGGTCGGCACGCTGAGCGGCACAGTCTGCGCGGTGTTGATGATCCCCGCGCCGTTCGCGGCGTAGCCCATCAGTTGCAGGCCTTGCGCGTTGACGATGTTGCCGTTCTTGTCGAGCTGGAACACGCCGTTGCGCGAGTACACCAGCGAGCCGTTGTTCGACAACTGGAAGAAGCCGTTGCCGTTGATCGCGACGTCGAGCGCCTGGTTGGTGCTGGTGATCGTGCCTTGCGAGAACTGCTGCTGCACTTCGGAGAGCTTGGTGCCGATGCCGACCTGGTTGCCCACTGCGGTCGCCACCGAATTGGCGTACATGTCGGCGAATTGCGCCGCGCCGCTCTTGAAGCCAACCGTGTTCGCGTTGGCAATGTTGTTGCCGATCACGTCGAGGTCGCTCGACGATGCGGACAAACCACTCAAACCTTGTTGGTAACCCATGACGGTCTCCGTATCTGGAAAGTCGTAACTGACAGAATCTGAATCAGAGGATGGCGGCGACGCTGGTCAGCCCCACGGTCGTGCCGTTCGACAGCACGAGGCCCGGCGTACCGCTGCTCTGCATGACGACGCTTTGCACCGTCGCGCCCGTGAGCGTCGTGGCCGTTGCCTGCTGACCGTTGATCGTGCCGACCGCGCTGATCGTGTAGCTGCCGTCGGGCAGCGTGTTGCCGGCCGAATCCGTCGGCGTCCAGCCCACCGGAATCGTGCCCGCCGACTGCTTGCCGAGGTCGATCGTGTTGACGATCGTGCCCGCCGAGTTCTTCACCACCACCTGCAGATCGCTCACCGAGTTGGCGAGCTGCACGCCGAACGCGCCGGCCTTGCCGCTTGCAACCGACACCGAGCTGCCCGGCGCGAGCACGGTCGAGCCGATCAGCAGCGCGGCTTGCGACTGCTGGCCTGCCGACATCTGCGTGGCGAGCGAGGTGAGCGTCGTGTTCAACTGGCTGATGCCCGACACCGTGTTGATCTGCGCCAACTGCGAGGTCATCTGCGAGCTGTCCATCGGATTGGTCGGATCCTGATTCTTCAACTGCGCGACGAGCAGTTGCAGGAAAGTATTCTGCAGATCGGTCGCCGAAGTGCCCGACGTGCTGCCGGTCGAGCTGGTGGAGCTGGTCGCGCTCTTGGTGCTGCTCGTGCCGTTCATCGTATCGAGCAGCGTTTGCGACACGTTCGTGCCGTTGCTGCCGATGGTGGTGTTGGTGGTCAAGGAATTCTCCTCAGGTTCCGATCGTGAGCGTTTTCAACATCAGTGTCTTGGCGGTGTTCAGGGTCTCGACGTTGGCCTGGTAAGAGCGCGAGGCCGAGATCATGTTGACCATTTCCTGCACCGGGTCGACGTTGGGCAGCGTGACGTAACCGTCCGGATTGGCCGCCGGGTTGCCGGGGTCGTAGGCGGTCTTCATCGGCGTCGGGTCGTCGACCACGCCGGTGACCTGCACGCCGCCGATCTGCTGACCGGAGCCCGTGCGCGCGCCACCGATCGGGCTGACCGCGAACACGACCTGCTTGGCCTTGTACGGCTGGCCGTCCGGGCCGGTCGTGCTGTCCGCGTTGGCGAGATTCGACGCCGTCACGTTGAGCCGCTGCGACTGCGCTGACATCGCGGAGCCTGCAACACCAAAAATGTTCATCAGGGATGGCATGTTTCCTTTCCTCTCCTGTCTACGAACCCGACTGGATCGCCGCGAGCATCGTCTTGATCTGGCCAGACAGCACCGTCATGCCCGATTCGAAGTGCAACGTGTTGTCCGCGAACTGCACGCGTTCCGTATCGATGTCGACCGTGTTGCCGTCGAGCGCGGGTTGCGTCGGAATGCGGTACTGCAGATTGCCGTAGTCGTCCGGCGTGCCGCCGGTCGGCGTCAGCGTCGTCTTGCCGGACATATGACCCGGCGCGGTCGACACCATCGACATGCCGCTCGTCACCCCTGCGGGCTGCGTCATGGCGAGCGTCGAGTTGTTCGAGGCGCCGGTGCCCGCACCGCCGCCGGTCTTCTTCAGCGCGCCGGCCAGCGACGAAGCGAAGTCGACGTCGCGCGCCTTGTACCCGGGGGTATCGGCGTTGGCGATATTCGACGACAGCAGTTCCTGCCGGTAGGCGCGCACATCGAGCGCCTGGCGGCCAAAGGCGAATTCGGCATCGAGTTTGTCCAGCATAGAAATCTCCGGAGAACGTTCCCGAGGCTTCCCGTTTCGTGCCTCGCGTGAGGATTGCGTCGGCCGGGAAGACCTTTTTGCATGAAGTGCATCTTATGGGCCGAACGCAAGTGGCAATCGGACGAATAACCGGGAAAGGGGGCTTCTATTCAACGTTTGCACAATGGGGGCGCTCACTAGAATGCAAAGCGTACCGATGCATTCGATGGAGAAACACGATGGACCAGCCCACCTTCGACCCGACGCACCGCGCAAGCTGCGCGGCGGCGCATCGCGTGGGTGCTGGCGCGGCGCGGCGTGTTTCGCGCGGTGCATCCCGTCTCATGACGCGTCTCGTCGTGAATCTGGCGGTATGGGTCGCCGGCGGCATCGTGCTGCTGCCGGCCACGACTCAGGCTCAGCAGGCTCAGGACGCCGGTGGTCCGATCGTGATTCCCGGCCCGGGCGAAAAGAATCCGACCGCGCTCAACGATCTGGCCGCGCAGATGCAGGCAGCGCCCGCGAAACGCACGGGGTCCGCAGCGACGCTGGCCGCCGCTACCGCGCAGTCGCTGACGCCGGGGCCGGTCGCGCGCGACGCCGATCAATTCACGCGCGCCGCCAACGCGAGCGGCTCGATCGTCATTCCGGGCGCGGGCGAGCCGCCTGCCGCGCCGCAGATGATCCGTACCAGTTTTAAGCCCGACGCAAACGGAGTCGTGACGATTCCCGCGCCGGGAAGCGCCAATGTGGCTACGGCCGCAACGACTCCGCCGGCCGGGATTGCGCGCGTCAATGGGGCGCCGGCCTCGCGTCAGATCGTCCCGGTCGTGATGACGCCGGCGCCGTCGCTCAATGCCGGGCGGCAAACCGCCGGCGTGCAGTCGGTCGTCGCCAATGCGCCTAACGGCGTAGCCGCCAGCGCGCCCGCGGCCGGTGGCTTCGACAGCCTTGCTTCGCGCGGCGAGCCGCCGCAACTGGGCGCGAACGGCAAACCCGTCGTGACCACGGCGGTGGCTGCGCCGACACCCGCGCCGATGCCGACACCGCCCGCCACCATTGCCCGCACGCCGTCGATGCGCCAGGTGGCGCCGGCTGTCGCGCAACAGAATCTGCGACCGGCGGCGCTAGCGCAACCCGTACCACTGGAGGGCCAGCAAGACGCCGAGGCGATTCGCAGTGCCGCGCTCGCCTTCCTGCAACAGCAGTCGGCAGGCTTGCCCGGCAAGGTCGAAATCACCGTCGCGCCGGCATTTCCGCGCGGGCTCGCGGCCTGCACGATGCTCGAACCCTTCATGCCCAGCGGCGCGCGCCTGTGGGGCCGCATGACCGTCGGGGTGCGCTGCGCCGGCGAACGGCCGTGGACCATTTATCTGCAAGCGCGCGTTTCGCTGCGCGCCACTTACTATCTGGCCGCCCGCGCGATGGCGCCGGGCGAAGTGTTCACCGCAGCCGACCTCGTCGCGCGTGACGGCGATCTGACCGGTTTGCCGCAGGCGATCGTCACGGACCCGTCACAGGCAGTCGGCTCAGTGTCGCTCGTGCGCATCGCCGGCGGCATGCCACTGCGCCGCGACATGCTGAAAAGCGCGTCGGCGGTGTCGATCGGACAAACGGTGCGGGTTGTCGCGGCGGGCAACGGTTTCGCGATTTCGGCCGAAGGCAGCGCGATGAACAACGCGTCGCCGGGCCAGCAGGTGCGGGTGAAGACGGCTAACGGCCAGATCATCTCCGGCATCGTCAAGGATGGTTCGACGGTGGAGATTCAGTTGTGACGCGGCCCGGCGGCGAGCCCGGCAGCCCGTCCGCCGGCGTGGATTCACACGCGACGGCCGGTACGGCTGGTGCAGTGGATGTCGAACCCGTCGTGGGGCCGGATCGCCTTGAAAGGCGAGGCAAAACCTGGAGCGATTGCGCTAAAGTTTTGATCAGCGGTTGCCGTTATCAAGATCAAATCGTTCAGGAAGCCAATCGTGAAAGTCGATTCCACAACCAATTCGAATCTGCCGTCGTTGAAAGACGCCCTGTCGCGCTCGCAGCAAAGCGACGCGACGAGCGCGAACAGCAACGCGCAGAGTGCGGGCACGACCTCGCAGACCACCACCAGCAGCGGTTCGGGCGACGCCAGCGTCAGCCTGTCGGGTCTGTCGCAGCATCTGCGCAGTCTCGCGGCGTCCGGTTCGGCCGATATCGACACGGCGCATGTCGAGTCGATCAAGGCAGCCATCAAGGACGGCTCGCTGAAGATCGATTCCAGCAAGATCGCCGACGGCGTGCTGAATACCGCGCGCGAACTGTTGCAAAGCAAAACCTCGTCGACCGGCAACTAATCGACGCATCGAAATACGGTGAATTGCCGGGCGGCATTCGACAAACCCGGCTCGCGAATCATGCGCGAGCTGTCGTGTTCAGCGAGTTGTTGAGATGAAAGACGCCCTGCTTGCCACCCTCATCGAAGAATATTCGGCCGTCGAGGCGTTCGCCTCGATTCTGACGCTCGAGACCAAGGCGCTGACTGCCTTGTCGCCGCTGGAACTGCTGCCGCCGATCGTCGAGAAGAAAACCGAGCTGATCGGCTTGCTCGCCAGGCTCGAGACCACCCGGGACACGCTGCTCGCGGAAATGGGCCTTCCGGCCGGCTGGCCTGGCATGGAGCTCGCAGCAAGCGCGGATGCGCGGCTGGCCGATCAATGGGCACTGCTGCAAAAGGCCGCCGAGCGGGCGCGGCGCTTCAATACGAGTAACGGTGAACTGATCCGCGTGCGGATGGACTACAACCAGCGCGCGCTGACGGCGCTGCAGGTGGCTGTGCCGCAGAAGGCCGGTTTCTATGGACCGGATGGCCGGATTCCCGCGCGTCCCGCGGCCTGAAGATTTCGCTGGAACGGCGCGTTTCACGCGCCGACGCGATTGAGTAGCTTGCTTTGAACAAAAGGGTTCGTCTTTGACGAGCCCTTTTTGTTTTCCCTTCCCGCACAGGGCGCCCAGGCCCGCCTCCAACGCGCGTTGGCCATCTGGCCAGGTAGCGCGAAATTCTCCGCCACGTTGAAATCACGGCTTCCCCCACTGAGCTTATCCGCCGTCACGCGCAGCTTTCGAGGCTGCCTTTGACGAACCAGGCGGAGCGGTACCCACTAGCGAGGTTGTGTAATCGTGTGTATGATTCGAGGAGTGCAATATGAACAGTGCCGAAGTCGTCAAAGTGATTCAAGCGGATGGTTGGCGGCTGATCCGCATATCGGGCAGCCACCACCATTTCCGGCACGCGGTAAAAGCCGCTCTCGTGACCATCCCGCATCCGAAGAAAGATCTTCCGCCCGGCACACTGAACAGCATCTTGAAACAGGCAGGCCTGAAATGAAGAACCTGATTTTCCCGATCGCGATCGAACCTGGTGACACGCATCAAGCGTTCGGCGTGGTCGTTCCCGACATTCCGGGTTGCCATTCGGCGGGCGATTCGCTGGAAGAAGCCTACGCGAACGCGAAGGAAGCGATCGAGGCGCATCTGGATACGCTGCTCGACGAAGGGTTGCCGATTCCCGAACGGCTGACGCTGGACGAGCATCGGCGCAATCCGGACTACACGGGTTTCACGTGGGGTTTCGTGACAACGCGGAATATTCCGGCGTTGAAGAAAGCGGTGCGCATCAATATCTCACTGCCTGAGGCGCTGGTTCAGGATATCGACGCTTACGTTGAGGCACGCGGCATGTCGCGCTCGGCGTTTCTCGCGCTGGCCGCGGAGCATGAGATGGCGGACGCGTAACAGGCGAGAAAACCAGGCGGACGTTTCGCGCACCACCGGTCAGCCATCCGTCTCAGCTCAAGTCGCCTCGGCGTTCGCCCAGGCCATTTCGCGCAGGCGCGTGCGCAAGCGCGCCACGGCCTGGCTGTGCAACTGGCACACCCGCGATTCGCTGACTTCCATCACCGCACCGATTTCGCGCAGGTTCATGCCGCGTTCGTAGTACAGCGACATCAGCAGCTTCTCGCGCTCCGGCAGGCGGTCGATCGCCTCGACCAGCGCTGAGCGCAGGCTGTCGTCCAGCAGCGCCGACAGCGGGTCCGAATGATCGACGCAGTAACGGTCGAGAAACGGTTCATCGTCCGCGGAACGATCGAAGTCTTCGTAATAGATCAACTGGCTGCCGTGCAGATCCTGGAGCATCGACTGGTATTCGTCGAGCGGCATCTGCAGATGCTCGGCGATCTCCGTTTCGCTCGCCGAGCGGCCCAGATTCTGTTCGACCTTGTGCACGGCAGATTCGACTTCGCGCGACGTGCGCCGCAAGCTGCGCGGCAACCAGTCGTTGCTGCGTAACTCGTCGAGCATCGCGCCGCGAATCCGCTGGCTGGCATACGTCTCGAACTGCGCGCCCTGGTCTTCCTTGTAGCGGCTCGCCGCGTCCAGCAGTCCGATCATGCCGGCCTGGATCAGGTCGTCGAGATCGACGCTTGCCGGCATCTTGGCAACGAGCTGCAAGCCGAGGCGACGCACGAGAGGCGCGTACTTCGTCAGAACTTCGGCTTGGGAAATCTTTCCCTGAGCGTTATACATCGTGCTCCCCTTGTCCATGTGCCGCCTCTCAGGCGTGCTGCGCGGACGGTTGGTCGGCGTGTTGCGCCGCTGTAACTGTCGCAGGCGCCATCCAGGGCGTTTGCGACGACATCGCTGGCCGCATCGGCCAGTACTGCAATTCGGCGGCAAGGTGCCGGAAGTCGCGCGCAGCCGGTGTCGATGGGAACGCATCGACGACACACCGCGACAACTCCATGGCTCGCGCCATCCGCACATCGGCGGTAATGCAACCGGCGTCTTCCAGCGCCACCGTCAGGTAGCGTCCAGCCACGCCGGCGAGGTTGACAAACGCGGTATGCGCGTCGTCCACGCTCTGTACGTGGTTCACCAGCACGCGAAACTGCGCGGTGGCGTGCGCGTAGTGCAGACGCTTCATGCACGCGTACGCCTCGGTGATCGCTTGCGCGGCCACCCTTGTCACGATCATCAGGTCGTGCGCCTGCATCGCGAGGGGCGAAAGATGGCCGTGCTCATCGAGTTGCGCATCGATCAGCACGATGTCCGCGGAACCGCGCAGCAGCACGTCGAATTGCGCGGCCGTGCGGCCTTCTCGGTTGTTGCGCGAGGCGGCCAGCACGGAGAAGCCCAGTGCGTGGCGCGCGGCAGCATCGTCGAGCGTCATTTCGCCACGCATCACCGCCGCAAAATTGCCTGCGCCGCGCACGCCGCCGAGCATCGCGCTCACCGATTTGTCGCCGAGGCACTCGTCGATCACCAGCACGTCCTTGCCTTGCTGCGCGAGCGCCGCGGCAAGGTTCACTACCGTCGTTGTACAGCCGACGCTGGCCGAGCCGCCCGTCACCGCAATCACGCGCGAGCCGCTACGAGCCAACAGCCGCCGCAGTCCTTCTGCCTGATCGGACATGAACTTATCCAAAGCGGACCTCGTGCAGTTCGGCCGTAGAACGCGCCGACAGCGCGGACAGCAACGCCGGAATGTCGTCGTCGTGCGGCACGAATGGAGAGTTGTCGCGCGGGATGCAGAACGTACTCTTGATCAGGAATTTCTTCGTTGCGACGTACAGGTTTTCCGGCACCTTCTGACCGGTCGACACGTAGTGCACCGGCAGCTTGTACCGGATCACCGTATCGAGCACGCCGCCCAGATTGGTGGCTTCGTCGAGCTTGGTCAGAATGCAGCCGGCGAGCGGCTGTTGATCCGGCGCGCGCTGATAGGCCTGCACGACTTCGTTCAGCGTATCGCCGTGGCTCGTCGCGTTGAGCAGCAGGAGACGCTGCACCGGCTGGCCGGCGCGGCACAGCATCGCGATCTGGTCGGAGACCAGGCGGTCGCGCTGGCTCATGCCGATCGTGTCGATCAGCACGATGTGCTTGTTGCGCAATTCGGAGAGCGCGAGTTGCAGATCGCCGCCGTCTTTCACCGCGTGAACCGATACGCCGAGAATCTTGCCGAAGATGCGCAGTTGTTCGTGGCCGCCGATCCGGTAGCTGTCGGTGGTGAGGAGCGCCACCTTGCTGGCGCCGAAGCGCATCACGCAGCGCGCGGCGAGCTTGGCGGTGGTCGTGGTCTTGCCGACGCCCGTCGGGCCCATCAGCGCGAACACGCCGCCGCGCTCCATCAGCGCGTCTTCGTCTTCCATCACCGGCAGGTTCGATTCGAGCACCGAACGCACCCACTCCATGCCGCCTTCCATGTTGTCGACGTCGTCGGGCAGGTTGTCGACCATCATCTGCACGAGTTGCGCGGAGAAGCCGGCGGCGAACAGGTGTTTGGTGAGCGCCGCGCGCGCCGGGCTGCGGCGCTGGCGATCGCCCCACAACAGGCCGGCGAAGTGTTCTTCCATCATCCCGCGCATCGACGACAGCTCGCTCATCACGGTGTCGTTGACGACTTGCTCCATGCGCGTCTTGATCGCTTCGGCGACCGAAGCGGGCGTGCGGGCGTCGTCGGCGGCAGGCAGCGATGCGGCCACTTTCTGAGCGGCGCGGCGCGCGGCGAGTTGCGCGCCTTCACGGGCCCACTCGGGCGTATCGGTGACTTGCTGCGCGGCCGGTTGCGAGGCCTGTTGGCCCGCTTCCACCGCAGCGCCGAGACCCTTGGCCATGGCGGCAGCGGGTGTCATCGCAGCGGGGCGCGCGCTGTACGCGCCTTGTTGTTGCTGTTCGGCGGCGATGCGGCGAGCGTGGTCGATCAGCCAGGGATTCGATTCAGCCATCGTGCGCGGCGCTTGAGCTTCGGCGGCTTTGAGCAGATCGGCGCGGATGTCTTCGGTGAGACGCGTTGCAGCAGCGCGGGCGCTGGGTTGCTCCGTGTTGATCGGTTGCGGCAGCGACGCGGCAGCGGCCAGCGCTGCTTTGGGCGCGTTCGGCAGCGTGGCCTTCGGCGCGGCAGGGACGACGGCGGACTTCGCGGCTGAGCCTGAGGCGGCGTTGGCGGTTTGAACGGTGCCAACGACGTTCGGCGTCATGTTCTCAGCGCCCGCTTCCGGGCTTGCGCCGAACACCGACGAGAACACATCGGGCATGCCGCTCGCATACGGATTCGCTTGCATCATCGGATTGGCGCGCGGTGCGGCAAGCGCCGGCTGTTGTCCGGCCATGGCATTCATCGGCGTGGCCAGCGGTGCGCCTGCGCTGCCGCGCGGCGCTTTCGGCGTGATGGCGGCGAGGTCGCTATCGGCCAGGGCGACGATCTCGACGCTGCCGTCTTCCATCGTGCGGTTGGACAAAACGACGGCATCCGGGCCCAAGGCTTCGCGCACGAGACGCAGAGCATCGCGACTGGTAGCACCGACAAATTTACGAATGTTCAAGCTGGACCCCCGATGAGGTATACGGACTTAAGGACTACCGGACCGGCAACATACCGCTTCCCATTGAGATCATTATTGCGAAACCTGTCGAGTGACGATCGATGGATAAAGACCGTTAAAGGCGGGCAATTCGGGCGATGGAAACGCACATCAATTCACACGCGCGACGGTTTGAAACAGGCTCTCCGGCGGCGTACGACGGCGCTTTCGCGGACGCAGCATGACCTCCGCCAGCCGCTTGCAGGGCGAAAAGTCAGGCGCGGGAATGAAAACCGGCGCTCGAGGAGCGCCGGCGGAAACCATCGGTCTGGAACGGCTGCGGCGCACTATCAGGCTTAGCCGCGCGGGGTTTAACCATGCGCCCCGATCAGATTCACCACCTTGATATTGCGCGTATCCGGCACTTCGGCATAAGACAGCACCTTCAACTGCGGCAGGCTGCGGCGCAGGAAACGCGCGAGCATCGGCCGGAGCGCATGCTGCACCAGCAGCACCGGCGACAGCCCAAGGTTCTGCTGACGCGTCATCGCCTTCTGCGTTTCGTTCAGCAGCGTATGCGCGAGGCCCGGTTCGAGGCCCGGATTGGCGCCCGTGGAAAGCGCCTGCGACAACACGCGCTCCAGATTCGAATCGAGGCCCATCACCTGCATGTCGCCCACGCCCGGGAACCACTGCTGCGTAATCGCACGGCCCAGCGCAAGGCGCACGGCGGCGGTGAGATCGTGTGCGTCGGTGACCTTCGGCGTGTGTTCGGACAGGGCTTCGAGAATCGTGCGCATGTCGCGGATCGGCACGCCTTCTTCCAGCAGGTTTTGCAGCACCTTTTGCAGCGTGGTGAGCGGCAGCGACTTCGGCACCAGATCGTCGACGAGCGACGGCGTGTCCTTCTGCATCCGCTCCAGCAGCGCCTGCACTTCGCGGCGGCCGAGCAGTTCGGACGCATGCGTGACCACCAGGTGATTCAGGTGCGTGGCCACCACCGTGCTCGAATCGACCACCGTGTAGCCGTAAACCTGCGCCTGTTCGCGCAGATTCGTATCGATCCAGATAGCCGGCAGACCGAACGCCGGATCTTGCGTCGGCGTGCCCGGCAGCGCGGCGGACACCTGCCCCGGGTTGATCGCCAGCCACTGCCCCGGATACGCCTCGCCGACGCCCACCTCGACGCCCTTCAGCGCAATCCGGTAGCCGTTCGGCCGCAATTCGAGGTTGTCGCGGATGTGGATCACCGGCGGCAGGAAGCCGATTTCCTGTGCGAACTTCTTGCGGATGCTCTTGATCCGTTTGAGCAGTTCGCCATCCGAGTTCTTGTCGACGAGCGGAATCAGCCGGTAGCCGACTTCGAGACCGAGCGTGTCGATCATCGACACGTCGTCCCAGCTGGCTTCGGCATTCTCGACCGGCGCGAGCGTGGCCGGTGCGACGTCGACCAGTGTTGCGGTGTTCTTGCGGGCTTCGCTGCGCTTTTTCATCGTGCGGCCGAGCTGGATCAGGCCACCGCCGAGAATCAGAAACGCGAAGTGCGGCATGCCCGGAATCAGGCCCATCAACACCAGAATGCAGCCCGTGATCACCAGCACGCGCGGGTTCGTGAAGAGCTGGCCGGTCAGCTGCGTGCCGATATCCTCGTTGGTCGCGACGCGCGAGACGATCACACCGGCCGCCGTCGAAATCACGAGCGACGGGATCTGCGCGACAAGGCCGTCACCGATGGTCAGCAGCGTGTAGGTCTTGCCCGCGGACGCGAAGTCCATGCCGTGCTGCACCATCCCGACGATCAACCCGCCCAGGATGTTGATCACCATGATCAGCAAACCGGCGACCGCGTCGCCGCGCACGAACTTGCTCGCGCCGTCCATCGAACCGTAGAACTCGGCTTCCTGGGAGACTTCCAGGCGGCGCTTGCGAGCTTGATCTTCGTTGATGAGGCCGGCGTTCAGGTCGGCGTCGATCGCCATCTGCTTGCCGGGCATCGCATCGAGCGTGAAGCGTGCGGACACTTCCGCGATCCGCCCCGCACCCTTGGTGATCACCATGAAGTTGATGACCATCAAAATGACAAACACGACGATACCGACCGCGAAGTTGCCGCCCACGAGGAAGTGGCCGAACGACTCGATCACCTGGCCCGCCGCATCCGGGCCGGTATGGCCTTCGAGCAGCACGATCCGCGTGGACGCCACGTTCAGCGACAGGCGCAGCAGGGTCGAGAACAGCAGCACGCTTGGGAAAGCGGCGAAGTCGAGCGGCTTCATCGTGTACATGCTGACGAGCAGCACCATCACGGAAAGCGCGATATTGAAGGTGAACAGCAGATCCAGCAGAAACGGCGGCAACGGCAGAATCATCATGCCGAGGATCATGCAGATCAGCACCGGCCCGGCGAGGGCGCGCAAATTGGTGCCGCTCAAGGCATCCGGCCGTCGGGACAGGAATCCGGCGCGAGCGTTCATGCGGAGGCTCCTGAAACGTCGTCGTTATCTGGCTTATTGGCAGAATTAAGCACGTCGGCGGCTTCCTGCTCGGCTTCATCGTCCGGCACACCGCCCTTGTCGAGGTCCGCCGGCACGTCGAACTCGGTCGGGGCGACCGGCGCGACGCCGCCTTCGGTGTTGAAACGCCGCAACTGATACACCCACGCAAGCACCTCGGCGACCGCGCCATACAGCGGGCCGGGAATCTCGCGGTTCAGATCGACGTTGTGATACAGCGCACGCGCGAGCGGCGGCGCTTCGAGCAGCGGCACGTTGTTCTCGGCGGCGATTTCGCGAATCCGCGCGGCCACCAGGTTCACGCCCTTGGCGACCACCTTCGGCGCGCGCATCTCGCCGTCGGTGTACTGCAGCGCGACCGCGAAGTGCGTCGGGTTGGTCACCACCACGTCGGCCTTGGGCACCTGGGTCATCATGCGGCGGCGGGCAATGGCGCGCTGTTGCTGGCGAATCCGGCCTTTCACATGCGGATCGCCTTCGCTTTCGCGGTGTTCGCGCTTCACTTCTTCCTTCGTCATGCGCAATTTCTTGTGGAACTGCCAGAGTTGATACGGCACATCCAACGCAGCCACGACGAACATGCCCGCGACCGTCATGCCGCAGCACACCGCGATCAGATGCACGGTGTTGGCGAGCGCCAGGTGCAGCGGCTGGGTTGCCAGCGCGAGAATTTCTTCGCGGCGATTCCAGATCGCCGAGCCGCCAATGCCGCCTACCACCAGCGTCTTCGCGAGCGACAGGCCGAGCTGAACCGGTCCGTTGATTGAGAATATTTTGCCGAGCCCTTCGATCGGATTGAGCCGGTTGAACTTGGGCTCGAGGCCTTTCGAAGACAACTGCCAGCCGCCCAGCGCCATCGGCGCGAGCAGGGCGGCGGCGCCGGTGAAGGCCAGAACCGGCAGCAGCGCGTACAGGCCTTCGCGGCCCGCGGCGCCCGCGCCGATCAGCATGCGGCGGGTTTCGAACACGGTGGCGTGGTCGAACGTGAAGGACGAGCGCAGCATACCCTTCAAATGCTCGCCGATGCTGTCGGACATGCCCCATACGCCGAAGAATCCCGCTGCCAGCAGCGCAAACGTCGACAGCTCCCGCGAACGCACGATCTGCCCTTCCTCGCGCGCCTTTTGCAGGCGCCGGGGAGTGGCTGATTCGGTTTTTTCGAGGTCGCTATCCTCTGCCACAAATGCTCTCCAGTCGGTCGAGGCACGACGCCTCTTTCCAGTGAGAGCGATTATTCCCGCTCGACGCAAGCGACGATCGGCGGATAAGGGCGGAGAAAGGGGGGTATTTCGAGGGATGGAGGGCCGGCTAGCAGCGGCTACGGCCAGCGGACACCCGGGTTGACGCGCGCGGGTGTCCGGCTGGTTCTTACGCGTGTGTCATGCGCCTCAGAAGCCGACGTAAGGCGCCTGACCGCCGGTCGCGAAGCCGTAGTACATGTAGCGGCCATAAAAGAACGGCAAACCGAGATCGAAGCTGCTGCTGCCGCCGATCTGCCCGGCCAGATCGTTGAACGCAAAGTTGCTGGTGTTGCCGAACAGCGTCGACGCACTCAGGATGCCGATGCTGACGCTCGCTCTCGTGCTGCTCAGGCCGCCCAGCGTGATCGACCGGGTTTGCGCGGACGACGGGCAATAGAACCCGGCGAAATTACTGCCGCACTGCGCGAGCGAGCTGTCGGCGAAGAAGTACGCGTTCGACCCCGAGTCGAAGAACGCCGTCACTGTCGTGCCGTTATAGACGCTATTGGTCATGTCGCCGGAGACATTGGTGGCGAAGGTCTGTGCGGCGGCCAGCGCATTGTTCGACTGCGTGCCGATCCCGAACACCAGCGTGCCGGTGGCCGATGACGCGCCGGTATTCGACACCGGCGGCATCTGCACGATCACGCCGTTGTTGTCGGCCGCAAAGTTGGCCGCCGGATTGGCGACCTGCTGCGCTGGCGCCAGCGCGGTGGGTGTGCAGGATGAGCCGCCCGGGCACGCGAAGTAGTTGCTGGAGTTGACGTTCTCGCAGTTGACGCCGCAATCGTTGGGCGCCGTGCCGATGCCGAGAATGCCGTTGGCGCCGAGATCGCTGACCGTGTTGTCCGCCGGGCCGCTGCCGCAACCCTTCGCCGGCACCGTACTCGAGGGCATGTCGCCGATGATCTGCATCGGGATGCCCGCGGTCGTCGTCTCGCCACCAATCGCCACGGTCGCGGTGCGCACCGAGCCCCATGTGAAGCCGTCGGCGAAGGTCGCGCATTCCGCGAGTTGTGTGCTGCTCGTGCCGACAGTGTTGATCGGCAACGCTTGCAGCAACGATGCATTCAGCACCGAGCCGACCACACGCAGCCCGAACGAACCGGTATCGACCTGAATGTTGTTGATGGTCTGGCAACTGGAAGAAGTGGGAGGCGAACCCGGCGGGCAAACGGTCACGCTAACCGTCGGAATGTTGATCACGCCTTTTACACCCACGCCGACCGTAATCGGCACGGTGTTCGCCGCCGTCGCGGCGATCGGTTGCTGGGTCGGGCTGGCCGGCAGCGAGCCGCCGTTCAGCGTGTTCGACGAATTGCTGCTGGAGCTGTCGCCGCCGCCACCGCCGCAGGCGGCCACCACCGACACCAACATCACCGCCACGACGGCCTGCACCCAGCCCCTGAACTTCCCGGCAATATGACTTTGCATGGTTCGCATCGTTCGTCCCCGCCCTTACTGGATGTCGGAACCGCTGACGCCGGCCGGCAGCGCCGGCGGCAACCAGGCCTGACCGTTGAACCCGCCCATGTGGCCGCCGGAGCGGACCACGAGGTTGCTCTGGTCGACCGCAACGGGGCCACGAGCGCCTCCGCGCGCCGCGCGCACGGCTTTTACGCCGGCGACGTACTGCGGGAAATAGCTGCCGAGCAGATCGTTCAGATCCGGCATTTGCGGACCACGCCACGCGATGCCGAAGACCGAACCGTCCGCGGCGAGGTATTCGCGCACCACCGTGCCGTTGCCGAGCGTCGTTTCACGCACGGTGTAGGACGCCGAAGCCGAAGTGGAAGAAGCAGCGCTCGATGCAGAACGCATCACGCTTTGAGCCGCCGTTGCGGAACTGGTGCCGGGTTGCACGGTGCGGGAAGAAACCGACGCATCCGTAGGGGGTGTCATCGGGGCGCCGCCCAATCCCGCATACGCGGACTGCACGGCTGACAACGAACAGGGTAATGCAAGCGCCATAACGAACCCGGCGCGGCGTACGCGACTCCACATGACGAGGCTCCTCCCGAGCTGCTGCTGCTCGGCTCGCACCTCGTGCGAACCGGCCGCATGTATGCAGATCATACGGCACCGCTGCGGTCGCACTCCGGGGAGTTGCCTCACCGTGCCACCGACCGGTGACTGTCTCTCACCGGAATGCCATGCCGCTGCTTGAGTCCGTAGTATGCCTGTGGTTTGTGTCGGCAGACAGCAGGCGCACGCAGGAGCGTGGCTCGCCACCCATAACCGGTCCGGCGGTCCTGCCTCGCGCCCTTGCGGGCGGCCGGCAGGTCAGAAGCCGAGGCTCGCCAGCAGATCGTCGACCTGCGACTGATCCTGCACCACGTCCGTCTTGCCTTCCGGATTGATCTGCGGACCGTTCAGCAGATGCTCGGGGCTGCCGGTGGACGACGGCTCGGCCGCCAGTGCCGCCGCATTCGCCGCGAACTGCTCGCGGCGCTCGAGCGCGATGTTCTCGACCAGCACGCCGAGCAGTTGCTGCTCGATCAGGTACACGACATCCGTGATCTTCTTGATGACCTGCCCGGTCAGATCCTGGAAGTCCTGCGCCAGCATGATCTCCATCAACTGTGAGTTGGTCGCGGTGGTCGCCTCGGGCACGCCGCGCAGAAAGGTGCGCGTGTCGTTCATCAGCGCGCGCACTTCCTCGCGCTCGATCGGCGCCGCGTACCACTGCTCCCAGCGCGCGTCGAGTTCGCCGGCATCTTTCTGCAGTTGCTCCTGGATCGGCTTGGCGATATCGATCGATGACAGCACTCGCTCGGCGGCCTGCTCGGTCATGTTCGCGATGTACTTGAGACGGTCGCGAGCATCGGGCACGGCTTCCGCCGCGCGCTCGACATGCTTGTCGATCCCGAGTTCACGCATCGAGTCACGCAGCGTGCGCGTCAGTTGTCCGATACGGGCGAGGATGCGGTCAGACGCGAGGTCGCCGCTCTCAGTCGCCGCTTCGGCTCCGTGCGCGTTGGTCGGCAGAGTCACATCAGCTCCCGGCTTTCGCCATCTTCTCGAGAATCTTGTTGAGCTTCTCGTCGAGCGTCGCGGCCGTGAACGGCTTGACGACATAACCGCTCGCGCCGGCCTGAGCCGCCGCGATGATGTTTTCCTTCTTCGACTCGGCCGTCACCATCAGCACCGGCAGATGCGTCAGGTGGGCGTCGGCGCGGATTTCCTTGAGCATGGCCAGACCGTCCAGGTTCGGCATGTTCCAGTCGGAGATCACGAAGTCATACGCCCCGCTGCGCAAACGCGCGAGGCCGGCCTGCCCGTCTTCCGCCTCGTCGACGTTCGAGTAGCCGAGCTCTTTGAGCAGGTTGCGAACAATCCGGCGCATCGTCGGAAAGTCGTCAACCACCAGAATCTTCATTCCCTTATCCATTTCATTCCCTTTGCTTGATCCATGATGCGGCGCATAACCGCCAGTTCATTCCGATGGCTGTCGACCGGAGTTACTTACTCCGCTCCCATGCCTGGCGCTCGCCGTCAGGCCCGCGCATCATACCCGCTGTACGCGGTCGCCCATTGACGACAGACGCGCCATGACGCGTCGGCTCATTTCCGGCAGCGAAGCAATTTCGTCCGCGGCGCCGAGCGCAATGGCTTCGCGCGGCATGCCGAATACGATACAGCTCGCCTCGTCCTGTGCAAGGGTATACGCCCCTGCTTTTTTCATGTCCAGTAGTCCGGCGGCGCCATCGCGCCCCATTCCGGTCAGGATCACGCCTACCGCATTCTTGCCCGCGTGCTGTGCAGCCGAACGGAACAGCACGTCAACCGACGGACGGTGCCGGTTCACCGGCGGCTCGTCCGACAGATGCGCAATATAGTTCGCGCCGCTGCGGGCCAGCAACAGGTGAGCGTGGCCGGGCGCGATATACGCATGTCCCGGCAGCACGCGTTCGCCGTGCTCTGCCTCTTTAACGGTAATCCGGCACAAACCATTAAGGCGTTGCGCAAAAGATTTTGTGAAACCCGGCGGCATATGCTGCGCGATCAGCACGGCAGGCGCATCCGGCGGCAGCGGAACCAGCACTTCGCGGATCGCTTCGGTGCCGCCCGTCGACGCGCCGACAATAATCAGCTTCTCGGTACTGAGCAGCGGATTGTTGAAGAGCGGCGCGGCGGCAGCGGGCGCATGCGCCGCATGCGCGGCCGCGTGTTGAACCGGCGCGGCCTGGCGCACCCGTGCACGGGCCGCGGCGCGAATCTTGTCGGCGAGCTTTCCCGAGTAGTCGAGCATGCCGTCGCGAATGCCAACCTTCGGCTTGGTGACGAAGTCGACCGCCCCCAGTTCCAGCGCGCGCAGCGTGATTTCATTGCCACGCTCGGTCAGCGACGACACCATCACGACCGGCATCGGCCGCAGGCGCATCAGCTTCTCGAGGAAGTCCAGACCGTCCATGCGCGGCATTTCGACGTCGAGTGTCAGCACGTCCGGATTGTGCTGCTTGATGAGATCGCGCGCGACCAGCGGGTCGGGCGCGGTCGCCACGACGGTCATGTCCGGCTGGCCGTTGATGATTTCCGTCATCAGGCTGCGGATCAGCGCCGAATCGTCGACGCACAGTACTTTGATCTTTTGCACAGCGCTCACGCCTCCTCTGTAGTTCTGGCGTTGTTTGAGTTAATCGGGCGCGGGCTTGCGCCGAACAGTTCGATGCGCGGCTTCGTAGCACCTGCGCCCGCACTGCCGCCCGCCGCGCCGAACAGTTCGACCTTGGGCCGCGTGGCGGCCGGCGTCGAGAACAACTCGACCCGTTTGCGTGCCGCCGCGAGCCGCTCGGTACGCGCTTCGGCACTTTGCCGCATCAGCGCCTGTTCGCGCTCGGCCACGCCCGCTTCCTGCTGCAGGCGCAACTTCTTCACCATCACCTGGCCGGTGCGCGGCATGAAAGCGACCTTGCGCGGATGATTGCCCTGCAAATCCTCTGCGACGATGCGGATCTTTTCGAGCGCCAGATAACGGCGCACGAATTCCGAATTGCGATCGCCGATGTTCATCGTCGTCATGCCGGCCAGCACCGCGCCGCCGCCGAACACCTTGGCTTCGAAACGCTCGCGCCGGCCACCGGCCTTGATCAGCTCGTTGATCAGCACTTCCATGGCGTACGCGCCATAGCGCATCGAATCCGACGCGGGTTGGCCGGCATCCGCGCCGTCGTCGGGGAGCATGAAGTGATTCATGCCGCCAATGCCGGCCGTGCGGTCCTGAATGCAGGCCGCGACACACGAACCGAGCACGGTGACGAGCACCATGTCCTCGCTCGTCGTGTAAAACTCGTTCGGCAACAGCTTCACGCCGGGGCGCTGGAAGTGGTTGTCGAAGTACAGATTGGAAGCGATCGGCAGGCTGCTGCTCATGCGGCCACCCCGCTCGCCGTGGCGCTGCCGGCATGGCTCGTGGCGCGTGCCGGCGTGCGTGCGGCGCCTGTGTCGCGCGTCAGTTCATAGACGGTCTGACCGCGCAGCTTGAACGCCTGCGTCACATAGGTGAAGTTTTCCGAGTGGCCGGCGAACAGCAAACCACCCGATTTCATCAGCGGCTCGAAGCGCCCGAGCACCTGCGCCTGCGTCGGCTTGTCGAAATAGATCATCACGTTGCGGCAGAAGATCGCGTCGAACTGCGAGCGCAACTGGTAATCGCGGTCGGTCAGATTCAGTTGTTCGAAGCGCACCATCGCGCGCACTTCCGGGCGCACCTTGACCATGCCGGCGTGCGCGCCGGTGCCTTTCAGGAAGAAGCGCTTGAGCCGCTCGGGCGACAGGTGCTTCACCTGGTCGAACTGATACATGCCGGCTTCGGCTTTCGCCAGCACTTGCGTGTCGATGTCGGTGGCGAGCACGCTGGCCTGACGCGCGCCGCTGTCGCCGAGCGCTTCGATCAGCGTCATCGCGATCGAATACGGTTCCTCACCGGTCGAGGCCGCCGAGCACCAGACCGAAACCGGCTGCGCGCGGCGCGGCACGAACTCGGCGAGGATCGGAAAATGATGGGCTTCGCGGAAGAACGCAGTCAGGTTGGTGGTCAGCGCATTGGTGAACGCTTCCCACTCGGCCGGATCGTTTTCCGCTTCGAGCAGATCGAGGTACTGTTTGAAGCTCTCGAGGCCACGGGCACGCAGCCGGCGCGCGAGACGGCTGTACGCCATATCGCGCTTGTGATCCGACAGCGAAATGCCCGCGCTGCGATGAATCAGATCGCGAATGCGAGCGAAATCCGCCGACGTGAATTCGAAATCCCGTCCTTGCTCGCCGGATCTAGCCGGTTGCGAAGATTGCTGTGCGCGCGTTGCCATTATGAAAGTTCCTGCCTGCAATACGAGCCATCCCGCTTTTCGCCAACTGCATTGCTTCTGGCGAAAGGGGTTGTGTTCGCGGGGTCGCGCCCGACCGCGAGTTCTGCCAACACGCGGTCGGCCCGCGACACGCCTCTTAAGCGTGCTTCGATGATTCGCCCCTCATGGAGCGAGATGCCGAATGACCGCATGTCTTTGTGCCACTTCCTAGAACGTTTGCCAGTCCGCGTCCGATCCTGCCGACGCGGCGCCTGCTGCGGCCGGACGTGCTGCGGAGTCGGATGCGGCGCGGGCCGTCTTCGGTTTGAGAGCCGGTTCCACACGCGCGGTGTCGGCACCCTGGGTGGCCGAAGCCGATGTTGCATGCGCTGCCGAGCTTGCCGCACCGGCCGCCTTGCCTGCTGCCGGATGCGCTGCGGCGTGTGCGGTCGCTTGCGGCGCGGCTTTTGCGGGCTGCACGCGCTGGCTGCCGCTCTTGCCACTGTGCGAACGTGCCGCCGCTTGCGGACGCGCTGCAGTGGCGACGCTGCGCGTCTGGCCGCCGGCTACTTTCCAGCCGCTCACCACCGCTTGCAACTGGCGCGTCTGGTCTTCGAGCGACGCCGCAGCAGCCGCGGCCTGTTCGACCAGCGCGGCGTTCTGCTGCGTGACTTCGTCCATCTGCACGACTGCGCGATTCACCTGTTCGATGCCGCCGGACTGCTCTTCGGAAGCCGCGCTGATTTCGCCCATGATGTCGGTCACGCGGCGCACCGCCTGCACGATCTCGTCCATCGTGCTACCCGCGCGGCCCACCAGGGCCGAGCCGCTTTGCACCTTGTCGACCGAGTCGCCGATCAGTTCCTTGATTTCCTTCGCGGCGCTGGCGCTGCGCTGCGCGAGGCTGCGCACTTCGCCCGCGACCACCGCGAAACCGCGGCCCTGCTCGCCGGCCCGCGCGGCTTCGACCGCCGCGTTCAGCGCGAGAATGTTGGTCTGGAAGGCAATGCCTTCGATCACACCGATGATGTCGACGACCTTGTTCGAACTGGTCGCGATGTCCTGCATGGTCGTGACGACCTGGCTCACCACGTCGCCGCCGCGCGTCGCGATATCCGATGCATTGACAGCCAACTGGCTCGCCTGGCGCGCGTTCTCGGCGTTCTGGCGCACGGTGCCGGTCAGTTGCTCCATGCTCGAAGCGGTTTCCTGAAGCGACGCGGCCTGCTGCTCGGTGCGTTGCGACAGATCGGTGTTGCCCATCGCGATTTCACGCGCGCCGGTGTCGATCGATTCGGTGCTGCTGTGAACCGCCGTCACCATCGTCGCCATGCTTTCCTGCATGCGCTTGATGCCGGCGAACAGGCGGCCGATTTCGTTACGGCTGAACACGTTGATCTGCTCGGACAGATCGCCCGAGGCGATCCGCTCGAAGCACGCCGTCGCATCGTTCAGCGGCTGCACGATCAGGCCGCGCAGCGCAAGGCGGATGCCCACCACCAGCAGCAGCGCGATCGCGGTGACGCCGATGATCAGCGTGGTCATCAGCGAAATGTTCGATTGCGCGCTCGACTGCTGATCCACCGCATGCTGCTGCATCGCCTTGATCACATTGGACGCAACGTTGTCGTACGCAAGGAACATTGGGGGAATCTTGGTATCGGCGATCGCGTGATAGGCCGCTGGATCGTTCGCGCGCAGCGCGGCGAACTCCGGATCGACGCCGTCTCGCGTCAGAGTCGTGCGGCGCGCCGTCAGATCGTCGAGCAGCGTCTGGTCAACGCCGTTCTTCGGTGCGTTGAGAAACACCTGCCAGTTTTCGCTTGACTTGGCGAGCAGCACTTGCGCACGATCAAGCGCCGTCTTCGCCTGCTCGGTGTCGCCAGCGGTGCTCAACGCGGTGACGCGGTCCAGCGTCACGCGCGAACGCAACAGGTACGCCGACGCATCGTCGAGCGCGTGAATGGCGACCAGATCGCCGCGCGCGATACGGTCGAGCGACTGGCTCGCGCTGTTCAGCGCGGTCAGACCAAGCGCGCCGACCACGACGGTCAGCGCAACCAGAATGATCCCCACCATCGTCAACGATGTGCGAATCGACCACCTGCTCAGCATCTTGATGCTCCCTGTTCGATCTGTCTTTCGTACTGGCGCGTAGTGATGCTTACGCGCTCAGCGTTTCGATCAGCGCCATTTCGCGGCTGGTCATCAGCTTCTCGATGTCCATCAGGATCAGCATGCGGCCATCGACGGTGCCCAGACCCGTCAGATACTCGGTCGTCAGCGTCGCGCCGAATTCCGGCGCCGGCATGATCTGGTCGGTGGCGAGCGTCAGCACGTCCGACACGCCGTCCACCACCATCCCGACCACGCGATGCGCGACGTTCAGGATGATCACGACGGTCTGATGGTCGTACTCGACGCGGCCCAGATGAAACTTGATGCGCATGTCCACGATCGGCACGATGATGCCGCGCAGATTGATCACGCCTTTGATGAACTCAGGCGCATTGGCGATCCGCGTCACGTTGTCGTAGCCGCGGATTTCCTGCACCTTGAGAATGTCGATGCCGTACTCTTCGGCGCCGAGCGTGAAGACGAGGAATTCCTGACCGCCGGCGTCCGCCTGCTGCGAGTCGCGGCGGCCATTCGTACCGCTCGCGTTCGCGACGCTCGAATTGATGGATTGGACTTCTGCCACGTTAGCCCCCAAACGGTTGGGATGAAATAAGTTGAGTGAGTGTTGCGGATGTCATGCGAGGCTCATCGCGCCGTGCGCATGGCGCGTCTCGCGATTCAGCGCCGCCACGTCCACGATCAGCGCGACACTGCCGTCGCCGAGAATGGTTGCGGCGGAAATGCCGTGCACCTTGCGGTAATTCGTTTCCAGATTCTTCACGACCACCTGCTGCTGTCCCACCAGTTCGTCGATCAGCATCGCAAAGCGGCGCCCTTCGGTTTGCATGATGGTGACGATGCCTTGCGTCGGTTCCTGCTTGGCGTCGTCGACGGCGAATACTTCATGCAACGCGACGAGCGGCAGATATTCGCCGCGCACGCGCACCACGCGTTCGCCGTTGGCCACCGTGTAGATGTCCTCGGCACGCGGTTGCAGCGACTCCATCACGAAGTTCAGCGGCAGAATGAAGATCTCGTTGCCGACCTTGACCGACATGCCGTCGAGAATCGCCAGCGTGAGCGGCAAGACGATGCGCGTGGTGCTGCCCTTGCCCGCATGCGAGGTGATTTCCACGTGACCACCCATCGACTGGATGTTGCGCTTCACCACGTCCATGCCGACGCCACGGCCCGAGACGTCCGTGACCTGCTCCGCCGTCGAGAAGCCCGGCAGGAAAATCAGGTTCCAGACTTCTTCGTCGGACATCGATTCGCTGACCTGCATGCCCTGCTTGGCGGCCTTCGCGAGAATCTTGTCGCGGCGCAGACCGGCGCCGTCGTCGCTCACTTCGATGACGATGTTGCCGCCATGGTGTGCCGCCGACAACACCAACTGGCCGGTCGAATCCTTGCCCGCCGCACGCCGCGCTTCCACGGTTTCGATACCGTGGTCGAGACTGTTGCGCACGAGGTGAGTCAACGGATCGATAATCCGTTCAATGAGGCTCTTGTCGAGTTCGGTCGCCTGACCGAAGGTGACGAGTTCCACTTCCTTGCCGAGTTTCGCCGCCAGATCGCGCACCAGACGCGGGAAGCGGCTGAACACGTAATCCATCGGCATCATGCGGATCGACATCACCGCTTCCTGCAGATCGCGCGCGTTGCGCTCGAGTTGCGCCATGCCGTTGAAGAGCCGGTCGTGCAGCGCCGGATCGAACGTGCTGGTGGTCTCGGCCAACATCGCCTGCGTGATCACCAGTTCGCCGACCAGGTTGATTAGTTGATCGACCTTTTCGACGCCGACGCGAATCGAGCTGCCTTCCGCGCCGCCTGCCGCCGCGGCCGGCCGCGCTGCCTTGCGATCCTGTTCGGCGGTCGCCGTCGTGGTTGCTGCCACACCTGTTGCCACGCCTGCCGCCGGTGCGCTGCTCGCTGCTGCGGGTGCAGCCGCGACGGGCGCCGGCGTAGTCGCTGGCGACGCCGGCGCGTCGGATAGTCCGTGCGTGGAGGCGGCTTGAGCGGGCGCAGCGGTGTGGGCCGCCGGTGCCGACGATGCTGCCTGCTCCGCCTGGTGTGCTGGTGCCGTCTGTGCTGCTTGCGCCGGGGTCGAATCGGCAGCGTCGGGCGTTCCAGGTTCGCCTTGCTGCGTCTCGTCCGCCGGTGCGGCGCCGCGGCCGATCGAGATCTGACTTTCGTCGATCACGAAACAGCACACGGCGATGATGTCGTCGGAGGTCACATCGGTCTGGAGCCACAGCGTCAGATCGCCGCCGCTCTTGACCTGCCCGACGATGTTGCCCAGGTTGCCGAGCTCTTCGGACAGCAGTTCCTGGTCCTTCTCACCTACGCCCCGTAGCGTAATTTTCAGATGGGGGCCGGCTGCATCACCGGTACCCGCGGCTTGTCCGGTCTGTGCCGGTTCGCCGTCAGTCCATTCACCCGCCGCCTGCACCGCCTGTTCGACGACGTGCTCGGGCGGGGTCCCGCCTTGTCCTGCTGTTTGTGCTTCTACTGATGCTACGGCTGCCACCGGTACGGCCGCTGCCGGTGCCGCGGCCGCTTCGGCGCCCAGGCGGCTTTCCGCATGCAACTGTTCGAGCTTCGCGCAGATCGCCTTGGCCACAGCCGTATCCGGCTCGGCGCTCGCACGGTAGTCGGCGAGCTGGCCCGACAACACGTCCTTGGTTTCGAGGAACGTGTCGATCATGTCCTTACGCAGCACGAGTTCGTTATTGCGCGCGCGGTCGAGCAGCGATTCGAGAATGTGGGTGGTTTCCGTCAGTGCGGTAAAACCGAACGTCGCCGCGCCCCCCTTGATCGAATGCGCCGCGCGGAAAATCGCCGCGAGGTCTTCGGGGTCCGGGTGCGCGATATCCAGATTGAGCAGCAACTGCTCCATCTGCGCGAGCAGTTCGTCCGCTTCGTCGAAGAAGGTCTGATAGAACTGAGTGATGTCGAGTGTCATGCCTGGGTCACCGCGAGAGTTCCTGTCTACGCTTGGGCTGTCGTGCCGCCGCGTCGAGAGCTTCTATAACTTGTGTAAAGGTGGCGCTTATGGGGCGCTCATGCGTTGTCCGATTCGGCTAATGCCGCGACCAGTTCGGTCAACATGTCGGGGTCGAGCGGCTTTTCGATCCAGCCGGTTGCTCCCGCGGCCCGCGCCGCCGCCTTGAACGGCTCGCCCGATTCCGTCGTGAGGACGAGGATGGGCGTCGCCTGGTAAGCCGGATTGCCGCGCAGTTCCGTGATCAGATCGAGGCCGGTTTTGCCTGGCATGTGCTGGTCCGTCAGCACGAGGTCGAACGACATGGCAAGCGCGTTTTCGAGCCCTTCATTGCCGTCCGCCGCGAGCGTCACTTCATAGCCGGCCGTCGTCAGCGTTGCGGCGAGGATCTGCCGCATCGATGCCGAATCGTCGATTGCCAGGATGTGCCTGATCATGAAAACCTCGCTGCACTTACGCTATGGACCGGCCCGCCGTCCGCGCCACCTGGACGCATGGACCGGCCTGCCGATCGCTGTCTGTTACTGGGCCGCCGGCGCTACCGCCGGCACCTTCGGTGCAACCGTCACCGGTTGCGCAAGTCTTTGCAGCAGCGGCTTGGAGCCGGCCGCGTCGTCCGACAAGGTGGTCGTGGTGGAGTCGTCATGGTCAAGCGCCTCCTCCGACTTCCTGTTCAGCACGATGATGCTGATGCGGCGGTTTTCCGGGTCCATTGGGTCCGCCTTGTTCAGGTTCTGCGTCGACGCGAGGCCGAGCACGCGCATCACCTTCGCTTCGTCCATGCCGCCGGCGATCAGCTCGCGGCGCGACGCATTGGCGCGGTCCGCGGACAGTTCCCAGTTGCTGTAGCCCTTCTCGCCGCCCGCGTATTGCGCGGCGTCGGTGTGACCTTGCACGATGATGCGGTTCGGCACGTCGTTCAGCGTGTGGCCGATTTCGCGCAGGATGTCGCGCATGTATGGCTCAACCACGTCTTTCGCGGTCGCGAACATCGGCCGCTTCTGCGAGTCGACGATTTCGATGCGCAGGCCGGTCAACGTCGAGTCGATGCGGATCTGCTGCTTGAACTGGCGCAGCACCGGGTTCGCTTCGATCGCGGCCATCAGCTTGACCTGCAGATCGTGCAGACGGACCTGCTCGCGGCGTTCCAGCTCACCCTGCAACTGCTTGACCGAGTCGTCGTTGCTGTGGGAGACCGTGCGCTCGGCGCGATTGTTGGTGCCGTCGGTCGAGCGCGTCACGCCCTGCGCGTCGGTCGAAATGTCGCGGCCGCCGCCCTTCAGAATGCTCGAGTCCTCGGCGCTGCGATCGCCGCCCCACAGCGTGATCTTCAACGGCTGGTTGAAGTAATCGGCGATGCCCTTCAACTGCACGGTGGAAGCCGAACTCAGCAGCCACATCAGCAGGAAGAACGCCATCATCGCGGTCATGAAGTCCGCATATGCGAGCTTCCACGCGCCGCCGTGGTGGCCTTTCTTGGCCGGCGCGGAGCGCTTGACGACAATGGCGCGGTCTTTGTCCTTGCTCATCGAATCGGTTCCCGGCGCCCGTTACTTGGCTTTGACGCGGCGCACGTGCTCTTCCAGCTCGGCGAACGACGGGCGCTCAGTCGAGAAGAGCACCTTGCGGCCGAATTCGACGGCAATCGCCGGCGCATAGCCATTCAGGCTGGCGAGAATCGTCACCTTGATGCACTGGAACATCTTGGTCGACTCGGTCACGCGCTGTTCGGCGACGCTCGCGAGCGGTCCGATCAGCCCGTACGAAAGCAGAATCCCGAGGAAAGTGCCGACCAGCGCCTGGGCGATCATTTCGCCGAGCACCGCGGGCGGCTTGTCGGCGGAGGCCATGGTGTGTACCACACCCATCACCGCGGCCACGATCCCGAACGCCGGCATGGCGTCGCCGACCTTGTTCAGGGCGTGCGCGGGCGCCTCGCCTTCCTGGTGATGCGTTTCGATCTCCTCGTCCATCAGGCTTTCGATCTCGAACGCGTTCATGTTGCCGCCGACCATCAGACGCAGGTAGTCGGTCAGGAACTCGATGATGTGATGGTCTGCGAGGATCTTCGGATACTGCGTGAAGATCGGACTCTTCGACGGATCGTCGATGTCGGCTTCCAGCGTCAGCGTGCCTTCCTTGCGCGCCTTGGCCAGCAGGACGTAAAGGAGCGCCATCAGCTCCATGTACACGTCCTTGTTGTACTTGGCGCCCTTGAACAGGGTTGGAATGACGCGCAGCGTCGCCTTGATCGTCTTCATCCCGTTACCGAGAATGAACGCGCCGACCCCAGCGCCGACAATCATCAGCACTTCGACGGGTTGCAACAGCGCGCCAAGATGGCCGCCTTCCAGCGCGTAACCGCCGAAAACGGACAAAAGCGTCACGAGTGTTCCCACGAAAATCAGCACTGCCGAGCCCTCACAAAGAAGCGACGGTGACCGTCGTTAATCTGGTTTACGGCAACGGAGCAGAAAACTTTGACGGAAAAGCGGCTCGTCGCTCCGGTGTAAACCAGAGGCGGGTTAAACCGGCCCGGCCGGGTCCGGTGTTGGCCGATCGGGCTGGAAGGCCTGTCGAATGGGGGTGTGGGCGTTGTAACGAGCTGCGCGCCGGGTTGCGAACCATGGGCCGGCATCGCCCTGCAGCTCAAATTTGGAGCGCGGCGAGGCTTTCGCGGGCCCGGGCGTCGGCAAATTTCTTTGTCTTACCCGCGCGCGACGGCGGCTGGCACAACCCGCAGACGAAGGCGTGCTGCGGATCGTGCGCATGCGCGACAAAATGTCCGCCGCACCGGCAACAGGTGGTCATTTGCAGCATTCCGGAGTCGAAGAAACGCACCAGCGTCCAGGCGCGCGTGAGACTGAGCACGGGCTCGTCGTCGTGCAACTGGACATGTTCCAGATAGAGCCGGTAGCTCTTCACAATCGACTGGATCGTCAGACAGCCGCCGTGGCCGGCCATGAAACGGTAGATGTTGTAGAACAGCGATGAGTGAAAGTTCGGCTGCCAGGTCATGAACCAGTCGGTCGAAAACGGCAACATGCCCTTGGGCGGCGACACCCCTTTCAGCTCCTTATACAGCTTGATAAGCCGGTCGCGCGACAGGCTGGTTTCCGCTTCTAGCAATTGCAAACGCGCGCCGAGTTCGATCAGCTCGATGGCCAGGGTAATTTCCCTGACTTCCTGCACAACACTTTTATATGCCATCCGCTCGCATTTCCCCCGACCTGATCGCTTTATTTGAACTAAAAGCTGCCATCAGCCGAGTTGCTCGACTGGCTGGCTTGCCATCAGGATCGCGGAATGCGCCTGGGCCACGGCGCTGGATTTGCCTTTGTCCGCAAGGGCGGACAGCACGGCATGGTCATCGAAACGGAAACGGCACAACACCTGATTGGACGCCGCCAGCTTCACGGTCTGCGCCAAAGACAGATTGGCGAGCACGTCGGCCAACTGGTCCGAAATCCCCATGCGAAACATGCCCATCGGCTTGTCTTCGCGCAGCAGACGCTGGGCGAGCAGGAGATAAGAAAGGTTGACTTCTCTGATCTCATTGAGCATTTCGCTTGTCGCGCTCATGATTCCCCCGGGTGTATCTGGCTGGTCAGGCCGTTACGGAAACGTTTGCTCGAACGCGCGCACCTAAACCGCACGAATCGGCTCGTTTCTGGTCTTGCGAGCATTGTGGCGAAAGGGGGAGCGGACGAAAATCGGACAGACACCCTGCCTGTTTGACGGATTAATCCGTCATTCGTGTAGGAATTTTTCCTACACGGCGGGGTTAGAAAGAAGGCTGAAGCAGGCGAAGTGGCGCGCAGCTTGGGGCTGGCGATGCGTTTTGGCTAATTCTTCAGCGGAAATGTGAACCAAATGGTGAGTCCTGAGTGACTCACGATCCGCACCTTGCAGCGGTGAGGAAGAATTATAAGACGTTTTCACTTCTGCGCAACGCGCCTGGTGTAGGGGCGCGCTTCAGTCTCCGGGACCGCCCCTTGCTACTGTTCCTTCAGCGTCTGGATGCCCATCCAGTCGTGCTTGCCGACCATCGGGCCAGCCTCCTGCCGACCTGTAACGCATCATGTTTCGCGCTGTAACAACATTAAGTGTTTGAAAAATAACTCGAATTAGCGCGGCCGATCCTGATAATGACGCTAAGGGATTACCCGATGCAGGTTCGGAACACCCCCGGGCGGCGGCTTACCGCGCCCAACCGTCCGTCAGGCATTCGCTCCTCGCTCGACCCGAGCGCCGTTGTGCGAAGCCGTTTTGAACAGGAGAAACGCATGCGAATCGCACAAATTGCGCCGTTGTATGAAGCTGTCCCGCCGAAACTCTACGGTGGCACCGAACGCGTCGTCTCGTATCTGACCGAGGCCCTGGTCGATCTCGGCCACGACGTCACGCTGTTTGCGAGCGGCGACTCGGTCACCTCCGCGAACCTCGACGCCTGCTGGCCGCGTGCGCTGCGCCTCGACCCGACGATTCGCGATGCGCTGGCTCCGCATGTGCTGATGATGGAGAAGGTGCGCAAGGTCGCGCATGAGTTCGACGTGCTGCACTTTCACCTCGACTACATGCCGTTCCCGCTCTTCACCACCATGGACACGCCGTTCGTGACAACGCTTCACGGCCGTCTGGACTTGCCGGAGCTGCAACCGGTGTTCGACGCGTTCTCGAATGTGCCGGTGGTGTCGATCTCGGATTCGCAGCGCGCGCCGCTGCCCCAGGCCAACTGGCTGAACACGATTTACCATGGTCTGCCGGAGCAACTGCTCACACCGCAGGCGCACAAGAAGCCGGAATACCTGGCGTTCCTCGGCCGTATCTGTCCGGAGAAGCGCGTCGATACAGCTATCAAGATCGCTGCACAAAGCGGTCTGCCGCTGAAGATCGCCGCCAAGGTGGACAAGGTCGACCAGGAATACTTCAAGAAGGAAATCGAACCGCTGCTCTCCATGGCGCACGTGGAGTTCGTCGGTGAGATCAACGAGGCGCAGAAGCCCGAGTTCCTGTCGGGCGCCAAGGCGCTGCTGTTCCCGATCGACTGGTCGGAGCCGTTCGGCCTCGTGATGATCGAATCGATGGCGTGCGGCACGCCGGTGATCGCCTTCAACCGCGGTTCGGTGCCGGAAGTGATCGACCACGGCGTGACCGGCTACATTGTCGAAGACGTTCAAGGCGCGGTCGCCGCGCTGCAGCGTCTGGACGAACTGTCGCGCACCGAGATTCGCGCGCAGTTCGAACGCCGCTTCAGCTCGAAAACAATGGCCCAGAATTACGTCGACGGCTATTCGGCACTGATCGAAGCGACGCGCCGCCCAATGTTGCGCCGGGTAGCGGTGGGTTGAGCGGCGTGCTTAAGCGACTGAGGTTTTTATCCGCTCAGCCGCTTAAGTCGTGCTTACGCCGTTTTCCCGCCGTTTTCCGATTTGCACGCCAATCATGAGTAAATTTGCCTGGTGAATCGTTTGCGCGAGCGGTTAGCTAGAGTTAACCCGCTTCTACTACGGAAAAGCCGCCTCTCAAGGGCGGCTTTTTTAATACAGCCATGGATGCGCTTCCATCCAGGATTAGCTCGACGCGAATAAACAACCCGGTACCGATCAACCTTCAGTTGGCTTTCGCCCGGACCGCAGGGCATTCAGACCGCGCCAATCAGAAAGCGCTCGCGATTCTTGCCGACAATCCACTTTGGCGGTTTGCCGCGTCCGCTCCAGGTATTGCCCGATTTCGGATCCTGGTACTTGGCCGGCAGCGGCGCCTTCTTCGGCGGGCGCCCACGCTTGGCGGCCACCGCAAAGCCGAGGTCTTGCGCGGTCAGACCGTATTCAGCGATCTTTTGGCGGATGTCGGCGACAACATTGTCGACTTCAGTACGCCGGGCTTCGTCTGCCTGTGCCTGCAATTTGGCAATCTGTGCCTTAAGGTCTGCATATTGAGACATATCGGTTCTCCCCTTTTTTAGAACTCATTCGCTCGCAGACTAGCTGCAATTATAAAAATTCGCAATGGACAATAATACCGATTTAGGAAGAAATCATCTGATAATTATTAAGCGTCGATGAATTGTAAAACGAGATCTTTATCTGGTAATAATAGGTAAAGGCGACTCCACTTTGACAATTCTTGACACCTAATCCGGCTGTCTTTCCCTAGAATTGCGCGCTCAATGGCATGCACCTGCGCTTAGCACTCATGCCACTCCAAGCGTCAAACATTTTAGGATTACAAATCATGCAGTTGTCAAAGCGCCTTGCTGCCGAGCTGTTCGGCACCTTCTGGCTCGTGCTCGGGGGCTGCGGCAGCGCCGTCCTCGCCGCTAACTTCGCCGGCCCGGTCCACGGCCTGGGTATCGGTTTCGTGGGCGTCTCGCTCGCATTCGGCCTCACTGTGCTGACAATGGCGTATGCGATCGGCCACATCTCCGGCTGCCACCTGAATCCGGCGGTGAGCGTCGGCCTGACCGTCGCCGGCCGCTTTCCGGCCCGCGACCTGCTGCCGTACATCGTCGCGCAAGTGATCGGCGCGGTGCTGGGTGCGTTGGTGCTGTCGTTGATCGCCTCGGGCAAGCCTGGCTTCGACCTCGTTGCCAGCGGTTTCGCCAGCAACGGCTACGGTGAGCGCTCGCCGGGCCAATACTCGCTCGCGGCCGCATTCATTTGCGAAGTGGTGATGACCGGCTTCTTCCTGTTCGTCATCCTCGGCGCGACCGACAAGCGCGCGCCGGCTGGTTTCGCGCCGATCGCCATCGGCCTGTGCCTGACGCTGATTCACCTGATCTCGATTCCGGTTACCAACACGTCGGTCAACCCGGCGCGCTCCACCGGTCCGGCGCTGTTCGTCGGCGGCGCAGCGGTCGATCAGCTATGGATGTTCTGGGTCGCACCGATTATCGGCGCGGTGATCGCAGGCGTGCTGTACCCGTTCGTCGCCGAAAGCCGCCGCAGCAATTCGCAGGAACTGGCGCTCGACTGATCAGCGAGTGCGCCGGGTGTGTCCGGGTGTGCTCGGATGTGCATATTCCAGGCAGTCAAAGCGGGCGCTACAGCGCCCGTTTCGGTTTTGCGCACAATGCGCGCGGCCCGTGGCCCGCCGATAACCCGCTGCTAGAATCGTGCGACTTCCCAAGCTCGCACAGGTGCTACCGATGACCCGTTTCCGCGGATTCCTGCATGGCGTCGCACTCTCCATCGGCGGTTTGTGTGCAGGCGTACTGGTGTTACCCGCGGCCCATGCGGCGGACAGCAATACCGAAACGCTCGTATTCGTGCGCCACGGCGAGAAGCCCGCCAAGGGTTACGGCCAGCTCGATTGTCAGGGGCTCAACCGGTCGCTGGCCCTGCCGGCAGTGATCGCCGCCAAGTTCGGCAAGCCGGATGCGATCTACGCGCCCGATCCCGGCCAGCAAAAGGACGACAGCGGCCATCCCTATTACTATGTCCGGCCGCTGGCGACCATCGAGCCAACCGCCATCCAGTTCCAGATGCCGGTGCAAACCCCGTACGGCTTCGCCCAGATCGACCAGCTCGGTACAGCGCTCGTCAATCCCGCCAATCGCAGCAAGCTGATTGTCGTTGCGTGGGAGCACAAGCTGATCGTGAAGTTGCTGCGCCAGATGATGAGCACGCATGGCGGCAATGCCGCCGATGTCCCCAACTGGCAAAGCGACGACTTCGACAGTATTTATGTCGTTCGCCTCAACTGGCAAAACGGCACGGCCCACGCTACGTTCAAGCTTGACCGTCAGGGACTGAACGGCCGCGCTGCGGATTGCCCATGCGCGGCACTGCCGGGAGCGCCTTCCGCGGCTGCGGCGGGTGCTTCCGCTGGCTCCGCTGATTAATTGGGTAATACAGATGTAAGCCGTGATTACGAGCGCGGCCGTCCAATTGCGGCAATAGGCGGCGGGAACTGGACGCCGGCTCGGTCTAAGGAGCCTGGAGACCTTATTGACGGGGCTTCGGGCGGAAAGCACGTGTCGCGCGTTGCGTTCGAAGGTTCCTTCTACCGCCTTTCAAACCCTGCGACGATGCTTGCAGTCCGTAACATCTCGTCTCACTAACCCGCGACCGGAATGCGTAGATTGGTCCTGTGCGACAAACATACGTCGCCTCACAGGAGAACAACATGAAACGCATCGTCACTCACTTGCTGGTTGCTGCCGGACTCGCGGCGGGCGCATGCGGTGTCGCGCAAGCGCATACGGATCTGAATATCGGACTGTCGCTCGGCGTGCCGGTTTATGCCCAGCCTGCCCCCGTCTACGCAGCGCCGCAGCCGGTGTACTACGGCAACGGCGGCTGGGACCATCGCTACGACCGCGGCGGCTACTATCGCGACGACCACCGGGATAACCGCGGCTGGGATCACAACGACCGCCACTGGGGTCACGATGACCGTGGCGATCGCCATGGCGGATGGCACGGCTGATCGTAGCGTTGGCTCGTAAGGTCGCGTAGGACCGCGAACAACCGGCCCGCATCCGCGAAAGAGGATGCGGGCCGGTCCGTTTTCAGGACATCAGTTCGCCGTCGAGCGAGAAAAGTTTGCGCAGATGCTGCGCGACGCCCGCTTCGAAGTTGTTGCCGATGCGCGGCACGTTCGGCAGACGCGTGATGAGATCGGGATTGGCGTTGTTCATCATGAACGGATGGCCGGCTGTCTCCAGCAGGTCGATATCGTTCATGTTGTCGCCGAACGCCACGCATTGCGAGGCATCGACGCCGAGGCGCTCGAGCACGATCTGCAAAGCACGCCCCTTCGATACGTTCGACGTCATCACCTCCAGGCAATCCGGCAGCGAATAGGTGACGTACAGCGCGTCGCCGAATTCGCGCGCCAGGTTGGCCGAGATTTGCGCGAGATCGGCGGGCTCACCGATGTAGAGCGCCTTGGCAATGTCGACGCCGTCGTGCTTCGGCAAATCGGTGACCTCGTAGGTGAAGCCGGAATCCTGATGGAATTTCAGCAGATCCGGCGCATCGCGGTCGATCAACCACGCCTGGTCGGCGAACAGGTTGACGATCACACGACCGTGCGCGCCGGCGATTTCCGGCTGCACCAGCCGCTGCACGATGGCCGGCGGCAGGTCGTCGGCGTGGATCACCGTGTTGTCCGGCGCGTGAATGCGCGCGCCGTTCGACGTGATCAGGTACGCCTTGATGCCCAGCAGGTCACGAATGCCCGCAACGTCGCAGTAGTGGCGCCCCGTGGCGATCACGAAGTGCAGCCCATCGCTTTCCAGCTTACGCACGGTGGCGATCGTGAACGGGTCCACCTGGTGATCGGCGTTGAGCAGCGTGCCGTCGAGATCCGTGGCAATGACTTTATACATAGTGTGAGCAGCCGGGCAGCGTCAAAGATCGCATTTTACCGTTGCGCGCGCATCCGCGAGATCACACCCGGCGCGCCAGACGATTCTCAACCGCCGATGCGAGCCGCTTCGCGCTGCGCCAATTGCAAACCGCCGTGTGCCGAGTCCGCCAACGGCTCGCGCAAGCGGGCTTGATAGATCTGCGGCACGTACTCGCGCAAGGGTGCCCCGAGACCGCCGCACAGCGCGACCGGCAGGCTCGCTGAAGGGTCGAGCGCGGCAATCATCTTGCCCACCTCCACGCCGGCCTCATCGAGCAAATGCGCTGCGAACGGATGCGTGCGATGCGCAATGACGATCGGCGCGAGCCTCGCATAAGCGGTCTGATTAGCTTCGCACAGCCAGACCACGAGGCTGTCGCTGTCATGTGCGCCGGTGTGGGCGAGCAGCGCCTGCGCCAGATCGTCATTGGGCACACGGCCGTCGAGCGCTTGCTGGGCATACACGATGGCTCGTAGCCCAAGCCAGGCGCCGCTCGCTTCGTCGCCCGACGGGTAACCGAAGCCGCCGGCAGTTCGGCAGTCGCCATTGCCGTCAAGCACGGCCGCCTGACTGCCGGTGCCAAGCGCGACGACCACGCCGTGTGCGCCGCCGTGCGCACCAAGCAAGGTGGTGTACACATCGCTTTCCACCGCGAGCCCGGCAACCGCCGGCGCCTGCGCGCGAAACGCGGCCAGCCAGTCGCGATTGTTGACCCCTGCCAACCCGCAACCGAGTACGCAGCGCGCCCAGTCCAGCGGCACGCCGGCACGTGCAAATGCATCGGCGCAGCCCGCCTCAATGGCCTGCCACGCGCGCTCCACGCCGAGGCCCAGCCCCGAGGGCCCGCTCGCCGCCTGCGCCAGTTCACGGCCCTGCGCGTCGCCGAGTACGACTCGTGTACCAGTGCCGCCGCCGTCAATGCCGATCAGAAAGAGGTCTTTATTCATCGAATCGAGTGAGTTCAGGTGGTGAATAAGGCATAGCGTGGCAGGTCAGTTTCAATCCCGCAATCGGCCGAATGGCCGGCTTGCGGCGCGCACGGCTTCCGCTATGCTGACGGACGACATGACAACGCGGGAGCGCGAAAGTGACACAGCGATGCAACTGGGTATCGAGCGAAGCGCTCGCACACTACCACGACACCGAGTGGGGCGTGCCCTCGCGCGACGATCAGCATTTGTTCGAACTGCTTGTACTGGAAGGCGCCCAGGCAGGTTTGTCATGGTCGACGATTCTCAACAAACGAACCGGCTATCGCCGCGCGTTCGCCGACTTCGACATCGACAAGGTCGCGCGCTTTACGCCCAAACATGTCGATGCGCTGGTGCTGGACGAAAGTATCGTGCGTCATCGCGGCAAGATCGAATCGGCCGTTACCAACGCGCGCGCCGTGCAGCAGATTCAGGCCGAGCACGGTTCGTTCGCCAACTTCGTATGGTCGTTCGTCGATCAGACGCCCATCCAGAACGATTGGGCAACGTATAAACAGGCGCCTGCGTCGACCGAAATTTCGGACGCGCTCAGCAAGGGGCTGAAGCGCTACGGCTGCAAGTTCGTCGGCTCGACAATCTGCTATGCGTTCATGCAGGCGGTCGGCATGGTGAACGACCACGAGGGAAGCTGCATGTGCCGCGCGCGATGCGCGGCGCTCGGCAAGAAGGGACGCAATCGCAAGGCCGGTTGACGCTGCATAAAGGGCAAACGAGCCAAACCCGGGAATTGAAGGCTTTTCGCCGTGCTAGTCCGGGTTTCGTTAATTGGCGCGTGTCCGATACTGCCGTTCATGCGCTCGAACAACGAATAAACGCTGCGTAACGCATGGGAGACCAACCATGAAAACCCTTAGCTTCCTGACCCATCAGGAGATTTTCGATCAGGCCGTGGACCATCTGCTCGGCCAGAAACGCGCCGCCTTGCTGCCGCGCGGCGGCGGCGCATACCGCGGCTACTGCGGTGGCTGCCCGGTCGGCAGCTTCATCAAGCCGCACGACTATATGACCGCGATGGAAGGCGTTCCGGTGCGCTACATCGGCAAGGCGGCCATCGAGGTGCCTGCTTATATGGATGCCGGCATCTCTGCGCTCAAAAAGGCGCTCCTGCGCGCCCGCCTCAATGTGTACGACCCGGCCACAATCGCTCTGCTGAGTTGCCTGCAGAACGTGCACGACGTGTTCGGCACGTGGGAATGGCATGAGCGTCTGAGCTCGATTGCCCGGCAATTCGGCCTGTCCGCCGAGCGCCTGAAGAGCGCCGCGTAACGAGCCTCGGTACGGCGGCAAAGCCCAACGTAAATCGACTCCCCAAAAGCAAAACGGCGATGTGGCTTCTTTCGAAGCTCACACCGCCGTTCGGCGTGCAGTGCGCTAAATACAGCGCGAAAAAACGTGCTTAGTGCAGCTTTTTCGGCAGCATCTGGCTGCGCAGGCGCTTGTGCAGGCGCTTCACAGCAGCAGCCTTCTTGCGCTTACGTGCCGTAGTCGGCTTTTCGTACGATTGACGCTCACGCAGTTCTGCGATCAGGCCATTCTTTTCGATTGCGCGACGAAAGCGGCGAATCGCCACTTCGAACGGCTCGTTTTCTTTCAGAAGAATCGTCGTCATGTAATTCCTAACTCAATCACTTGATAGGGGTAAATTGCGTGGCGGATACCGCTCACGCGCCGGCCCTCCGGTCGTTCCGATTCATGGCCAGTAACAGGCAAACGCGGGAAAAATCCCGGCCAAACCACGAATGAAACGAGAGGCATAACGGCCACGGAGGCCGGAAAAGAGAGGTGGGGAGTTCACCGCGGAACGCGGACAGACGTAACGCATATGCCGCGTCTGCTGCCGTTTCGCCAACCTTTCATCAATGAAAAACATTGACGAAACAGGCAAAGATCTCAATTCACTCCCGATGATATCAGGAAACTCCCCATCCTACCAGGGGTTTAGCGATCGCGCCAGGTCTCCTGCGCGGGTCAGGCGCTCGCCTCGTCCAGTTCACGGATATCGGCACCGGTCAGCATCAGATGGACGGCGGCGGCCAGGCTTTTGAGCTGGTCGACCGAGGTCGCACTGGCAATTGGGGCCGTTACACTCGGGCGGGCGATCAGCCATGCCAGCGCGACCGTGGCCGGCGTGCTGCCGTGCCGCCCGGCGACCCGGTCGAGCGCGTCCAGAATCCGCAAACCGCGCTCGTTCAGATACTTCTCGACCCGGCTGGCACGCGCCTTGTTGGCCAGATCGGCCTGCGAACGGTACTTGCCGGACAGAAAGCCGCTTGCAAGGCTCCAGTACACCACCACGCCGAGCTGATTGGCGAGCGCCACCGGCTCAATGTCACGCTCATACTCCGCGCGGTCGTACAGGTTGTACTCCGGCTGCAACAACTGGTACTCGGGCAGCCCGTGCTGGCGGGACACGGCGAGCGCTTCCTCGACGCGCGCGCCGCTGTAGTTCGACGCGCCGATCACCCGCACCTTGCCCGCCTCGATCAGCTTCTGATACGCGCCGAGGGTTTCGGCCAGGGGCGTTTCGGTGTCGTCGTCGTGAGAAAAATAGATATCGATGTAGTCGGTCTGCAAGCGCCGCAGCGAATCCTCCACGGCCGCCTGAATGTTCGCCGCCGACAAGCCCGCGCGCTGCGGGTGCTTCGAAACCTTGGTGGCAAGCACGATTCTGTCGCGCTTGCCGCTCTGCCTGAACCACTTGCCGATGATGGTTTCCGATTCGCCACCCTGGTTACCCGGCACCCACGCGGAATAGACATCGGCGGTATCGATAAAGTTGAGCCCCGCATCGACAAATGCATCCAGGATCGAAAACGAGGTCGCTTCATCGGCCGTCCAGCCAAATACATTGCCACCGAACATAAGCGGCGCGACCTCTAATTCGGAACGTCCAATCCGGCGCTTTTGCATGATTTCTCCAGGGTTTGTCACAAGAGAAAAGGAGAATACGCCGTCTTTTCAATACCTGCAGCGGATGTCCCGAACAAGGCTGCAAGCGGCTTACAGACGGGTCGCAGCCCAACCGGCCCGAAAAACAATTGGATCGTTATTGCACAAAGTTCCTCAAGTTTTTTTTAGACGCGCCGTCAACCTTCACTGAGGCGGCCAGCAATGAACGAGTGCTTCCGCCGATGCCAACGTGGCGTATTGGGCTCAAGGCTTATTTAGGAGATTTTCATGCTCGGAATCAATAGCAACATCAACTCGCTGGTTGCACAGCAAAACCTTAATGGCTCGCAAAGCGCCCTTTCGCAAGCCATCACCCGTCTGTCGTCGGGCAAGCGCATCAACAGCGCGGCTGACGACGCAGCAGGTCTGGCGATCTCGACGCGTATGCAAACGCAGATCAACGGCCTGAACCAGGGCGTGTCGAATGCGAATGACGGCGTGTCGATGGTTCAAACCGCATCGAGCGCACTGTCGTCGCTGACCTCCAGCCTGCAACGTATCCGTCAGCTGGCCGTGCAAGCATCGACCGGTTCGCTGTCGTCGAGCGACCAGGCAGCACTGCAGAAGGAAGTGTCGGCGCAGATCTCTGAAGTGAACCGTATCGCGTCGCAAACGACGTACAACGGCACGAACATTCTGGACGGCTCGGCAGGCAGCCTGACGTTCCAGGTCGGCGCGAACGTTGGCCAGACCATCAGCCTGAACCTGAGCCAATCGATGTCGGCAGCGAAGATCGGTGGCGGCCTGGTGCAAACGGGTCAAACCGTCGGCACGGTCTCGCTCAGCGTGGACTCGGCGGGTGCTTACACGACGGCTGCCAGCCCGGCAATCACAGCAATCAACGTGCTGTCGGACGGCAAGGGCGGTTACACCTTCACCGATCAAAACAACCAGGGTATTGCAGCGACGGTCGCAGCCGCAGTTTTCGGCGCAGGCGCAACGGCAGGTACGGGCACGCAAGGTACGGCTCTGGCACTCCAGGCTGGTGCAACGACGACGGCAGGTGCAGGTTCCGCTGCTCAGGTTTCGGCAGTCGCACAGATCAACGCGATCAACAGCCCGCCGACGGTTTCGAACCTGGACATCAGCAATGTCACTGGCGCGAACCAAGCAATGGTCTCGATCGACAATGCACTGCAGACCGTCAACAACCTGCAAGCATCGCTGGGTGCCGCGCAAAACCGCTTCACCGCAATCTCGACGTCGCAGCAAGCTGAGTCGACCGACCTGTCGTCGGCACAATCGCAAATCACGGACGCCAACTTCGCACAAGAAACGGCGAACCTGAGCAAGGCGCAAGTGCTGCAACAAGCTGGTATCTCGGTGTTGGCGCAAGCTAACTCGAACCCGCAGCAAGTTCTGAAGCTCCTGGGTTAAGAGCTGACGCAGTAACGGTGATGCGCCGCGCGTCAATGCGGCGCATCTCCGGGTTCCAAACAACGGGAGGCTCGCCTCCCGCTGTGCATTCCCATCACCAAGTGATGTAGCATCGCGCACCACCCAATACAGATTTCCAGACGCCCGGAGCCTCTGCATGTCCTCGATCTCAACAACGTCTACTGCTGCGTCAACCGCCGCTGCCAACGCGGCGCTGCAGTCGGCCGCTCAATCGATCATCAGCGGCTCGACCGGCAACTCGTCGATGGACGTGTCGACGCTCGTTACGGCACTCGTGAACGCGAAGACCGCAGGACAAACCGCGGCTCTGTCGGCACGACAAACCTCGGATAACACCACGTTGTCCGCATACGGTGCCCTGAGCTCCGCGCTGAGCGCGTTGCAGTCGGGCATCACGAACCTCGCCAACGGCACCACGCTGTCGACTTTCTCGGCAACCGCCAGCGGCACCGGTCTGACGGCGACAGCCGGTGCGGGCGCCGTGGCCGGCAGCTACTCGGTCGCGGTGACGCAGATCGCCAGTTCGCAGGCTTTGTCCTCGGCGGCCTTCGGCGCCACCACGCAACTCGGCACCGGCACGCTGACGGTTTCGCTTGGCGGCAAGTCGATGAACATCAACGTCGACAGCACTAACAACACGCTCTCCGGCATCGCTTCCGCAATCAATGCCAGCAGCAGCAACCCCGGCGTCACGGCGACCATCGTGACCGGCACGGACGGCGCTCACCTCGTGCTGCGCGGGGCGAACACGGGCGCCGCCAACGTCATCAACGTCTCGACCAGCAATGTCACGTCCGACACCGGCCTGTCGAGCCTCGGCGTGACCTCGACCGCCAGCACCACGGGTGGCCAATCGTCGATCACGTCGGCGAATTCGAGCAGTGCCTGGACGCAAAGCGGGTTTGCTCAGGACGCTGAATTCAAGGTCGGCGGGATCGCGGCCAGCAGCTCAACCAACTCCGTGACGACCGCCATTTCCGGCGTCACGATGAACCTGACAGCGGCATCCGCGGGCACCACGCAGACGCTGACCATTGCGACGGACACCACGTCGCAGAGCACCGCGATCAACAACTTCGTCAGCCTCTACAACACCGTCGTCACGACGATGTCCACGCTCACGTCGTTCAGCTCCGGATCGTCGTCACAAGGCCCACTGCTGGGCGACTCGACGCTGCAGACGATCAAGAACACGCTGGCCTCGATCGTGGGCGGCTCGGTGGGCTCGGGCAGCACCGGCACCACGCTGGCATCGATCGGCATCACGTTGAAAGACAACCCGGCGGACGGCACGATGGTGGTCGACAACACCGCACTGAGCACCGCACTGACGGCCAACCCGGCAACGGTCGCCTCGCTCTTCAACTCGACCAACGGCATCGCCGAGCAGTTGAACAGCAGCATCACCACTTTCACGCAGACCGGCGGCATCATCGATACGCGCAATACCGCGCTGAACGCCGACCTGAAGAGCATCACCACGCAGCAAACGGCGCTCGCCGACTACACAGCGCAATTGACGAGTCAGTATCAGGCGCAGTTCACCGCCCTGAACACGCTGATGGCGACGATGAACAACAATTCGCAGTACCTGACCGCCCTGTTCGGCGGCACCAACAGTGCCGGCGCACTGGCGACCAACAAGGGCTAAGCCATGGATCCGATCCAAATGAACCAGTCGGAGTTGGTCGAACGTCTGCTTTCGATTACACGGGAAATCGAACAGGCGGCTTCGCTCGCCGACTGGCCGGAAGCGGCCCGTTTGACCGAAGCGCGTTCGCCGCTGCTGATGTCGCTGTCGGCGGATCAGGAACCCGTTGCGCTGGAAATGATCCGCCGGATCCAGGCGATCGACGAATCGCTGCTCGCCGATGCGGAAACCACCAAGAACGAACTGCACATTGAGTTCGAAGCGGCGATCGGCCGTACCAAGGCCGCCGGCGAATATCAGCGGGTGGCCCGGCTGTAAGCGGGCGAAAGGTCCGGCGACCGCTCCTTGCCGAACCGAACAGGCCGAACCGCGGGATCGACCCGCCGAAAAGGCGCAGCAGCACTGAACTGCAGTACCAGACAATAAGAACTACGCGCTGAAGTGAGGGCGCGCTCGTTCCCTCAGCCCGCCTCGTGCGGGCTTTTTTCTGGCTTTCGTCCTCACGCCCCCCTCTCCATGCGCTAAACAGGCGGCTTTTTCACCGTCATCTCCGCGCATCGGAAACGCCCTCCCCGTCGCACAATTTCCGTCATAGACCATTCTGCGCTGACACCATGACTCTCCTGCACGAGCAGCCGACCGCTGAACCCTTGACGCCCGAACAGCAGTTCGAGCATGACATCGCCCTGGTTTTGCAAACCGCGCTGGCGCATCACCACAAGGAAGAGTTCGACGACGCCGAAGCGCTGTATAAGGCGATCCTCGAAGCCACGCCCAGCCACGCCGACGTGCAGTACAACCTCGGCGTGCTGTACGTGCAGCGCAGTCGTCCTGTCGAGGCCCTGCCACACCTGGAAGCCGCGCTCGGCGGCGCGCCGAACAATGGACAATTCTGGGTTGCGTACATCAACGCGTTGATCGATGCGGACCAAACCCAGGCGGCCTGGCTGGCGCTGGAAATGGGGCAGCAAAGGGGATTGAAGGGGCCAGCAGTCGACGGACTGATTACGCGCATGGCGCACGGCACTGCCGTGTACGCCACCGCTGCGGTCACGCCGGTCGTTGCCTCGCCGGAACTCACTACGACGGTGGTCATTTCGACAGATCGGGACACCTCGGATGCCACAACGGCAGCACTCGATACGCGCCGCCCCACCCCACAGGAAATACACCGCTTCAACACGCTTTTCGCCAAGGGCCACGTTCCGGACGCCGTCAAGCTCGGACGAAGCCTGACGGAACGATTTCCAACGAACGGTCTCGCTTGGCGTTGCCTCGGTATCGCGCTTCATAAAGCCGCCCTATACAGCGATTCCGCCGAACCCCTGAGAAACGCCATCAAGTTTGGTAGCGACGATTCCGAAGTTCGGAAGGCGCTGGCCGACTTGCTGCGCTTGCTTGGTCATTATGCCGATGCAGAAGCCGAGTGCAGAAAACTGCTCGAACTGCATCCGGACCATTCAGAAGGTCATCGTATCCTTGGCATGGTGCTCGCCGGCTTGGGCCGCACCCGCGAAGGGATCGCTGAGTGCCGTCGCGCAACCGAACTCGCGCCCGATTACTCGGAGTCGCATAGCACGCTGGGCGTCGTGTTGCTTAACGCCGGCGCTACGGACGAGGCCGAACTATGCTTTCGCCGCGCGCTTGAGCTCGATCCCAAAATTGCACCGACGCGCAGCAATTTGCTCTTCACCATCGCGCACAACCCTAACATCGCCGCGGAGCAAATCTACGCTGAACATCGCGAATTTGCCCGGATTCATGAAGCATCGCTGCGCTTGCCGAAGCAGCGTCACACGAATAGCCGCGCGCCCCATCGCCAGTTAAAGGTTGGAATCGTATCCGGCGACTTGTTCCGGCATGCGGTCGCATCCTATTTGATGCCGATCATCGAGCCGCTCGCGAAAGACGAGAGCCTGCAGCTCCATGTCTATTCCAACCATGTGCTTGAGGACGATTACACGCAGTGGATGCGCAGCCAGATGCACGAATGGAACATGATTTCCGGCATGACGGACGAGCAATTCACCGCCAAGGTTCGGGCCGACAAGATCGATATCCTGATCGACCTGAGCGGGCATACCGGCCGTAACCGGCTGCAGGCGTTTGCGCGCAAGCCCGCGCCAATTCAGGTCAGCTGGATCGGCTACCCCGCGACGACCGGTCTCGACGCGATGGACTACTATCTGAGCGACCGTTTCTTTACGCCGTTCGGCGACATCGAGCAGCAGTTCTCCGAGAAGCTCGTGCATCTCGCCTCCATCGGGCCGTTTCAGCCGGACAAGAATGCGCCGCCTGTCAACATCCTGCCGGCCATGCATAACGGCTACATCACGTTCGGCAGTTTCAACCGGCAGAACAAGTTGCGCCCCGACGTAATCGCCGTGTGGGCGAGGTTGCTTCGCGAGTTGCCCACTGCCCGAATGGTGCTGGGTTCGATGACCGGCGATGAAGGCGATGAAAATCTCATCAGCTGGTTCGTCAACGAAGGGATTTCACGGGAACGCCTGACTTTCCGTACGCGTTCGCGAGTAGAGGTCTACCTGCAACAGCACTTCCAGGTCGACATCTGTCTCGACACCTTTCCCTATACCGGTTCGACGACCGTTCTGAACTCGTTGTGGATGGGCGTGCCCACGCTGACGATAGTCGGCAAGACCATGGCGAGCCGGGCAGCGACGGCATGGCTCGCTCATTCAGGTCTCGACGCGTTCGCGGCCGAAGACGCAGACGACTTCGTGGCAAAGGGTGTCAAGCTGGCCTCCGACATCCCTGCACTCGCCAGCATTCGCACGGCGTTGCGGGATCGCTGCATGCAGTCGCCCCCGTTCCAGCCGGAAGTTGTCGCAAAAAGCCTTTCACGCGCATTCCGCACGATGTGGCAGCGCTGGTGCAACGATCTCGCACCGGCCGCCTTCAGCGCGCACGACCCGCAAGCAGCAAGCGGCGACCCGGTTCACACCGCATAACGGCCGCCATCCGTGACCCGGACTAAAAAACAGTAGCGAGGAAACCATGGGCTCAAGCGCTCCTCTTCGTGCGATCGCGTCGCTGGACGACGAACGCATCTATGTGACCCAGCCGCATCTGCCGCCGCTGGCCGAGTTCATGCCGTACCTCGAAAAGATCTGGAACAGCAAGATCCTCACGAACGGGGGACCGTTCCACCAGCAACTCGAAAAAGCGCTCTGCGAGTATCTGGGCGTGGAGCACCTCGCGCTGTTCGCGAACGGCACGCTAGCCCTCGTCACAGCACTGCAGGCGTTGCGCATCAATGGCGAAGTGATTACGACGCCCTACTCGTTCGCAGCGACCGCGCATTCGCTCCTGTGGAACGGCATCAAGCCGGTTTTCGTGGACGTCGACCCGGACACGCTCAATCTCGATCCGGAGAAGATCGAAGCGGCCATCACGCCGCAAACCACCGCGATCATGCCGGTGCATTGCTACGGCCATCCCTGCGATGTGAAAGCCATCCAGAAGATCGCCGATAACTACAACCTCAAGGTCATCTACGACGCCGCGCACGCGTTCGGCGTGCAGACCGAAGAGGGCAGCGTGCTCAAGCATGGCGATCTGTCGATCGTCAGTTTCCACGCCACCAAAGTCTTCAATACGTTCGAAGGCGGCGCGATCATCTGCCCGGATGCGAAGACGAAGCAGCGTATCGACCATCTGAAGAACTTCGGTTTCGTCGATGAGGTGACCGTTGTGGCCGCCGGCATCAACGGCAAGATGAGCGAAATCAATGCTGCATTTGGGCTTCTGCAACTGCAGCACATAGATAACGCATTGGCAAAACGCAAGATGGTCGACGCGCAGTATCGCGAGCTGCTGGCTGACGTGCCCGGCATTCGCTGCCTGTCGGACGCGGGCGAAAAAGTCGCGAACTACGCGTACTTTCCCGTTCAGGTCGAAGATAACTTTCCGATCAGCCGTGATGCGCTTTATGACCACCTGAAGCAACACGATATCTATGCGCGTCGCTACTTCTACCCGCTGATTTCTGAATTCCCGATGTATCGAGGCCTGCCGTCGTCGCATAAGGACAATCTGAGCGCCGCCAGCGCGGCGTCGAAACGGATCTTGTGTCTGCCGATCTATCCCGATCTGAACCCGGTACAGGTTGAGCGCATTGTCAGCATCGTCGCCGGCATTCAATGAATTGAGCCGGTCTTAAAAGCGGGATGCATGCTATGCAAAACATCGTGCTGGTCGGGTCTTCCGGCCACGCCAAAGTCGTTATCGACATCGTTGAAAAGCAGGGGTCCTACCGGATCGCCGGCCTCATCGACGCCTTTCGGGCGGTTGGCGAAGAAACCCTCGGCTATCCGGTTCTTGGCGGTGAATCCGATCTGGCGAGATTGACCGCCGAGCACGATCTGAAGGGCGTGATCATAGCGATCGGGGATAACAACGTTCGCGCGAACGTGGCGGCCAAAGTGGCCGACGCCTGTCCGCACTTGCCATTTGTCAGCGCAGTCCACCCGGCGGCCAGCGTCGGCAAGGGGACACGCATCGGCGCCGGCACGGTCGTCATGGCGGGCGCCGTTATCAATGCCGACTGCCGCGTGGGTCGGTTCTGCGTTGTGAACACGAAGGCATCGCTCGACCACGATTGCGTCATGGAAGATTTTTCGAGCCTGGCGCCCGGCGTGACCACCGGCGGCAATTGCCGCGTCGGCAGCCACGCCGCCGTGAGCATCGGCGCCGTGTTGCGCCATGGAATCACGATTGGCGAACACAGCGTGGTCGGCGCCGGATCAATCGTTCTGAAAGCGGTCGATGCTTTTTCGGTGACGTACGGAAACCCCGCGAAGAAGGTCCGGGATCGCCAACAGGGCGACAAATATCTTTAGTCAGAATCTGCCGCCCCCGCTTCACTTCCTGAACCGCCCCCCACCGCCCCCGCCAGCCGCACGCCCCTGAAACTGCCCGCTCGCCCTGGCATTCCCCAGATCATGCCCCTGCTTTAACGAGTCGAGCTGCTGGGTCTGGCTGGCGCTCGGCTGAACCGGCTGCCAGCCGTTGGCGCTGTGCTGCTCCCAGCCGCCGCCCTGGTCATGCTTGTAGACGTTGCCATTACTACCCGCATACACATTGCCGTTGTTCCACGCGACCGCATTACCGGTGTTCTTGTTGCCCACCACGCCGCGCGAGGCCGCCTGATGATCGCCTGAATTCGTGTTGCCGGTTACGCCCGCTTCGGCCACGCCGTAGCGGCCGGTCTGCGCGTTGTAGCCGGCGCGTTGCCCGCCCGCCGCGTAATCGCCGGTGCCCTGGTTGCCCACTACGCCGCTACGTCCCGCACCGCTGCGTCCCGTCGACGGATCGCTGAACGAGCCTTGCCGTCCGGCCGCGTAGTTGCCGTTGTACGCGTTCTCGACGGCGCCACGACTCCCCTGGTAATGAGCGCCAGTGTACGGATTGAAACCGGACACGGACGTTCCCGCCCAACTGTTGCCGGTCCAGCCGTTCCAGCCGCTCGCGTGGGTCACGGTGGCCTGCCCTCCCCAGCGGCCGTAAATATTCGCCTGGTTGACGTTCGCGTATTGCCAGCTGCCGCCCCAATACGGTCCCCAGTATGGCGACGGTGCGCCCCACGTGGCGCCGATCGCAAAGCCGAAGGCAAAGCCCATCGTCGTGCCGAGCGCGAAGCCCGCGCCGTAGCCATAGGTGGCCGGATAGCCGTAGTAGACCTCGCCGACGTACGGCGCGTACACATAGCCGGTGCCGTACACGACGGTACCGTCTGCGTTGACAACGACACCCATATAGCCCGGCGTATAGCCGACCACCACCGTATCCGGGGTCGCCGAATAGACGTGGACGTAGGTCACGTAATGCACGGGCGAAGCCGCCGGAATCGTATAGATCGCAGCCGGCACGGTATCGGCGACATGCCACGGGCCACTTGCCGCGCTCGCGGTGAACCAGATCCCGTTGGCGACCGCGAAGAATTGCGTAGGCGCCGTCTGGATCACCGGCGTCGCCGTGTTCACCGCATACGAAAGCGACGTGCCGGCAATGCCCACGAACTTCGGCGTGCCGTCATAGACCACCTTCAGCGTGGTGGACTTGCGCGATACGGTCGCTGTCTGCGGGATGGTTGCGGCGATCGCCGCTTCTTTGGCCTGCGACGTTCCAGGCACGGAGACGAGCGCGTTCGCGTGCGGGTCGTCGGCAGCGATCTTCGCGAAATCGGCGGGCAAGCTCTTGCCGTCGACGAAGGTCCAGGGTCCATTCAGGCCCGCTGCGGCAAACCAGCGGCCAGACAGAAGCAAGTAGTAATGGTTGTCGCGCGGCTCGACGAACAGCGCGTGGTCGGCGTTGGCGACGGAGAGTAAATTCGCGCCCTTCACCGGTTGCAGCGAGGGCTTGCCGGTCGTCACCACCAGCTCGGCCGGCTGCGCGGCGACGACAACGTCCGGCGCCTGCGCCGGTTTCTTGCCGTCGGCCGGCAACAGCGGGTCGGACTTCAGATTTGCTTGCGCTTTGTTCGCCGCGGCGACCAGCTCATGCGGCGGTGCTGCGTTCAGATGCCACGGACCGTCGAGCGATGTCGCCTCGTACCAGTAGCCCGCAGCATTCAGATGCAGCGTGCCGCTCGCGTCCTTGAGCAGCATCGCCCGCGTGTTGATCAGCCGTTGATAGTGCGTGTCGCCGAGCGCACGCCAGTTCGCGTCGCCGTCGACCAGCACGAGCAGCGTGGGGCGTTCAGCAAAGAGGATGTGAGGTACGTTGTTCTGCACCGCGAGGCCGGGTTCACTGCCTTCGTGGGTGCTGGCATAACTGGCCTGCAACTGTTCGAGCGATGTGGTGAGGCCGTCTTTCGGGATGCGTGCCTGCAAGGCAGTTTTCACCCCAGCCGCGGCACCCGGCGTGGCCGGCATATCGACCTGGTCGATGACGATATCGAGCAGTTGAACAGTCGAGCTGGTCTTGTCGACTTCAGCACGCGCGGTGAAATGCGCGACGCCGTAGTTGGGCGTGGCGCTCTTCGCACCGACCGCAAAAGCCGCGCCCTTCGATCCGGTTGCCCTGCCACACTTCCACCTGCGGCTGATACAACTCGATGCGCTGCTGCGCGCTATCGAAGTCGCGCGGCCAGGCCGTCGGCAGCGGCTGCACGGCGGCCGCGGCAAGCGCCTGCCCGGGCGTAGCGACTGTCACCGCAAGCGACGTGCAGACGCCGGCAAGCAACAGCAAGGATCGCTTCATCGTAGTTTTCATTGTGCATCGCTCCATGAGCATTGACGGCGGGATAGACCGGTCATCAGACGCAGCGGCCCCGGTCGGCAAGTCAACCGAGCCCGCTGATCGGCAAGGATGCGAATTCGCTCCTGCTCGCCGTCAGCGTGACCTCCATATCAAGCAATGCCATCCTGCCCGGTGCTGATGCATCAAGTCTTCGTCGCGGCCATCGCCTTGCCGGACTCGTTTTTTGCGCGCAACAACTCGGTCAGGATTTCCATCGACCGCCCCTCGTCTGCCGTCAGGTCAACGAGGAAGCGGTCATTATTTTTTTGCAGCCAGGGCATCGACATGTCCCACCATTCAAGTTCAAGAAGTTTCTCGCGGATGCGCTCGGAGAAACGGAATCGAACAAGGCGTGCGGGGCTACCCACGTAGATGCCATAGGGTTCACTTTTGAAATTGGGCGGCACCACGGTTCTTGCACCGATAACGCAGCCGTTTTCAATCGTGGAACCGCCAAGAAACATCGCTTCGTCGCCGATCCATACGTCGTTGCGAATAACCGTGTCGCCGTACTGAGGCGGTGGGACGTTGTTTAGCCCACTGCCGTAAACGCTAAGCATCGACGTTGAAATCGTCCGCATGTCGTGTTGCCCATTCAGCAGGAACTTCAGTCTCAAGCCACCCGCGACGAACTTTCCGACTACAAGCTTTTGCAACCCGGCATCATATTTGGCGATCGAGCCGACACCGATTCCCGAACACTTGCCAATCGAGAAGGTCCCAACCTTCGCTTCTTCATCCAGCCAGTCACGAAAGAAGTTGTTCGGGATCGTCGAGATCGATCCATCCCGATACCCGAGCACGATAAAGGCCTTCGAAAAGGGGTGTTGGGGTTGAACTCCGATAAAGTCGTCTGAGGTGGTTACGTTCATGATGGTCCGCAAAAGGTGGTTCGCATCGCGTCGCCGGCCACGCCTCAACATTGAGGTCGCGAATGGCGACGATGGTCATGAACAGCATATCGGCGAGCACTGCGGCGCACTTCGCCGATTAGGGCCGCATTTCACGACCAGTTCGATGCGTAACCACGTTTCACGAGTCACCGCCATGCGCTGCCCACCTGCACATAAAACGCGTTCTGCCCGGGCCCGTGCGCGACGTCGATCCCCATCGTCACGCCGAGCTTGCGAGCAATCAGATAGCGAAACCCTGTGCCGAAGCCGAACGCGGTGGGTGCATCCGAAAATGAATGCAGATGGCCGTAGGCTTTACCAACGCCGCCGAAGCCGAGCACCGACCAGCGCGGCGTGACGTTCCAGCGAATTTCGGCTTCCGCGGTAAGCTGGTTGTTGTCCTGGAACTTCGCATCGGACACGCCGCGCAGCGACACATACGGCTGCGCGAAAAACGGAATGTTTCCTTGCGAGAAGCCGGTGTCGGCACGCAGGCCGAGCACCCAGCTCTTCGACAGCGGAATCCACTGGTAGCCGCGTGCCGTCTGCTCCTGAAAGTTGGTGGAACTGCCGAGGCCGCCACGCGCGAGGTCGGCTTCCAGCTCCGCATAGGTGCCGCTCGACGGATAGAACATGTTGTCGCGCGTGTCGTAGTCGACCACCACGCCGCCCTTGGCGACGCGCTGATCTCTCTCGAACTCGCGAATCCCCGCCGGAACGCTCGCGTCGAAACGCGTGCTCGCGTCGAAGAAGGTATAGCGCGGGCCGACATACCAGTGACTATTGCCGAGCCTGAACAGGAACTGCTGCACGAGCGCGATACCGTCGAGCTGATAGGCGCGCGGCTGGTTCTGGATGCCGTAGTAATTCAGATGCAGCCCCACCTTGCCAATTACGCCGAGATAGCGGATGTGGTCGTCGTCCCAGGTGTGGAAGTGCATCAGCCCCGCGCCCCAGCTATGCGTGCCGGTCACGAAGCCGCCGAGGCCGGTGATGTTCGGCGGCACTTTGGCGTCGTCGGGCGCATCGGCGCTTTTCGTCGGCAGCGAGAAATAGAGCAGGCCGAGGCCCAGGCCGTAGCCGACCGCCGGCTCGGTGATCAGCGTCGGCACAGGCAAGACGCCCCTATGCGTCAGCAGAAGATTGCTCAAGTCGAAAGCACCGTCTTCGGGATCGGTGAATTTCGACGCCGCGCGGCCGTGGACCGACACGAGCAGCAACGCCGCGACCACCGCCGAGGCGCGCAGCGATCGTCTGCGGGGCACCTCGGACTCGCTCGGTGGAGCGGCGTCGACGGGAAACGGCACACACGAGGAGCGACGGATCACCAGATGCATGCTCCGTTACTGGAAGGTGGCACTAATCGACAGTTCGACCGCATTCCCCTTAGGCCGGTTGCTGACGTTGAACTCGTTGACCCAACGCAGCGACGCCGACACCGGCGTTTTTTGGACCTTGCCAGACCACGTGACCATCGGCCCGATACCCACCGAATGCCCCTGATTGCCGCCGGTGGCATCGGCCAGGCCGCCGCTATCATGACCGATCTGCTGGATATAGCCGCCCACCACGCCCACACCCCAGCCGCCGCCAAAGCGCTTGAGCGCGAGCAGGTCGAGCACGCTGACCGGTGCGTTGTGATAGTGGGTGTCGCCGTTCGGCGTATAGAACTCGACGCCATAGTTCAACGACAACTCGATCTCTTCTTTCGGGAACAGCTTCGTGTACGAGACCGTCGGCGTGAAGGTCCACGTGTTCTGCCCGGCATTGGCGAGGCGGCTCGAGGTGTACGCGCCGGTCGGCGCATAGATCTGTAGGCTCAACGCGATGTGGTCGGTTCTGGTCAGGTGATAGCCGGCCACCACCGGCGTGAAGAAGAGGTCGGCGAACTGGGTGCCATGATCGTTCGGCAAGCGGCCATGAAACGACGACACGTCGGTGTACTGGATCGGTACGCCGAACGAAGAAGCGAAGTTCCAGCCGCCCGCCGTAATGCCCCAGGTCTTGATCGCATTCACGAGCGTGTACACGATCGAATAGTCGAGCCCGGCGGTGACAGTACCGGCAATCGGGATCGTCTTGCTCGCACCGAGCGAGCCTTCGTAGTAAATCGTGTTGGCCGACACGATCCAGTCGCTGGTGGGCGGCACCACGCCTGCGTACGGCGTGACCTGCATGCCGGTGATCGGTCTGCCGACGCCACCTTCAGTAGCCCACGCTTGTTGCGAAAGACCCACGCCGGCGGTGGTAAGAAGCGCACCCGTGCACAACCTGGCGAGTGACCGGCTTGCGGACAAACGGTTTGTGCGACTCATAGTCATCCTCATGAAATTAACTTTCCGCACTTCCACTTTGCGAAACAAGGTTTTGACACACCGCGGCGGCAAGCCGCACGCGTGCATATCGGCGTGTTTTCTTACGGTTCACGCTTGACCGGCGGCGGCGTCCAACTGCCGTCGAGCGCCGGTTGCTGCGGCCAATAGGCGCGGACATACAGCGAGAACGCTTCATTGGCGGGCGCCGGCAGCCAGTTGGAGACCTTGTCGTCACCGGGACTCGTTTTCTGCACGTAGAGCGTCAACGAGCCATCCGCATTGAACTTCAGGTCCTTGTTCTTGGTGCCGAGCGAGTAGCGGTTCTGCGGGTTCGGCGAGAAGAAGTGATGCGAGTTGTACAGCGTCAGCGACCAGAACCCCTTGACCGGAGGCAACTGATCCTTGGCGAACGTCACCGTGTAGCGTGCGTTGCCATCGAGACGCTGACCGGATGCGTCTGCGTCGGCGTAGAAATACTTGGTCTCGTTAGGCTTGTTGACGAAGATGTTCGACTTCGCCACCGCCGTGCGTGTGAAGTAGTCCGTGCCGAACGCGGCGCCGTTGCTGATGGTGTTCCAGTTCGCCGGCAGCCGCTTGCCAAAGGTGTTGAAGTTGAACAGCGGCGTGACCAGATCCGCTTCGGCCTTCGTCCCTTCCTCAACAATCGCGGTCTTGATTGCCGGATCCTTCTGCGCCGCGACGATCAATGCGCGCGCCTGCGCGTAGAGCGCCTCTTCGCCGCGTTGCGGCGGCGTCTCGTCGAGCACGGTGGGCAGCATGTCCCAGAAGCGGTTTGGATCGACCCACTTGATCTCTTCGGCGTTGCCGCCCGCGGCACCACCGGCCTCGCCGAAGCTCGGCAGCTTCGACCAGTCGGTCTCCTTGACCTGGCCGTCGTACTCGGCGAGCGGATACAGGCCAACCTTCGCAATCACCGACTGCACAGCCACGCGATCTTCAGGCGTGTCGTCCATGAAAACGCGCGGAATAAAACTGCCGACTCCGGTCGACGAGCGGAACACCTGGCGGATGCCCTTCGGCACCTGGCCGTGCCAGTCAGGGCCCGCTAGGAGATAGAAGCCCGGACGTGTGCCGTACATCTTGCCGAGACTCGCGAAACCGTCGGTACGCAGATCGACGGCCTGATAGACCCAGAAGCGTTTGCCAAAATCGGGCACCTGCACGACCACCGGCGTCTGATTCAGATCGAGGATCGAGGAGCCGTAGACCACGTCCTGATTCGGACACGCAACAAATCGCTCCTGCGGCTGAATGTAGTCGCGCAGCATCGACAGATGATTGGGCGGCGCAACCGGCACGATGCCGCCGTTCAGACCCGGCTGTGGGACCTGCTTCATCGCCAGCAGACGGCCGTAGACGTTCACCATCGGCCACGCCCAGAAGTAGGTCTGGCGCGCTACCAATCGTGCGTATTCTTCAGAGATCGCGTAGCCGGCCACCGGGCCCGGCACGGACGCCATAGTGGCCGTTGCGTGGGCAGGCTGGTCCTGCTGCGTCTTCGCCAGAATGGGTGCAGCAACCGACGCCAGCACGGCGGCCGTGACCCATGTCGCTGTTTTCTTATTCATATTGTCCTCAGGTTCGTCCATGCGCGGCTTAGCGCTTTTGGGGCTCGGGGAATTTCCAGTCGCCGTCGAGCACCTTCTCATCCGGGCCATAGATGCGCATGACGAGGGTGTACGCACCAGTGGGCGCCGGCAGCCAGTTCGACGTCTTGTCCGCACCCGGCGACGTGTTCCGCACGTAGATATCCAGCGAGCCATCGGCGCCGTACTTCAGGCCTTTGGTGCGATCGCCGATCGAGTAACGGTTGATTGGATTCGCAACCAGATGGCGCGCGGGCAGGTCGTACAGCGTCATCGACCAGAAGAATTTCGCGGGCGGCAAGTCCTTCTTGTCGAAGTGCAGCACGTACGGCTCTGAGCCGAGCAGTTGCGCGCGTTCGCCGTTCACGCGTGTGCCGACGTACACCGCTTCTTCCTTGGTATTGCCGTAAATCCCCATCGCCGCCGCGACGGCGCGCGTGGTGTAGTCGTCCTTCAGATCCGCACGGCTGCCGAACAGGCTGAACGAGCCAGTGGTGTGTTTTTCCGCGTCGGCCAATGCGGCTTTGCCGTCTGCGACACCGGCTTCGAGCGCGGCGCGCGTTTCCGGCGTCACGGTGGCCGGATCGAACGGCGCGCCCGGCGCAATGCCGATCTTCGCGAAGCGCGCCATCAATTCCTGCTCGGACGGCGCCGGCGGCTGCGTGAACTGCAGCATGAAGTTCAGATAGGCGATGAAGTCGACCGAAGTCGCCTTCGCTTCATCCCACTTCGGAAAATCGAGCTTCGCGACGGGCGGCGGCGCAGCCGTATGTTCGAAGGCGGACAGCGGCGTGAGCTTGTATTGCTTCTGGATCGCCTCGACGTTTTTGACGTCGCTCGCGCCGTTGAGCGCCGTGCGGCCGAGCGTCAGGATCAGGTCCGTCTCGGAGCGGAACACCTTGTCGATGCCCTTGGGTGTATCACCGTGCCAGTTCGGGCCGGCGAACAGATAGTGGCCCGCGCCGTTGCCCGTGGCGCGCGAACCGACGTACGCGAAGTTGTAGGTGTACAGGTCGATCCACTGGAAGACGTAGTAGCGCTCTTTCGGCACCGGGGGCACCGTCAGCACCCACGGCTCGCGACGCAGATCGAGCCACGCCCACGAGTACGGCGTGTCGTTGTTCGGCGTGACGATGTCCTTGTTCTCAGGACCGTACGGATGCGAGTAGTTGCGGAACTTGCCGAAGCCGCCCACATAAGACTTCGAGCTGGAATCGAGCGCCTGCTCATAAAGCGTCTTGTAGTTGAACAGCATCGGATACGCGTAGAGGAACGCGTCTTTGGCGATCGCGCGCGCTTCTTCAGGCGAGGCGGTGACGGCCGCTGTCGCCGCCGTGGGGGCGCTCGCTTGAGCGACGGCTTGCGTATGCGGTAACGTGATCAGTGACAAGGCCGCGATGACTGCGCAGGTCGGCAGGCGTTTGAATAAGGTCATGGTTAAGTCCTCTGTTTCTGTACTCAGTTTTTTGTGCTTATTTGCCGAACGTCATGTTCAGCCCGGCGAAGATGGTGAACTTCGGCACGCCGGCGCCTGAATGCGCTACCGAGTATTGCGGCTCGATAAACGCGTTGTAGATGGTCGAGCCGCCTTTCCACGCTTTGCCCGCACCCAGACCCACCGGGATGTAATAGCTGCCATGCTGCAGGTCGAAAGTCCAGGTGCCGGTCGAGCGGATATACCAGCCGCCCGGCAGGTTGAAGATGCCGAACGGCTGCGCGGTGAGCGATTGCGTGGTGGGCCGGCTGCTTTGTCCCGCGAACGAGTGTTGCCACTGCACCAGGGCGCCGAGGAGCCGCGCCTTCGTCGCGCTGACGGCGACCGCGGCAAGACCGGCCTGCCACTTGCCGGTGCCGAGGCTCGGGTCGGTGGCGGTCGGCATCGTCACGAGCGGGCCGACGCCGACCTGCACGTCGCCTTGCGAGAGCAGGAAGATGTCGAATAGATTCAGGTCGCCGAGGCCGGTGTTATAGCCGCCGCTTGGATCGGGCCGCGTGCTGACCGGCACCGTGGCGCGGAAAATTTCCGGCACGCCGATCAGGCTGTTCGGGCCGATCGGCACGGTGGGGCGCAAGAGCAGATCGTTGGTGTGTGCGCTCGCGCCGAACACGCTCGGCGTGTAGTAATTCTGGATGTTGAATGAGGCGGCCAGATTAAGCGGGTTATTACTCTTATTGGCTTCGTCGGCCGATGCCTGAGCGAACGCCGGCGACAACACCACCGAGGCGGCGTATAACGCTACCGACCCAACCACGCTTTTACAACCCATTCGCGCACCTCGTCTATGGGCATTTCTTATAGGCGAACGCATTCTTTTGCCCGATGCAAATAAAGCAGGAGCAATGGCATTCGTATTTTCGAATTAGGTCGAACTAACGCAAACTAATCGCAGGCGTAAGTTCACCTCACCCGGTGGCCACGCGCAACCGGGGAAATATGCAAAGCGGATAAGATGCGCGATTAATTCGCACTAAGTCTTTCGAGCAAGCTGGAAAGACGGTACGGCCGGATACAGGGCTTGCATGGACGCTCCTTTCAGACTCAAGAGACGCCGCACCAAACGACGCATGCGGAGGTAAAAAATTCACAATCCGGGAGTGTTGTGGCGGAATAGTAGCAAACGTTTCAGGAGATTACAGAGATAAATTTGTAACGCGATAGAAATCTACGCAATTTCGGACGGAGTTAAATTTTGGCCGCCATTCTTATTCCACACTTTTGCCACTACGTTGAGCATTTGTTTGCTTGTTGCATAAAAAGCTGCATAGCGGCATACGCCATTTGACAATTACCGGCATTCACGCCGTCGTCCAAAAAAGCAACAAAATGGGCTGCAACAAGCGCCGTGTCCCATTAGACTTGCGCTCGCTTAAAGTTTGACCCACCGCTTTTGATGAGGCTTTTATGATTCGCACGATGCACCGGTACTGCATTGCTTTGACCGTTATGGTTCTTTCAGCTTGTACCGTTACGCCGCACCACGACGCAAGCGAGTCGCCGACCGGCGCGTCGACCGCCGCAACTCTCGCGTCGTGGAACGATACTGCGAGCAAACGCTCGATTGTCGATTTCGTCACGCTGGTCACGACGCCAGAGTCGAAAGACTTCATCCCGCGCGCCGACCGGATCGCCGTATTCGACAACGACGGCACGTTGTGGCCGGAGCAACCCGCCTCGGTACAACTGGTGTTCGCGTTGCAACGGGTGAAGACGGTGGCCGGCCGGCATCCGGAATGGAAACGGCAGGACCCGTTCCGCTCGATTCTGAAAGGAAATCTGAAGAGCATCGCGGCGAGCGGCGACGCCGGTTCGATGAGGCTGCTGGCGGCGGCGCATGCCGGCATGACCAGCGATCAATTCGCCGCGCTCGTGCACGAATGGTTCGACTCCGCGAGCGACCCGCGCTTCAATCGCCCGTACGCCGACCTCGCTTATCAGCCGATGCTCGAGTTGCTCGCCTATCTGCGCGCCAACGGCTTCAGGACCTATCTGGTGACGGGCAGCGATGTCGAGTTCGTCCGTGAGATCGCGCAGCGCGTGTACGGCATTCCGCCCGAGCAGGTGATCGGCAGCACCGTCAAATACAAGTACAGCCAGACGAACGGCGCCGTAGCGTTGACCCGGCTTGCCCAAGTCGACACGCTCGTCGATGGCGCGGCCAAACCGCTTGCCATCGACCGCGCGATCGGCCGGCGTCCGGTGATCGCGTTCGGCAACGCGGACGGCGACGTGCCGATGCTCGAATGGACCTCGGCTGGCGACGGTCCGCGCCTCGCGGCGCTGCTGCACCACACCGACGGCGAACGGGAGTATGCGTACGATCGCACGGCGAAAAGCGGCAAGCTCGACAAGGGTCTGGACGAAGCCGGCGCGAAAGGCTGGCTCGTCGTCGATGTGAAGGATGACTGGAAGACGGTCTTCAAGACGGATAGCACAGCAACGGCTGCGGCGGCGCCGTCCAATTAAGGGCGGCTGGTTGGGAAGGCCGCGCTTCGCTGCGGCCTTCCCGGTCTTTCATCACGCGCTCAGCGGCTCAGCGTGATCGCCAGATAAGCGGCGTAGAGCACGCCGCACACCAGCAGCGCCCACACCGGCACGCCGCGCGCGCGCACGTTGATCCGCAGCCACGCGGCGGCGGCGAGCGTGATCACGATACCGGTCACCACTTCGATACGCGGCGTCCACGGTGTCAGCAGAATCCCGATGGCGGGCAGCAGCGTGCCCTGGAAAACCATCGCGCCGGTGATGTTGCCGAACGCCAGCGTGTCCTTGCCACGGCGAATCCACAGGATGCTGTTGACCTTCTCCGGCAACTCGGTGGCGATCGGAATGATCAGCAGCGACAGCAGCAATGGCGAGACGCCGAGCACCTGCGACACGCCCCGCACACCGTGGATGAAGCCTTCCGCGCCCCACACCAGCAACGCAACCGCCAGCACCAACTGCACGGCAATGGTCGCGAGATTGGTGGGCAAGCCAAGACGCGACAGCAGCATTCTGCCCGGCGCTTCAGTGCCGTGACCGGCGTCGACCAGTTTGTTCGATGCACGGAACGTCATCACCACATACGCGATGTACACACCGACCAGCGCCGCGCTGAACAGCCCCCGTACGATCATCTCTTCATGCGGCACGTACATTGCCGCGGCGGCCAGCACAAAGGCGCACAGGAAGTAGTTCAGATCGCGCGTGAAACCCGTGCGTTCCGGCGTGACCCAGCCGCCGGCACCGCGCGAACCGAGAATCGCCAGCGTCATCAGGAAGGTGGAGAGGGTGGAGAGCATGAGCGGCGCGCCGAGAATCGCGCCGACGCCGATCTCCTGATTGACCGCGCTATCGGTCGTGCCGCCCGCAATCGCGAGCAGCGGGACGAGGGTTTCGGGCAAGGCGGTACCGACCGCCGCGAACAGCGAACCCGTCACGCCCTCGGAGATTTTCAGACGCTCGCCGAGATGCTCGAGGGCATTGGTGAAGAGCTCGGCCGCCACGAGAATGACGACCAGCATGATGGCGAGTTGGAACAGGAGACCGGTCATGCGTGGCTCCCTGCAAATGCAAAGGGGAAGCGGCACAACGGACCGGCAAGTGGGGAGACTGGCAGGGCACAACGATGTTTCACAGGGCAACTCCGCGGTCGGACGAAAGTAACGAACCAATGACGCACCGCGACCCGTCCGACCAGAACGAAGCAGTGCGCCAATGGTCTCGCCAAACCGACCCGGTCGAACGCGCCATGACCCGCAGGCCAAGTATGTTGACGCGCTCTCCTTCAAAGGATGAAGGAAGGCTACTCCCCAGTGACCGGGGGATTCTAACGGGACGGGCGGCTTTCAACAAGCTTGGAATCGGGCGCGTGGGCCGGCGCCCTCTGGTTTTGCTACGGCCGTCCGGTGATGCGACATCAGCCTCGCAAGCGTGCGATGGCCCCACTGGTAAGATCACTCACCGTTTACGACCGCAGTGAGTGTTCACATGAGTTATCAAAACCGCCAGTGGTTTTACGTCAAGCGTCCTGAAGGACGCGTTGGCGATGAGCATTACGAGTTACGCGAAAGCGAACTCGACGACAAATTGTCATCCAATGAGGTGCTCATCCGGGCGCGCATTATCAGCGTCGATCCGTACATTCGCATCCAGCAGCACGAACGCAATACCTACGATGTGCCGCATCCACTCGGCATCGTGCAGCGAGCGGGCGTGGTGGGTGAAGTGGTGGCGTCGGCGAGCCCGCTGTTCAAGCAGGGCGACTGGGTGTCGGCCTATAGCGGCTGGCAGTTGTATGCCAAGTGCCATCACAGCGAACTGGCCAAACTGGACCCCGCCGCGGCGCCGGTTTCGACCGCGCTCGGCGTGCTCGGCATGCCGGGACGCACCGCGTGGTTCGGTTTGATGGAAGCGGGCAAGCCGCGTCCGGGCGACACGCTGGTCGTGTCCGGTGCGGCGGGCGCAGTCGGCTCGCTGGTCGCGCAGTTCGGCAAGCGCGCCGGATGTCGCGTCATTGGGATAGCGGGCGGTCCGGACAAGTGCGCGTTTCTGACCGACACGCTGAAGCTCGACGGCGCGGTCGACTATCGGGCGCATCCGACGCTTGAAGGCTTGCAGTCAGCGCTGCAGGCGGCGACCGGCGGCGTCGATGTCTATTTCGACAACGTGGGCGGCATGGTCACAGATGCGGTGATTCCGCTCATCAAGCGCCGCGCACGGATCGTGATCTGCGGCGCGATCGCTCAATACGACGGCGGTCTCGACACGCCGGACCTCGCGCCGCGCTTCCTGCAGCACATGCTGTTTCAGCGCGCGACGATTCAGGGGATTCTGGCGCGCGATTTTACGCATCGGATGGATGAGATGCTGCAGACGGTTGCGCCGTGGGTGAAGAACGGTGAAATCGTTTATCAGGAGACTTACGTCGATGGGTTTGACGCGTTGCCGAACGCGCTGAATAGCCTGTTTGAGGGGAAGAATCTTGGGAAGCTGCTGGTGAGGGTATGAAGGTGTGAGTTCCTGAACGACAACCCCGACGCTGGCCGGGGTTGTCGTTTGTGGATTGTTTATTTCCGTTTGCTGCGTCTTTGCAGCATGGCCTCGGTCTCTGGCGCGGTCATGTACCTGCCGGCAACTCTGTAGTCATAGTCCGGGGTGATGGTGATCTGTCCGAGCCGGTAGTCGATGGTGAACCGGACCTGGTGTCCGGGCAGGAAGCCGGCGTGTTCGAGCATGGCATCGGTAACCTGCATCCAGGGAAAGGCAGTACGCTTGCCGCGTTCGTGCGTGCGGTCTGCTTCAAGCGCAACGGAAATGCGCGTGACGTGTTCGTCGCGTGCGCGACGTGGTTTAAGATTGGCATCAGCCATGGTCAACTCCTTCGGTGAGTTGGTGGTGGTCAGCGGGCCGTATGGGTTGCCGCCCATGCGGCCCGCGCTTCTTCTACTGCATCAAATCTCCTTCCTTACCGCTGGCTCTGTGCCAGCACCGTATCAAGCATCTCGGACACGAAGCGTTGCCGCGCCTTCGGTAGCCGGCTGATCGCCTCGATCTGCTGTTGCAGCTTAGAGGACGGACCGCGTTTGCCGTCTGGGGTGACGTTCTGCCCCAGCAGTTCATCGGATGAAAGCCCAAGCGTTCTGGTCAACTCCGGTAGCAGTGAGGCAGGCAGCCGCAGCCGCCCACCTTCGTAGTGAGCGAGGGTCTGCTGGGCAATGCCGAGCTGCTCGGCGAGTTGCTGTTGGGTGAACTCGCGGGCCTTGCGGGCGCTGGCGATACGCGCACCCAGCGCCTTGAAAAACTGTTCGTCCTTTGGGTTCATGGCTAAGCTCAGCGGTGAAAGTCCAGCCATGATTGTAGCTCTGGATTGTGAGTTAATAGGTTGATTTACATCATAATGGAGTACTCCACAATCGAGTTGTTGTTAATCAAAACCCTCTTGATTGGTTTTTAGACGGAGGACGGATTCATGCCGCGCATCCATCAGGAAGAACTGGAAACGCGCGACGACCCGACGAGCGACCGACACCGAGACCACTTTCGCAAGCTAGGCAAGTAAACGTAGTTACAAAAACCTGTTACGGCCCTTTGTTTTTGTAACTACAATAACCATATGAAAACGACTCACGACCAAACCAAGAGCAACGCCAACGAGCAGAAGCACGGCGTATCTCTGTCAATCGCCGAAGCGATTGATTGGTCGTCCGTATGGTGCGCACCCGACGACCGCAAGGATTACGGCGAGTTGCGCGAAATTGGCTATGCCGTGATCGACGCCCGCCTCTATTGCGTCGTGTTCACGCAGCGCGGCGAAACCTTTCGGGTTATTAGTCTGCGCAAGGCGAACAACCGGGAGATAGACCGCTATGAAAAAGCAACCCAAATTGATCCGTAACACGCCCGAAGAAGAAGCCGCGATTGCTCGCGGCATCGCGGCCGACCCTGACACGTTCGAACCGACCGATGAACAGTTCGCACAGATGAAGCCGCGCGGCGGCCGACCTAAGCTTGCGCACCCGAAAGTCGCGGTGACGATTCGATACGACGCTGAGATAGTGGAGCGTTTCAGAGCAAGCGGCGAAGGCTGGCAAACGCGCATGAACGACGCACTGCGCGACTGGCTCAAGACACACCACGCATGAGGTGCTAAAGGAGTCGGGAGGGTGGGAAACGCTGGAAATGGTGCAACGCTACGCGCACCTGTCAGCCGATCGCCTGGCACGTTGGGTTCAGCTGCACACACCGTCGTCGACCTACAGATGACTGCCGGCCGACTATATTTTCACTGTGCTGGGGGAAACGGTGAAGCAGAGAAACCGCTGAAAGCCTTACGGCTATTGGTGCGCCCGGCTGGGATCGAACCAGCAACCCCTGCCTTCGGAGGGCAGTACTCTATCCATTGAGCTACGGGCGCTTCAACACGAAAGCGCGGCAACCTGAACAGGAGCGACGCCAAAGCGAGACCGAAAGGATACCCGGTTTCGGCCAAACCGTCCACCGGACGGCCTATATGGCGGGATTGGGCGCCTCCTGCCCGCCATCCAGGGGGCACCGGCCGCACCTTTCGATGCGGGTAAACGCCTGCTGAACACCTCGCCGCGCCCCTCGCCGCCGCCGAAATGTTGCGTCTATAATCGTCCGTGCCTGATTAAAGAACAAGAAGTTGCCGTCACGCTGTACCGCTCACATACCCACGGAGACGAGACAAGCATGAGCGAAGCACCACACGGAGCCCCAATCAAAACCCCCGGGCAGCTCATCGCCGCGATCATTGCCAGTTTTGCGGTACCGATCGTCATCATCGTTCTGCTCGTGATCTACGTCGATAATTCGACGCGCACCGGCGCCGGCACGGACAGTCTTTCCGACGCCGAGGTCAGCGCGCGCATCAAGCCGCTCGCGCAAGTCGACATTCGCGACGCCAATGCGCCGCGCGTCTACAAGTCCGGCGAAGAGGTCTACAAGGCCGTTTGCTCTGCGTGTCACGCGTCGGGTGCGGCAGGCGCGCCGAAATTCACCAATACCGCCGACTGGGCGCCGCGCATCGCGCAGGGCTTCGACACGCTGTGGCACACGGCGCTCGTCGGCAAGGGCGCGATGCCCGCGCGTGGCGGCACCAGCCCGGACGACTACAGCGACTTCGAAATCGCCCGCGCGGTGGCTTACATGGCGAACAATTCCGGTGCGAGCTTCCCTGAACCGGCGCAACCGGCAGCGGGCGCGGCGGCCGCCGCGTCTGGCGCTGCTGCCGCCGCGCCGGCGGGTGCTTCGGACGCTGGCGCCGCACAAGCCGCTGCAGCAATGGCGGCCATGGCCAGCGTGCCGCAAGCGGCTGCGCCAGCAGCGGGCGGAACCCAAAGCGCGGACGCCTCTCAAGCCGGCAAGGCGCTGTATCAGCAGGTTTGCCAGGCCTGTCACGCGGCCGGCGTGCTGAACGCACCGAAGTTCGGCGACAAGGAAGCATGGGCGTCGCGCCTGAAAGACCCGATCGACACGGTCTACAACTATGCGCTGCACGGCAAGGGCGCGATGCCGCCCAAGGGTGGCTCGACTGCCTCCGACGCGGACGTGAAGGCGGCCGTCGACTACATGGTCAGCGCGGCGAAATAAGGCGCTTCTGGCGGTTGTCGCAGGACAAAAAATCCCTGCACCGTGGCGACACGGGCAGGGATTTTTTTATCCGAAATGCGCTTTATGCGCCGTCGGCCCAGGCGCCTGCCGATGCAACCGCGGTGCGGCTGAACGCCTCGACAAATGCCAACGCCGGCGTGGTACGAGCCAGCGACGTCAAATGCGTGTGCAGGTCGGCAGGCACTAGCCACGGATAGCTCAGCCCATCTTGCAACGCTTCGAGCAATTTGCCGTCGACGTCCGGCACGACGTCCATGCGTGCGATGTGGATATGGAACCCAGTGACGGCCGGCGCCGCGTCGAAAGTCCACCGATACACTCCGTGGCCCACGCGCAATGCGCCGGTTGCCCGTTCGCGCATCACCACCAGCCAGGGTAAGGCGTCGATCGTGCCGTTGTCCACCGCGAGCGAATCGCACACGTAATAGGTGCGGCACTGCGCGTACTGCGCGCCGAAATCGGTGACGAGCGTTTTCGTGATCGCACCAGCCCCGACTGTGCGCGCCGGAAACGCGATATTCGACGTAGCGAGCGAAACGGTGAGGACCGCATCCGGTGCGAAGGCCTCGGCAATGCGATTAGCACGCGTGTTGTCTTTTGCGTCGATGTAGGTTTCGAGCGCGCGGCGATAGTGCGCGAGCGGCGGCGTGTGCATGCGAGCGGTCTCCGATTGATGCCTGATCGACGCCCGATCAACGGGCCGTGCCACTGTAGCGTGCGTCCGTGGAAAAACCGCCGATGCACCTGCCGCGCGCGGGTTATGTGGGCAAGTCGGGGAATGCAAACGAATTGCGGTTGCCTACGCACGGCGCCTCCGAGCCAAGCGTGCGCTTGCGATCAAGCGAACGCAACGCACACGCGTTCGCTCCATCACTCAAGGCTTCTGCAACAACGCCTTCAAACTCGCAAGCCGATCCTTCGGCGACATCGGCGCTTCTTCGGGTGTCGGCGGCGGGGCGTCGTCGAGCAGCATCTCGGGGATGAAGCGCGACGGCTCGCACACCACGGTCTCTCTCGCGCGCTTGCGCTTCTTGCACCAGTTCAGATGCAGACTGCGCTGCGCCCGTGTAATCGCGACGTACATCAGACGACGCTCTTCCTCGATGCGCGCGTCGTCGATCGGCTCGTCGTCCGGGCCGCCACGGTGCGGCATGATGCCTTCTTCGACGCCCACCAGAAACACGTGCGGATATTCCAGCCCCTTCGACGCGTGCACCGTTGAAAGCCGCACGGCGTCCGGATCTTCTTCACGACCTTCGAGCATCGACATCAGCGCGACGGTCTGAATCAGGCCGAGCAGACTCTTACCGGTGTCGCCGAAGCCGTCGGCGGTGTCGTAGCCGGTTGCCTCGCTCTTCTCCGAACCTTCGGGTTCAGCCTTGGTGCCCTTGCGCTTCAGCCATTCCATGAACTCGAGCACGTTCTGCCACTTGGACTGCGCCTGACGTTCGTCGAACGCGTCGTACAGATAGGCTTCGTAGTGAATTGCGTCCATCAGTTCGTCGAGCAAGGTCCCGGCGGCATCCTTCTCGGCACGATCGGTGAGGCGCTGCATGAAGTCGCAGAACACGCGCATCGGTTCGATCTGACGCGGCGACAGGCGCGCCTCGATGCCACCCATGTACACCGCTTCGAACAACGACACCTTCGCCTGACCCGCAAACGAGCCGAGCGCTTCGAGCGTCGTATTTCCGACGCCGCGACGCGGCGTGGTGATCGCGCGGATGAACGCCGGGTCGTCGTTCGCGTTGGCGATCAGGCGCAGATACGCGCAGATATCCTTGATCTCGGCTTTGTCGAAGAACGACTGGCCGCCCGACAACACATACGGAATCCGCTCGCGACGCAGCACCTGTTCGAAGATGCGCGCCTGGAAGTTCCCGCGGTACAGGATCGCGTAGTCGCGAAAATTCGCGCGCCGCTCGAACTTGTGCGCGGACAGGCGGAACACCACGGACTCGGCCTCGTGCTCTTCGTCGTTGCACGGCGTGACGGTGATCGTGTCGCCCATGCCGTGTTCGGACCACAGCTTCTTTTCGAACAGCTTCGGGTTGTTCGCGATCACGTTGTTCGCGGCGGTCAGAATGCGCACCGTCGAACGGTAGTTCTGCTCGAGCTTGATCAGATGCAGCTTCGGAAAATCCTTGCTGAGCTGCCCGAGATTTTCGAGCGTCGCGCCGCGCCAGCCATAGATTGCCTGATCGTCGTCGCCGACCGCCGTGAACGCCGCGCGCTTGCCGGCCAGCAGTTTCACCAGTTCGTACTGGCACGCGTTAGTGTCCTGATACTCGTCGATCAGCAGATAGCGCAGCTTGTTCTGCCAGCGGTCGCGCACCTGCTCGTTCTTCTCGAAGAGTTCGGCGGGCAGACGGATCAGGTCGTCGAAATCGACCGCCTGATACGCATGCAGCGTCGCCACGTAATTGCGGTAGACGATCGCGGCCTGATGTTCGTCCTCGTTTGCGGCGATCGCGATCGCCTGCTCGGGCATGACCATGCCGTTCTTCCACAGCGAGATGATCGACTGGATCTTGCGGATGAAACCCTTGTCTGTCGAGCCGACCTGCTCCTGGATCATGCCGAAGCAGTCGTCCGAATCCATGATCGAGAACTGCGGCTTCAAACCGACGTGTTCCGCTTCCTGCCGCAGAATTTGCACGCCGAGCGAGTGGAAGGTGCAAACCGTCAACTGGTTGACGGGCACTTTGCGGCCTTCCTTGCCGGGCGTGGTGAGCGTCTTGCCTTCAAGCAGCTTGCCCACGCGCTCGCGCATTTCCAACGCGGCCTTGTTCGTGAACGTGACGGCGGCAATGTGGCGCGGCTCGAAGCCTTTGGCCTCGATCAGATGGGCGATCTTCTGCGTGATCACGCGCGTCTTGCCACTGCCTGCGCCGGCGAGCACGAGACACGGGCCGTCAAGATAACGGACCGCTTCATTTTGAGCGGGGTTCAGGCCTGCGGACATCGTCAGTGGATGGGTAATGCGGTTGAGGGCGCTTGGGTGCGGAATCGCGAGACCGAAGGCCCGGGGGCATGCTGCGCGGGGCGGGTGGCTGGCGCGCGTGCCTCAGTGAGAGGGGCGTTCCGGCTCGCAGCGATCCGCGCGAGAGGAGCGATGTTAACACGGATGCCTGGAGCGGATGCCGTGACAGGCGCGCTGTCGGATGGCCAGGAACGGGGCCCGCGATGGCAGCTCGCCCGACGACGAAAAACGGACGTTCGAGTGAGCTGGCCCGAACGCGGCTGCAACTGCCGTCCGAGCGCCGCCGGACAGGCACCGCCGACAAGCGCCTGCGACGATGCCGACAGTCCGCCTTCGGGACATGCCACAATTACGTTGTTGCGCGCCGTCGCCGCGGTGGCAAAGCGGCGCGCCGTTTTTGCAGGAAGACACGCATGTCCGCATCGCTGAAGATTGGATTGATGGGTTACGGTTTTGCTGGCGCGACCTTTCATGCGCCGGTGATCGAGCACTGCGGGCGAGCGAGCATCGCGGCCATCGCGACGAGCCAGCCCGAGCACGCGCTGGCCGATTACCCGCACGCAAAGGTGGTGGCCGATCTCGACGCCCTGCTGGCGCTCGAAGAAATCGACTGCGTCGTCATCGCGACACCCAATGACACGCACTTCGACCTGGCGCGCCGCGCGCTGGAAGCGGGCAAGCACGTGGTGGTCGACAAGCCGGTCACGCTGACTGCCGCAGATGCTCACACGCTCGCCAACATTGCACTCGCCCGGGGCAAGCGGTTCGTCCCCTTTCATAACCGCCGCTGGGACGGTGATTTTCTGACCGTGCGGGATCTGCTCGCCAGCAGAGAATTGGGGCGTATCACGCAATACGAATCGCATTTCGACCGATTCCGGCCGGAGGTTCGGCAGCGTTGGCGCGAGGAAGCTTCGCGCGGCGGCGGTTTGCTATTCGATCTCGGACCGCACCTGATCGATCAGGCGCTGGCGCTGTTCGGCGCACCGCAGACCGTGTCGGCGACGGTTCGGACGCATCGCGATCAGGCCAGCGCGCCGGACTACGTGCATATTCAGTTGGGCTACGGCGAGTTCGAAGTGGTGTTGCATGCCAGCGCGTTGACTGCGTACGTCGCGCCGAGGTTTACGATCCACGGCACGCAGGGGAGCTACGTCAAATACGGGCTCGATACGCAGGAAGATCAGTTGAAAGCCGGCTTGCGGCCGGGCGATGACGGGTTCGGCGCCGGCAATGCGCCTGGTGTGTTGCGTGTGCTCGAAGAGGGCCAGGAAGTCGAGCGGGAGGTGCCTACGCGCAACGGCGAATACGTCGGCTTTTATATTGCCTTGGCGGATGCCATTCAGAACGGCATGAAATTTCCCGTCAGCGCTCAGGACGCGGTCGACGTGATGACGATCATCGAGCTTGCAGCCCGGAGCTCGGAGGAAGGCGTCCGGTTGCCGTTTGAACGCATTCGCTGACTTTCCCAGCGCCACGGGGCGCTTTTTGGCCATTTGGCGACGGCACGCGAACCATGCCGCCGCCAATGGCAAAACGCCTGACAACCCCGAAAGGAACATAACGTTACAAATAACCCCGCCTCCGCGGTCAGCGTGAGTCCCCGGCAATCCGTTGCTACCCCAGTAGCACCACAAAACGACAACGACTTCCCGGAGAGTCCATGCCTCGTATCGTCCGCGCACTAGCAGCATGCGCTTTGCTCAGCTCCCTCGCCGCCTGCGTGGTGGCTCCTCAGCAACCCGCGCCGGCGCCGCGCCCTAACCCGCAACAAATCGCGGATCAGCGCTTCAACCAGGTCAACGGCCGGATCGACAACCTGAGCCGCCGCATCGACGCCCGCGTCAACCAAGGCTACTACCCGCCCCCGCAAGGCGGTGCGTTGCACCATCGCCTCGACGTGATCCGTCAGGAAGCTCACGACATGGCGGCGCAACACGGCGGCGGCCTGTCCGGCGACGAACAGCACGTGCTGAACCAGGAACTGGACAACGCGGCACACGCCATCGGCGAATAATCGCGCCAGTTCTGGCACTGAAGCAAAGGAGCGCGGGCATCACGTCCCGCGCTTTTTTTGACATTCGCGAACCCGCAGCGCCAACCCCCATGCCCCTTGCGGGCCTTTATTTGACAAGCCCCCGGCCCTCGCGTACATTCGCCGCACGCGTCGGGAGAGCGTGCTGGCCGCAGAAAATCGCAGGCCGCGCCGCCGAAGGGGCACACCCGCAAACTCTCAGGCAAAAGGACCGACTGCGTCGAAGAACCCGCGCCCAGGCAACATCAAGGCACCGGTTTTTCGCACTCTGGAGAGCGGCAGTAGCCGTCTGCATCGTTTAATCGAGCAGATTCTGGCAAGCTGCCCACCGAAGGGGCGCGCGTTTCACCGTAGCGATCACGGCTTCACCATCGCACGGCAGCGCAATCTCTCAGGTATCGAGGACAGAGGGGTCATGCAACGCAATCGCTCGCAGGCATCAGCCGCGAGGCGTAGCGCCGCATGGCCTTTTTTGTTTCGCGAGACGCCTGAGGCCCCATGACCGAACTCAAACACACCCCGCTCAACGCCACCCATCGTGCGCTCAACGCCCGCATGGTCGATTTCGGCGGCTGGGACATGCCCGTCAACTACGGCTCGCAGATCGACGAACACCGCGCCGTGCGCACCGACGCCGGCATGTTCGACGTCTCGCATATGTGCGTCGTCGATTTCACCGGTGAACGCGTGCGCGCCTTCTTCGAACACGCGCTGGCCAACAATGTCGCCAAGCTGCAAACGCCGGGCCGCGCGCTCTACTCCTGTCTGCTGAACCCGAATGGCGGTGTGATCGACGATCTGATCGTCTATTACTTCAGCGAGACGCACTTCCGCCTGGTCGTCAACGCCGGCACCGCGGAGAAAGACGTCGCCTGGTTCAGCAAGCTCAACGCCGAAGGCAGCTACGGCCTGACCATCACGCCGCGCCGCGATCTGGCGATCGTCGCCGTGCAGGGCCCGAACGCCCGCGATAAGGTCTGGCAAGTCGCGCCGTCCAGCCGTACCTCGACCGAACTCCTTAAGCCATTTAACGCCGCGATCGTCGACAACACGCCGTTTGGCGAATTGATGATTGCCCGCACCGGCTACACCGGCGAAGACGGCTTCGAAATCGTCCTGCCTGCAACGTCCGTCTGCGAGTTCTGGGACGCATTGGTGCGTCAAGGTGTGCGCCCTGCGGGTCTCGGCGCGCGCGACACGCTGCGTCTCGAAGCCGGCATGAACCTGTACGGCCAGGATATGGACGACAACGTCTCGCCGCTGGACGCCGGCCTCGCCTGGACTGTCGATCTGAATTCGCCGCGCGATTTCGTCGGCAAGGCCAAGCTTGAAGCCGACGGCTCGCAGGCCTCGTTCGTCGGTCTGATCCTGCTGAAGGAAAACGGCAAGGCGGCAGGCGTGCTGCGTGCTCACCAGAAAGTCGTCACGCCGCACGGCGAAGGCGAAATCACCAGCGGCACTTTTTCACCCACGATGCAGGAATCGATCGCCTTTGCGCGCGTGCCGAAAGGCGTGCAGCCGGGCGACACCGTTCACGTCCAGATTCGTGACAAAAACGTACCCGCAAGCGTGGTAAAACTGCCGTTCGTACGCAACGGCAAAGTGCTCGCAGTTTAAGCAGCCGGCGCGTGCGTTTACCTTTTTAAGTTCATACCGAATAACACCGCATAGGAGCATCCGATGAGCATCCCGGCCGATCTGAAATACACCGAATCGCACGAGTGGGTCCGCACCGAAGCGGACGGCACGCTGACGGTCGGCATCACCGACCACGCGCAGGAAGCGCTCGGCGACATCGTCTTCTTCGAAGTTCAGGAACTGGGCAAGACCGTCAACGCTGGCGACACCGTCGCCGTGATCGAGTCGGTGAAAGCCGCTTCCGATATCTACGCGCCAGTCTCGGGCGAAATCATCGAAGCGAACCCGGCCGTCGCCGACACGCCGGATGGCGTCAACAGCGCGCCGTACGAGAACTGGCTCTTCAAGATCAAGCCGGCCGCGGACGCATCGCAGGATCGCCTGATCGACGCGGACGCGTACGCCAAGGCCGTCGGCGCCTGATTCACCGCAACTTGCACCATTACGTTTAAACCCGACAGGCGCGGCGCGTCCGATTCGACAGTCGAACGGACGCCCGCACCGCCAGGAACACCTCATGAAGCTCGAACACCCGGATCGTCTGATGAACCGCACTCCTCTCTCGCTCGCCGCGCTCGAAGTGCATGACGCCTTCGCTGAACGGCACATCGGCCCGGATTCGGCCGACCAGCAAGCGATGCTCGAAGCCCTCGGCTTCGCGTCGCGCGCCGCGCTGATCGACGCGGTCATTCCGAAGACGATCCGCCGCACCGAAACGCTGCCGCTCGGCCCCTTCGCCCAGCCGAAAAGCGAAGCGGAAGCGCTCGCCGCGCTGCGTGAACTGGCGAACAAGAACCAGGTGTTCCGCTCGTACATCGGGCAGGGTTATTACAACGCGCACACCCCGACGGTGATCCTGCGTAACGTGCTCGAAAATCCGGCGTGGTACACCGCGTACACGCCGTATCAGCCGGAAATCTCGCAGGGCCGTCTGGAAGCGCTGCTGAACTTCCAGCAGATGATCGTCGACCTGACGGGTCTCGCGATCTCGAACGCCTCGCTGCTCGACGAAGCCACCGCGGCCGCTGAAGCGATGACGCTGCTGCAACGCGTCGGCAAGCCGAAGTCGAACGTGTTTTACGTCGCCGACGACGTGCTGCCGCAAACCATCGAAGTGGTGAAGACGCGCGCCACGCCGGTCGGCATCGAAGTGAAAGTGGGCCCGGCTGCGGAGGCGGCGAACGCGAATGCGTTCGGCGTGCTGCTGCAATACCCGGGCGTAAACGGCGACGTGCGCGACTACCGCGCGCTCGCTGAAGCGATCCATGCCGCAGGCGGCCACGTGGTAGTCGCTGCCGATCTGCTCGCGCTGACCGTTTTGACGCCGCCGGGCGAATGGGGCGCGGACGTGGCCGTCGGCAACACGCAGCGTTTCGGCGTGCCGGTTGGTTTCGGCGGCCCGCACGCGGCTTACCTCGCCGTGCGCGACGAATTCAAGCGTCAGATGCCGGGCCGTCTGGTCGGTGTGACTGTCGATGCGCAAGGCAATCCGGCACTGCGTCTCGCGCTGCAAACGCGCGAACAACATATCCGCCGCGAGAAGGCGACCTCGAACGTGTGTACCGCGCAAGCGCTGCTCGCGATCATGGCCAGTATGTACGCCGTCTATCACGGCCCGCACGGTCTGAAGACGATCGCGCTGCGCGTGAACCGCATCGCTGCATTGCTCGCAGCCGGCGCGAAGAAGCTCGGTTACACGCTCGTCAACGACACGTTCTTCGACACGCTCACGTTCGAAACCGGCGCACGCACCCAGGCGCTGCATGACGCGGCAACGGCGCGGCGCATCAATCTGCGCCGCGTGAGCGATACGCGCGTCGGCATCTCGATCGACGAAACCACCACGCGCAGCGATCTGGCCGATCTGCTCGCAGCGTTTGCGCAAGCGGCATTTGTCGACGAAGTCCCGCAAATCGACGCCCTCGACGCAGAACTCCCCGCCGAGAACACCGTGCCCGCTGCGCTCGAACGCACCAGCGCGTACCTTACGCACCACGTGTTCAACCGCCACCATTCGGAAACGGAAATGCTGCGCTACCTGCGCAGCCTCTCCGACAAGGACCTCGCACTCGACCGCTCGATGATCCCGCTCGGCTCCTGCACGATGAAGCTGAACGCGACCTCCGAAATGCTGCCGGTCACGTGGCCCGAGTTCGGTCAGATTCACCCGTTCGCACCGGCTGAGCAAACGGTCGGCTACCGCGAAATGATCGATCAGCTCGAACAGATGCTGGTCGCGGCCACCGGCTACGCAGCGGTGTCGCTGCAGCCGAACGCCGGCTCGCAAGGCGAGTACGCGGGTCTGTTGATCATTCACGCGTACCACGCATCGCGCGGCGAAGGCCACCGCAACGTCTGCCTGATTCCCGCTTCGGCGCACGGCACGAACCCGGCATCGGCGCAGATGGCCGGCATGCAGGTGGTCGTAGTGGCTTGCGACGCGCAAGGCAACGTCGATATCGAAGACCTGAAAAAGAAAGCCGAGCAACACGCCGACAAGCTCGCGGCGATCATGATCACGTATCCGTCCACACACGGCGTGTTCGAATCGAACGTCCGCGAAATCTGCGAGATCGTGCATGCGCACGGCGGCCAGGTCTATGTGGACGGCGCGAACATGAACGCCATGGTCGGCCTCTGTGCGCCGGGTCAGTTCGGCGGCGACGTCTCGCACCTGAATCTGCACAAGACCTTCTGTATTCCGCACGGCGGCGGCGGACCGGGCGTCGGTCCGGTTGCGGTCGGCGCGCATCTCGAGCAATTCTTGCCGAATCAGATTTCGTCGGGCTACGAGCGCGCACCGAACGGTATCGGCGCTGTGTCGGGCGCGCCGTACGGTTCCGCGTCGATCCTGCCGATTTCGTGGATGTACATCGCGATGATGGGCGCGAAGAACCTCACGGCCGCCACCGAAACCGCGATCCTCAACGCAAACTATGTCGCGAACAAACTCGCGCCGCATTACCCAGTGTTGTACTCGGGCCCAGGCGGACTGGTCGCGCACGAATGCATTCTCGATCTGCGTCCGATCAAGGAAACCAGCGGCATCTCCGTCGACGACGTCGCCAAGCGCCTCGCCGACTACGGCTTCCACGCACCGACCATGAGCTTCCCGGTGCCGGGCACGTTGATGGTCGAACCGACCGAATCGGAATCGAAGGAAGAACTCGACCGCTTCATCGAAGCGATGATCGCGATCCGCGAGGAAATCCGCGCTGTGGAAGACGGCCGCTCGGACCGCGAAGACAATCCGCTCAAGCACGCGCCGCACACGGCGGCGGTAGTCATCGCGAACGACTGGAAACATGCGTATGCGCGCGAAACCGCCGCGTATCCGCTGCCCACGCTGATCGCCAAGAAGTACTGGCCGCCGGTCGGCCGTGCGGACAACGTGTACGGCGACCGCAATCTGTTCTGCTCCTGCGTGCCGATCGCCGACTACGAGTAAGCCGGCCCGCAAACCGCGCAGCGCCTGAAGGTTGTAAGCAGGCGTTGCGCGGTTCTGTCGCTTGTGTCCGCAAACGGCTAACATCACACACCGAATCAGCCTAACGAGGAGTTTCGCATGGCACGACAGGTGCGATTGATGCAAAGCCGGACCGAAATCAGGCGAACCCAAACATGGCAACAGGCTTGCACGCTATTGCTGGCTGGCGCGGCGGTGCTGCTGCCGCTACGGCAGGCGCAGGCCGCAATGAATTTTTGCGCGGCGCCCGCGTTGCAAACCAGCGAGCGCACGAATGCCGACCCAGGCGTCAAGGCACTGGTGAGCAATGTACTGGCACATCTGAACGACCCGCCGCATGCGCTGGCGAAACTGCATACCGAAGGCACGTTGCCGCACGAGGGCATCTACGATCAAAGCGTCGAGGCGGAGAAGGATCTGGATCTGCTGCGCGACGCCGCGCTCGCCTGGCGCGCGACCAGTGACGACCGTTATCTGAAACTGGTCGACCGCCTGCTGTATGCGTGGGTCACGACTTATCAACCCAGTTTCAATCCGATCGACGAAACCCATTTTGAGGGCCTGATCCTCGCCTACGACATGACCGCGAGCGCGTTGCCGGTGAAGACGCGCAATGCTTCGATGGCGTTCCTGACGAAGCTCGCGAGCGGCTATATCGCGCAGATCGACGCGCAGCCGCGGCCGCTCACGGGCACGTTCAAGAACAACTGGCAAAGCCACCGGATCAAGCTGATCTCGATGGCCGCGTTTACGCTGGATAACCGCAAGATGATCAACGCGGCGCAGCGCCTGTTCGACGAGCATATCGGCGACAACATTGCGCCGGACGGCTCGACGTTCGACTTCGGCGAGCGCGACGCGCTGCACTACGTCACCTACGACCTGCAGCCGCTCGTGACCGCCGCGCTCGCCGCGCGCCGCCACAACCGCAACTGGTTGCCGGAAAAGGGTGCGAACGGCGCGTCGTTACAAGGCGCGCTGAACTGGCTCACGCCGTACGCGGATGGCAGCAAAACGCATGAAGAATTCGTGCATTCGAACGTTCCGTTCGATGCCAAACGTCGCGAGGCCGGTTTGCCCGGCTATTCGGGTCAATGGGATCCGAAAAACGCGACGGAACTGTTTCACCTGGCGGCGCGTCTCGACGGACGCTATACGCCGATCGCGCTGCAGCTCGCACCGACGCCGCCCGCATGGCTCGCCGTGTGCTTACCGCTGCCGGCGCGCTAAACTAACCTTTATCAGCAGGGAGCAGTAAATGGCAGTCAGCGTGTTCGACCTCTTCAAAATCGGCATTGGTCCGTCCAGTTCGCATACGGTCGGGCCGATGCGTGCGGCGCTGATGTTCGCGCAAGGGCTCGAACGCGACGGGCTGCTTGGCGCGACGGCATCTGTGAAAGTGGATCTGTATGGGTCACTCGGCGCGACCGGCAAGGGTCACGGCACCGATCGCGGCGTGATGCTCGGCCTGATGGGCGATGCACCCGACACGGTGGATCCGGATACGATCGCACAGCGACTCGAAGCGGTGAAGGCGTCGCGCAAGCTCGCTTTGCTCGGCACGCACGACGTGCCGTTCGTCCAGAAAGATCACATTTCGTTTTATCGCCAGGCGCTGTCCGAGCATCCGAACGGGCTGAAGCTGCGCGCGTTCGATGCGCAAGGCGAGACGCTGCGTGAGTCGACGTATCTGTCGGTCGGTGGCGGTTTTGTGGTGACGGCGGGCGCGCCGAACACGAAGGTGCTGAGCGCGGTCGAACAATTGCCGCATTCGTTCCGCAGCGGCAACGAATTGCTCGCGCTGTGCAAATCGACCGGCAAGAGCATCGCGCAATTGATGTGGGAAAACGAACGCGTCTGGCACACGGAAGAAGAAACGCGTGCGGGTCTGCTGAAGATCTGGAATGTGATGCAGTCGTGCGTGTCGCGCGGCTGCGGTATCAACAATCCGGATGCGGACGGTAACTTGCCCGGTCCGTTCCATGTAAAGCGCCGCGCGCCGCAGTTGTATCGTGCGCTGTCGAGCAATCCTGAGCTGGCGCTGCGCGATCCGCTGTCGATGGTCGACTGGATCAATCTCTACGCCATCGCCGTGAACGAAGAAAACGCTGCGGGCGGGCGCGTGGTCACGGCGCCGACCAACGGCGCGGCCGGCATCATCCCGGCCGTGCTGCATTACTACACTCGCTTCATGCCCGGCTCGAACGAGCAGGGTGTGATCGACTTCCTGATGACGGCGGCGGCAATCGGCATTCTGTACAAGCTGAACGCGTCGATTTCAGGCGCGGAAGTGGGATGCCAGGGTGAAGTGGGCGTGGCCTGCTCGATGGCCGCGGGTGCGCTCGCGGCGGTGATGGGCGGCACGCCTGAACAAGTCGAGAATGCGGCCGAGATCGGCATGGAGCACAACCTCGGGCTGACGTGCGATCCGGTCGGCGGGATGGTGCAGATTCCGTGTATCGAACGCAATGCGATGGGCTCGGTGAAAGCGGTGAATGCGGCGCGAATGGCGCTGCGCGGTGACGGTACTCACTACGTGTCGCTGGACTCTGTGATCAAGACGATGATGCAGACCGGCGCGGATATGAAAACGAAGTACAAGGAAACGTCGCGCGGTGGGTTGGCGGTGAATATTGTGGAGTGTTGAGAACACAACGACCCGACCGCACCCATCGCAACGCCTGGAGGCTTCATCGCAATGCCGCTCGCTTCTGAATCTTCTTCCACCGCTCAAACCACAGGCGCGCGTCTCGTCGTCGACGCTTTGCTGACGCACGGCGTCGAACGTGTTTTTTGTGTTCCCGGCGAGAGCTTTCTCGCCGTGCTCGATTCGCTGCACGATGAAACAGACCGCATCCAGACTATCGTCTGCAGGCACGAGGCGGCGGCCGCGAACATGGCGGAGGCCGTCGGCAAATTGACCGGGCGTCCGGGTGTCGCCATCGTCACGCGCGGACCGGGCGCGACGCATGCATCGATCGGCGTGCACACCGCGTTTCAGGACTCGACGCCGATGATCCTGCTGATCGGCCAATGCGCCCGCGAGCATCTCGATCGCGAGGCCTTCCAGGAAATCGACTACCGGCGCATGTTCGGGCAGATGGCGAAATGGGTCGCGCAAATCGACGACCCGAAGCGTATTCCCGAATATCTGAGCCATGCGTTTCACACGGCGACGTCGGGACGTCCGGGGCCGGTCGTGTTGTCGTTGCCGGAAGATGTGTTGAGCGATGCGTGCGACCTTGTTGCCGGCGCGCCCGCATACAAGCGTGTGGCGGCGTCGCCGTCCGCAGCGCAGATAGAAGAGTTGCGTCGATTGCTGGAAGGCGCGCAACGGCCGATGGTGATTGCCGGTGGCAGTGGTTGGACACCAACAGCATGTGCCGACCTGCAACGCTTCGTCGAGGATTGGCAATTGCCGATCGGCCTCGCATTCCGCTTCCAGGACACGCTCGACAACGAGCATCCGAACTATGCGGGTGATGTTGGTCTCGGTATCAATCCGGCGCTTGCTCAGCGTATCCGCGATGCGGACCTGCTCCTCACGCTCGGTCCACGGCTAGGCGAAGCGACGACCAACGGCTACACGCTGCTCGACATTCCGAAGACCAAACAAACGCTGGTGCACGTGCATCAAGGCGCGGAAGAACTGGGGCGCGTGTATGCGGCAGATCTGCCGATTGTCTCGGGCATGCCAGAACTTGCAGCATTGCTTGCAGCGTTGAGGCCGTCTTCCGACAAGCTCACATGGACCGGCGCTGCGGACGAAGCGCATCGCGCATATCTCGACTGGCGCAAGCCACGCCCGATTCCTGGCGACGTGCAAATGGGCGAAGTGATCCAGCAGTTGCGCGCGCATCTACCGGAGGACGCGATTCTCACAAACGGCGCGGGCAACTACGCAACCTGGCTGCATCGGCATTTTTCATATCGGCATTTCCGCTCGCAACTCGCGCCGACCAGTGGCGCGATGGGCTACGGCGTACCCGCGGCGATTGCGGCGAAGTCGATGTATCCGCAACGCGCAGTAGTCGCGTTAGCCGGCGACGGCTGCTTCATGATGTCCGCGCAAGAACTCGCGACGGCAATGCAATACGACCTGCATGTGATTTTCATCGTCGTGAACAACAGCCACTTCGGGACGATCCGGATGCATCAGGAGCGGCACTATCCGAATCGCGTGCATGGCACCGGTCTCACGAATCCGGATTTTGCGGCATTCGCAAAGTCGTTCGGCGCACATGGAGAGACGGTGGAGCGAACTGAAGATTTCCTGCCGGCGTTGCAGCGTTCTCTTGAGGCGAAGCGCGCGGCAGTGATCGAGATTCGCATGCCGCAGGAGGCGAGCACGCCGGGCGCAACGTTGGAGCAGATTCGCGAGCAGGGAAGGAAACTGCGAGGCGAGACGGCTTAGCGTAGAAGGTTTGTGGACAACGTCCCTCTGCGCCGATGCGTCTTAAGTCGAATTTTTGACATACAGCAGACTTACCATGCGATCACCTTGTGCACCGTTTGACGAATCGGCTAGGGTAGCCATTCGTCTGAACGATTCAGGGAGTCAATATGCTTAAGGCTGCGGTATTTGCAAGTGCGCTGGGATTGTCGAGCGCCGTGTTCGCGATGGACGTGTCCTGTCCAGTTCATCCCACGGCAGAATGGATGAAGGAGAGTGACGCCCGTGCGCAGATCGAAGCGCAAGGCTACAAGATCGCGAAGTTCAAGGTCGACGACAACTGCTATGAGGTCGAAGCCTACAACAAGGACGGCAGAAAGGTGGAATTGAACTACGACACCAAGACGCTTGCAGTCATCAGGCAGAAGATGGAGTAAAAACCCCGGTTTATGCAAGGCTCTCCATGAGAAAAGCCTCGCATCAATGCGGGGCTTTTTTGTGCGCCACGAGCACATGACTCAAGCGTATATGACCGATAAAGCGCCAAGCTCCTTCATCAGAGCAGGCTTGTGAGATTCAATCACGTCGGATTGGATTTGATAGATCACGGACTTGATGACCTCAGTCTGGCTCATATCCGTGTCATGCATCAGCGTCTTGATATCTTCGGCGATGCGAGGTGTCACCTTCATCGACAGTCGTCGCCGTGCAGCGCCTCTGCGTTCCTTGAAACGCTCCGACGCTGATCGGTGCGCCTTAATCAACCGTGCCCGCGGATATTCACCGGATGCAAACCGGTGCAGATAGAGCGTCATGAGCACCTTGCGGAATTCGGTCGAGCTCGCGCTGTCGACCATATAGGCGGCCAGGTCGAGAACATCCAGATAGATGGCCGGCAGTTGCGCCTCAATCGGCCTGACTTCCTTCTGCCGAGCTTCGCGGACAGCCGGCGTGGATTGCGCTGGAATGGCGACCACGTGGTCACAGACGTCGCACACCGCCGCGAGAATATTCTTCACCTCACCTTTGCCGTCCCTGAACGGTACGTCGCGCCGCGCAAAGGTCGTGCTCACAAGCTGCTGGCAGTGGTGGCAGATTGCCTTGCTCTTCTCGCCTTCATCGTAGAGTTTCATCTTCACAGCTTCGCTCACTGGTGCACGCTGATAAACACGGTCTCCGGATTGCCCACGAAGTAGAACTTCACGTACCAGCCATAAGATATAAAAGCGCCTCACTGATTTCGCGCCACCCGTGAGGATTGTCGATGAAATTTTTTTCGGGAGAAGGCTAACTAATCGAGTTCACGCCAGCAGCACAAACTCAAAGCGCCATAAAAAAACCCCGCCGAAGCGGGGTTCCTGACATCCAAGCAAGCAGCGAAAAACCGCTTACTTCCCGCCCACGCTTTGCAGCGTCGTCCACTTGCCGTCGACAACCTTGTACAGCGTGATGCCGCCGTTCTTCAGGTCGCCCTTGCCGTCGTACGCGAGGTTCGCTGCCGTCACTGCCGGCATCGAGGTCTTCGCGAGCAGCGGCAGATACTTGGCCGGATCGGTCGAGTTAGCCTTCTTCATGGCGTCGAACATGGCCATTGCGCCGTCGTAAGCGTACGGCGAGTACGTTTGCACGTCTTCGTTGAAACGCTTCTTATACTTCGCGACATAGTCCTTGCCGCCCGGCATTTCTTCCAGCGGCAGGCCGGCGAGCGATGCCACCGTACCGTTCGCTGCGTCACCCGCGATCTGGAGGAAGGTCGGCGTGTGGACCATTTCGCCGCCCATCAGCGGTGCCTTGATGCCCAGTGCCTTCATCTGCTTGACCATCGGTGCCGCTTGCGAATCCGCGCCGCCGTAATAGATCAGGTCAGGGTTGACCGACTTCAGCTTGGTCAGGATCGACTTGAAGTCGACAGCCTTGTCGTTCGTGTATTCACGATCGACGATCGAGCCGCCCGCTGCCTTCGCTGCCTTTTCGAACTGATCAGCCAGACCTTGGCCGTAGGCCGTGCGGTCGTCGACGATCGCGATCTTCTTCACGCCCAGGGTCTTCACAGCGAACGTGCCGGCGACCGAACCTTGCTGCGTGTCGGACGTCATCATGCGGAACGTGGTCTTGAAACCTTGTTGCGTGTACTCAGGCGCCGTCGCCATTGCGATTTCGGGGATGCCCGCGTTCGCGTAAATGCGCGAAGCCGGAATCGTGGTGCCCGAGTTGAAGTGGCCGAGCATGCCCTTGATACCGTCATCCACCAGCTTTTGTGCAACGGTCGTGCCGGTGCGCGGGTCAGCCTGGTCGTCGGCCGAATCGAGCACGAAGCGAATCTGCTTGCCGCCGATCACCGGCTTGGTTGCGTTCATGTCTTCCACAGCCAGCGTGATGCCGTTCTGGAAGTCCTTACCGTAGTGCGCCTGTGCGCCCGTCATCGGACCGGCAAAGCCGATCTTTACGTCTTCGGTCGATTGAGCGTTGGCCGTCCCCGCCAGCGACATTGCTGCAACCAGCGCTGCGCCTGCCAGCTGTTTCATTTTGTGTTGCATAGCTTCTCCTTGGTACCAGGTGTGGATGGAGCGGTTTTTCGGGGTCGCCGTACCGCTTCCGTTTTTTTGAAGTAATCGATGAGGTTCGCTCAACCGATCGTCATCAAATTTGCATTACCGCCTGCTGCTGCCGTATTCACGCTGACCGAGCGTTCCGTCAACAGACGCTCGAGCGCATAGTCCTCATCGCCGCTTTCCAGCGCGCGAGCCGCGACGCCCTGCACCGAGACGATCGGCCCCGCACGTTTCGCAACTTCCTTCACCAGCGCCAGCAGTTCGTCGCTATCGCCTTCGAACAGGACGGCGTCGAACGGCGTATCGGCGCTCTTCTTCACGCTTGCGTGGGACTTCAACGCGGCAGGAAGCTGCGCCACCAATTGTTCACCAGCCGCGCCCTCGAACAAGGCGTGATTTCCCGTAGCCAGCGCCGCAGCGAACTGCACGCGTGCGCCGCTCGCCGTCGAGGCAATGCACAGCACCGTGCCGCGTGCGCCCAGCGTGTACGTGTTGCGCTCGCCGGTCGGTCCAGACAATACCGCAGTTGCGCCCGCCGGCACATGCGACAGATAACCGTCGCAGCGTGCGGCCAGCACCGGCTGCTGTTCGCTGATCAGCCAGTCGCGCAGCGCCGTCAAGGCAGCGGACGGATTATCCCCGTTCACACCCGCTTGCGGCACATCAACGATCAACGCATCGGCCAGCGACTTCGGCAACCCAGCCGGACGCGTCGCCAGCAGACGCTGCAGATACAGCGCGCCACCTGCTTTCGGACCCGTGCCCGACAGACCTTCACCGCCGAATGGCTGAACACCCACCACCGCGCCGATCACGTTGCGGTTCACGTAGATGTTGCCGACATGCGCGCGGCTGATCACGTGAGCGATCGTTTCGTCGATCCGCGTGTGAATGCCAAGCGTCAGGCCGTAGCCAGTCGTGCGAATCTGTTCGAGCAGCTTGTCCAGCTGGCTGCGGCGGTAACGCACCACATGCAGCACCGGGCCGAACACTTCACGCTTCAATTCGTCGATGCTGTCGAGTTCGATCAGCGTCGGCGGAACAAACGTGCCTTGTCCCGTGCCTTCCGGCATCGGCAGTTGCTCGATCTTGCGGCCTTTCTCGCGCATTGCCGCGACGTGCGCGTCGATACCGCGCTTCGCGTCGAGGTCGATCACCGGGCCGACGTCGATCGACAGGCGATCCGGATTGCCCACCGACAGTTCGCGCATCGCGCCCGTCAGCATTTCGAGCGTGCGGTCCGCAACATCTTCTTGTAGACAAAGAACGCGCAACGCGGAACACCGTTGACCGGCGGAGTCGAACGAGGACTGCAGCACGTCCGCGACCACCTGCTCAGCGAGCGCCGACGAATCGACAATCATCGCGTTCTGGCCGCCGGTTTCGGCGATCAGCGGGATCGGTTTGCCTTCCGGATCGAGACGGTTCGAGAGCGTCTTGTTGATCAGACGCGCGACTTCGGTCGAACCGGTGAACATCACCGCACGGGTGCGCGGATCGGCCACCAGCGCTGCGCCGACCGTTTCACCATTGCCCGGCAGCAGTTGCACCGCGCCCGCCGGCACGCCGGCTTCGCGCAGGATACGCACGGCTTGCGCGGCGATCAGCGGCGTTTGTTCGGCCGGCTTCGCGAGCACGGTGTTACCAGCCGCCAAAGCTGCAGCCACCTGGCCCATAAAAATCGCCAGCGGGAAATTCCACGGGCTGATGCAGACCACCGGACCAAGCGGGCGGTGCGTGTCGTTGGAGAACTCGTTGCGGATCTGCGTCGAGTAGTAGCGCAGGAAATCGATTGCTTCGCGGATTTCCGCGACCGCGTTCGCCAGCGACTTACCGGCTTCACGCACCACAAGACCCATCAGCGTGTGCATCTGGGCTTCGAGCAGATCGGCCGCACGCGCGAGGCAATCGGCGCGGGCATCGACCGGCGTCGCTTGCCAGATCGGTGCGGCGGCGACTGCGTGGGCCATTGCGGCGCTCACATGTTCCGAGGTCGCTTCCACCACAGTACCGACGAGGTCGCGATGATCGGCCGGGTTGCGCACATCACGTGCGACGCCCACGGCGATCTCGTTGTCTTCGAGCATCGGCGCGGCGCGCCACGGATGATGCGCGCTCGCCAGCAACGCCGACGACAGCGAGGCCAGACGATGTTCGTTCGACAGATCGAGGCCCATCGAATTGAGACGCTCGGCGCCGAACAGATTGCGCGGCAGCGGAATCTTCGCGTGCGGTGCGCCGAGCGGGACGATCTTCGAGGCTTCGTCGGCCGGGTCGGCGATCAGGTCCTTGATCGCGACGTTTTCGTCGGCGATGCGGTTCACGAACGACGTGTTCGCGCCGTTTTCCAGCAGGCGGCGCACGAGGTACGCGAGCAGCGTTTCATGCGTGCCAACCGGCGCATACACGCGGCACGGACGGTTCAGCTTGTCGCGGCCGGTGACTTCCTCATACAGCGGTTCACCCATGCCGTGAAGGCACTGGAACTCGTACTGGCCGGGGTAGTAGTTATTGCCCGCGAGGTGATAGATCGCCGACAGCGTGTGCGCGTTGTGCGTGGCGAACTGCGGATAGACGGCATCCGGCGCGCTGAGCAGCTTCTTCGCGCAGGCAAGGTAGGAGACGTCCGTGTAGATCTTGCGCGTGTAGACCGGATAGCCTTCGAGGCCGTCCACTTGTGCGCGCTTGATTTCGGTATCCCAGTACGCGCCCTTCACGAGACGGACCATGATGCGGTGGCGGCTGCGGCGCGCCAGATCGATCAGGTATTCGATTACGAATGGGCAGCGCTTCTGATACGCCTGCACCACGAAACCGATGCCGTTCCAGCCAGCCAGTTCCGGATCGAAGCACAGCGCTTCAAGCAGATCGAGCGAGATTTCGAGGCGGTCGGCTTCCTCAGCGTCGATGTTCAGGCCGATGTCGTAGCGGCGCGCGAGGATCGCCAGCGAGCGCACGCGCGGTAGCAGTTCGCTCATCGTGCGTTCCTGCTGCGAACGCGAGTAGCGTGCGTGGAGCGCCGACAGCTTGATCGAGATGCCCGGGCCTTCGTAAATGCCGCGGCCGCCGGCCGCTTTGCCGATCGCGTGGATCGCCTGTTCGTACGAGGCGTAGTAGCGTTGCGCGTCGGCTTCGGTGGTCGCCGCTTCGCCGAGCATGTCGTACGAGTAGCGGAAGCCGCGTGCTTCGTACTTGCGGCTATTCGCCAGCGCTTCGGAGATGTTCTCGCCCGTGACAAACTGTTCGCCCATCAGGCGCATCGCCATGTCGACGCCCTTGCGGATCAGCGGCTCGCCGCCCTTGCCGATCAGACGCGTGAGCGCCGACGAGAGGCTCGCCTCACTGTTGGTCCCCACCAGTTTGCCGGTGATCATCAAGCCCCACGTTGCGGCGTTGACGAACAGCGACGGCGCCTGGCCGACGTGCGACTTCCAGTCGCCCTTGCTGATCTTGTCGCGGATCAGCGCGTCACGCGTGGCGCGATCGGGAATCCGCAGCAGCGCTTCGGCGAGGCACATCAGCGCGACGCCTTCCTGGCTCGACAACGAGAACTCGTGGATCAGCCCTTCGACGCCGCCGCCACGGCTCTTGGTGCGCAGCGTTTCGACCAGCTTGCCGGCCATCGTCTGTACGTCGCCCGCGAGGTTGGCCGGCAAACGCGCCTGGCCGAGCAGGAACGGCACGCATTCCGGCTCGGGACGGCGGTACGCAGCGGTGATCGCCGCGCGCAGCACCGATTGCGGTTGCACGTTCTGCGCGAATTCGAGGAACGGATGCGACGCACCGTCTTCCTCGTGCTCCACCGCGGCGCCGTCAGCCAGATCGGCCGAGCCGGTGTGGCCCGACAATTCCGGCGGCAATTGGCCGTGCTCGATCTTTTCGAGGTACGCGAAGATCGCCTGCTTGATCAGCCAGTGCGGAGTGCGTTCGAGCCGGGTGGCGGCGTCTTTCAGCCGGGAACGCAGGAGGTCGTCGACCTTGACGCCAAGGGTGGTGCTAGCCATGTTTCCTTCTTCGGATACCAAACGAATTCGCTGGGAAAGACTAAAAGTTGGGCGAATCGTACGCCTCCAAATAAAAAGGTGCAACCATGCGCTGAGCATGGTTGCACCTTTTTAAAAGCCCTGTACGGCGGGGGTTTGCGCCGAATGGCGCTGCGCGTGGCGACGGCGGTTGCGATCAGTACTTTCCCTGGCGTGATTCTTTTCGCTTTTACCCTTATCAGATTGCTCGGCGCGCCGTTATACAGAATATGGATGGTCGCGGCCGCAAGGCACGCACATAAAAACGGTACGGGGTTTTAGAGGACTGGCGAAATGGAAAAGTGGTTAGTGATATTGGGCATCTGGGCGATGTGCGCCACGTGTGGCGTGCTTTTCATCCGCGGCGCGACGCGCGGCCCGGGCAGACGTGAGACGGAAGAAAGACGGGCGCGTCCGGCATCGCGCGCATCGGCTGGCGATGCGCGGGCAGCTTTGAACGATTGAGGGGCTAAGCCGGACGGTTAATGATGGACATCAAGACGCCGCTCCTCGACTGACACCGCAAAGCAGGTACGCGCCGCACGGCTCACACCGGGCGGCGATGCAGACGCACGCGTCAATGCCGTGGAATGGGGTCGTACTGCGCGCAGGTGTCGTCAGGCGAAACGAGCTGGTCGTGCAGACGGCATAGCCGGCTATCCGCCACGCTCGCGCCAAACCCGGAACTGAACACGGCGAGGCCCGGAATGCTCTGCTCCAGTGAATGCCGATCCTCGGCGCGATACCGGCAGCTTGCGCAGCGCGGCGCGCACGCATCGAAGCGTGCGTGGGCCGTGCCGGCGATGCGGACCGCCTCGCTCATCACGTGCCCTGCCCCAAGCTATTCCAGTACGGTGCGAACACGTGCGCGGACAGCGCGTAGCCGATGGCGATATTGACTACCACGCCCGCCGTAAAGGCCAGGAACGGTTTCAGGCCGGTGGCCGAGAGCGCGCGCAGGCGTGTGGTCAACCCGATGCTCAGGAAACAGAACGTGAACGCCCACGTGCGCAAGGCAGTGATCGGCGCGACGAATTCGGGCGTGACGACCTTGCGGTAGTCGGCCAGCGAGTAGTGGCTGGCGATCCACGTCACCAGCGCTGAAGCGATTACGAAGCCGATCACGAACTTCGGAAAACGCGCCCAGATTTCACCGGCGTTCGCCTTCGCTTTGACGCCGCTGTCCTGCGACTCCCAGCGCGTCGTCGCGACGATGGCGAGCACGAACGCCCAGATACCGATCCAGATATCGCGGCCGACCACCTTCATCAGCGTGAACGCCTGCAGCGATGCCTCGGGGGCGCCCGCAATCGCACCGCCCGCGTGTTTCGCGAAGTCGCCGTAAGCTTGCGCGGCGGCAATACCCGCGGCGTCGGCGAACTCGGACGTGCCGATCCATGCGCCCGCCACTGCTGTCGAGAGTCCCAGCGAGCGCGACGCAAAGGGCAGGACGAAAATCATCACGATCGCCCACAAGACCACCAGCGTAATCGCTACCGACACCTGCTCGCGTTTGGCGCGCACCGCACCGGCAATCGCGATCGCCGCCGACACGCCGCACACCGCGCCACCCACGCCCAGCACGGCCGCAAACCGCCGGTCGAGACCGAACGCCTTGGCGGCAAAGAAGATCACGAAGAACGTCACGAGCGAGACGATGGTCGCCTGCCCGACCGCAACCGGCCCCGCCCACACCAGCAAGGTGAACGGCAGCGTCGCGCCGAGCAACACGATGCCGACCTTGATATAAAACTCCACGCGCAAGCCCGCTGAAAACCACTCGGGCAACGTGAACACATTGGAAATCAGGAGGCCGAGCGCCAGTGCCACCAACGGCGGCTCGAGGTTGTACTTCGACGCATTGACCCACGCGCCCAGCGTGAAGATCAGCGCCGATGCGATGAACAGGATCAGGAACGAGCCAAGGAAAATGCCGACCCGCTGCTTCAGCGCGGCAAGGCTCACGCCGAACAGCACAGCGAACACGACGAACAGCGCGACATAGTTCGGCAGATGCTTGCCGATGTCCTGCGCGGCCTGTCCCACGCTCGCCCATTTGGCGGGCGCCACCGCCAGCCACTTGATGCTGCTGCCCGAGGCGAACAGCGCCCAGGCAATCACGATCACCAGCAGGCCGATCCAGACGGCCCACCAGTCTTCAGTTGAAAAGAGCCCGCCGCCGTGTGCGCTATGGTCACTGCGCGGTTTGCCGGGCGCGGCGCCGGTCGGCAACGTCTGGTTGGTATCGCTCATCGCAAATGCCCCGAGGAAGTTGAGGTGCATCGGCGCGGTATTTTTGAGTTTTGCCTGAAGGTGCGCCGATTCGGCGAAATATAGGCGAGCGACGTCCCAAAACGAAACGACCATTCGCTCTATGAATATGACTTAAAGGAGTAATGCTGCGAAGTTGTCGCAAAGCGGCCGGCAGCGGGCGTCAGATGTCGAGGGGATCGACTTCGAGATTCCAGCGCAGCACGCCTTTCAGGCCGCGCAGCATCGGTTGCCATGCGCGCAAAGTGGCCTGCAACGCGGCCCGCGACGCGCTTTCGATCAGCAATTGCGCCCGATGTACGTGCATCACCTTGACGATGGTGAGCGGCACGGCGTCATAGACTGTCACGCGCCCGGCGGCCGGGATCTCCGTCAGCGCGGCGGCCGCCTGCTGCAGGAACGCGAGCGCGGCTTCGAGTGTGCGGCCTTCGGCGCGCAGCAAAGCCTGATAGGCGAACGGCGGCAGATGAGCGTCGCGCCGCTCGGCCAGCGTCGAATTGGCAAAGCCGACGTAGTCATGTCGCCCCAGCGCGTGATACAGCGCATGGCGCGGATAGCGCGTCTGCACCAGCACTTCACCCGGCAAACCGGCGCGGCCTGCGCGGCCGCTCACTTGCATCAATTGCGCGAAGAGGCGTTCGCTCGCGCGGAAGTCGTGTGAAAACAAGGCGGTGTCGGCGTTCAGCACGCCGACCAGCGACACCCGCTGGAAGTCGTGGCCCTTTGCGATCATCTGCGTGCCGACGAGGATGTCGACCTCGCCGGCGTGGACATCGGAAAACAGCGCCTGCGCGCTGCCTTTGCGGCGTGTGCTGTCGGCGTCGATGCGCAGCACGCGGGCGCCGGGCACCGCGCTCGCCAGCGTTTCTTCGACGCGTTGCGTGCCGCGTCCCATCGGCGCGATGTCGACATTGCCGCAGTCCGGGCACGAGCGCGGAATGCGCGATTCCCAGCCGCAGTGGTGGCAGCGCAGCGCGCGCTCCGGTTTGTGCAAGACGACGTAGGCGCTGCAGCGTGGGCAACCGGCCACCCAGCCGCAGGCGTCGCAGGAGAGCTGTGGTGCGTAACCGCGCCGGTTCAGGAACACGAGACTTTGCTCGCCGCGCTCGAGCCGCGCCTTCAACGCCGCAATCAACGGCCCGGACAAACCCTCCACCGAGGCCCGCCCGCGCCGCCGCTCTTCTTCGAGATCGATCAGCCTGACGGTCGGCAGAACGGCCTCGGCAACTGCACGGCGCGACAGCGTGAGACGCTTGTAGCGTCCCTGATCCGCCTGCCACCAGCTTTCCAGCGACGGCGTAGCCGAGCCGAGCACAACCGGCAAACCGAGTTGCTTGCCGCGATAGATCGCCAGATCGCGTGCCGAATAGCGCAAGCCTTCCTGTTGCTTGTAGGCCGGATCGTGTTCTTCGTCGACGACGATGATCGCGAGTTTCGGCAGCGAGGCAAGCACCGCCAGCCGCGTACCGAGCACGATGCGAGCGCGCCCGGTGTGCGCCGCGAACCAGTTGCGGGCGCGTTCGCCTTCCGCGAGACCGCTGTGCAGCGTGACGATCGAGGTGCCTTCGAGCGCGGCAAAACGCGCACGGAAGGCCGACTCGAACTGCGGCGTCAGATTGATTTCAGGAACGAGGACGAGGGCCTGCGCGTCGGGCTTCGCCGCCAGAATCTCGGCGAGCGCGCGCAGATACACCTCCGTTTTGCCGCTGCCCGTCACGCCGTGCAGCAGGAAGGGCGCGAACCCGTTCGCGTCGCGAATCGCTTCGACCGCAGTCGCCTGTTCGTCTGTGAGCGTGGGCAGGATGGGTGCGGGCGTATCCGGTGATGCGGGAGTGGCGAGCACTTCGGCGGCTTCGATCACCTCAAGCGCGACCCAGCCTTCGGCTTGCCATGCGTCCAGGGTTGCGATGGCTTTGGGATGAAGCGCGCGAGCGTCGGCGACGCTCAGAAATTCGGCCTCCGCCAAGGCTTGGGCAAGCTTGCGCAATGCGCTTGCACGCGCCGGCAATGTTTCCGGCAACGCGGCGCGACCCTCAGCGGTCAGGCTGTAGCGCTCCTCAGGTGCGAAAAGGCGCGACCAGCGCGAAGCGTCACGCAGGGCTTGCGGCAAAGCGGGCAGTGCCACCTCACCGAGACCGCGTTGATAGTAGTCGGCGGCGAAGGCTGCGAGCCGCAGCCATTCGGTCGACACTGGCGGGCAGGCGGTACAGACATGGGTAACCGCTCGCAGGCGGTCAGCGGGTACGTCACTGTGAGTGGTCACTTCGCAGACGAGACCCACCACGTGACGCTTGCCGAACGGCACGCTCACCATCATGCCCGGCGCGACACGCTCGGGCGTGTCGCAGCGGTAGTCGAACAAGGTCGGCAGCGGATGATCCAGCGCGACGCGGACGAACACTTCACTCACGCGGCGATGTGGATCGAGTGAACGGATGCGGCATGACGCCGCGTCACGGTGCACATTGAGCAAACGACGAGTCCGTCGAAGTTAAAGTAAAACTTCAATTTCGGCGCTAAGTTTTGGATTCGGCTGAACAATTGCAATCGGTCCGCTTGCCTGTGGATAACTTTGTTGAGAACTTCGTTCAGATAGGCCGGGAACCGCGCTGCAGCGGCCTTCTGTGGGTTTCCGCACATTTTGCCGTGCCCCCTTGAAACCCTTGCCAGACAAGGCTTAGATCAAATGCGCCTGCAATGTGCAAGGGCTAGGGCACGACGAAAGCTTCTACCGCGCCGCAGCGTGAACAATGTGCATAAGTCAAGTCTTGACTTTCGCAAGACCGCCATCTGACGGCCTGCCGACTACAAATATTCCCTTAGGCCGAGAGCCCAGTTCGCTGCGCTGCAGCAAAAATGGCAACGTTTTCGGCGTCAGCTTGGTGCATGCGCGCCACTGCGAATCGCGCGGCTATGACGATGGACTTCATCCACGAGCTCAGCAACATTCTCCGGCGGCGTGAACTGCGAAATGCCGTGGCCGAGATTGAAAACGTGACCAGGATGATTACCGAAGCTGTCGAGCACGGCACGCGCTTCCATGCGGATTGCGGCCGGCGGCGCAAACAGCACCGAAGGATCGATATTGCCTTGCAGCGCCACCTTGCTACCCACGCGCTCGCGCGCCTTGCTCAGGTTCACGGTCCAGTCGAGACCCACCGCATCCACGCCGATATCGGCGATCTCGTCGAGCCACAACCCGCCGCCCTTCGTGAAGGTGATCACCGGCACTTTTTCTCCGTCGTGATCGCGTTTCAGTAGGCTCACGACCTGCTGGATGTACTGCAACGAGAAGCGTTGGTAGACGCCGTCCGCGAGCGCCCCGCCCCACGTGTCGAAGATCATCACGGCTTGCGCGCCGGCTTCGATCTGCGCATTCAGGTACGCCGCAACCGATTTCGCATTGACGTCGAGAATTCGGTGCATCAGGTCCGGACGCGCGTACAGCATCGATTTGACCGTGCGGAAGTCCGCTGAACCGCCGCCTTCCACCATGTAACACGCCAGTGTCCACGGGCTGCCCGAAAAGCCGATCAGCGGCACGCGCTGGCGGCCTTGCGCGTCGGTCAGCGCGGTGCGGATTTCGCGCACCGCGTCGGTCACGTAGCGCAGCGTGGCGTCGATATCGGGGACGGCCAGGCGCGCCACATCGTCTTCCGTGCGCACCGGACGAGCGAATTTCGGGCCCTCGCCAGCGACGAACTCGAGACCCAGGCCCATGGCGTCAGGCACGGTGAGGATATCGGAGAACAGGATCGCGGCGTCGAGCGGATAGCGCTCGAGCGGCTGCAGCGTGACTTCCGCTGCGTACGCCGGGTTCTTCGCCAGACCGAGGAAACTCCCCGCGCGACCCCGCGTCGCGTTGTATTCCGGCAGGTAGCGGCCAGCCTGCCGCATCAGCCAGATCGGCGTGTAGTCGGTCGGCTGGCGCAGCAGCGCGCGCAGGAAAGTATCGTTCAGGAGTTTATGGGCCACGTTGCGTACGACTGAAGGCAAAGAAGCATTTTACCGGACCCGGCAGGCCGCATCGCGCTTGATGCGGGCAATAACTGTGGCGCACCTTGCTTGCGGCCGGCTTTTTTGCAGCCCGGTGCGGCGCCATGACTCGGCTGAACGGCCAATGTTCAAGCGTGAATTGCCGGGCTATCATCCGACGGCCTTACCAAACAATTACGCGCAATCAAGGAGACTCGATGAACAAGGCAGCACTCGCACTGCTCGGCGTTCTGGCCGGTGTTTTGATGCACGCAGGCGTGGCCCAGGCGCAGAGCGCCGCCACCGCCGCGGCGCCCTCGCGGCTAGACGACATTCTCGCGCGCGGCACGCTGCGCGCCTGTACGACCGGCGATTACAAGCCGTACTCGTTTTACAAGGCAGACGGCCAATTCGAAGGCATCGATATCGACATGGCCGAGTCGCTCGCCAAATCGCTCGGCGTGAAGGCGGAATTCGTCAAGACATCGTGGCCGAACCTGATGAACGACTTCGTGGCGAAATGCGACGTCGGCGTGGGCGGTGTTTCGCCGACGCTCGAGCGCCAGAAGCGCGCGTTTTTCACGCAGGCGTACATGATCGACGGCAAGACGCCGATCGTTCGGTGTGACGACGTCAACAAGTATCAAACGGTGGCGCAGATCGATCAACCGGCGACCCGCGTGATCGTCAATCCGGGCGGTACCAACGAGCGTTTCGCCAAGCAGTATTTCCCGCATGCGAACCTGACCGTCTATCCGGACAACGTGACGATCTTCAAACAAATCCTCGCCGGTAAGGCCGACGTGATGGTGACCGATGCATCGGAGACCCTGCTGCAACAAAAGCTGAATCCGGGCCTTTGCTCGGTGCATCCGGACAAGCCCTTCCAGTATGGCGAGAAGGCTTGGCTGCTGCCGCGCGGCGATGTGGCCTTCCAGCAATACGTCGATCAATGGTTGCACCTTGCGCGAGCGACCGGGGAATATCAGGCGATCTCGGATAAGTGGCTGAAGTGAAGGTTGTGAGGTGCGGCCTGCGTCGCGCTTAATTGGAAAAGGCAAGCGGCTTGAACGATTAATAGGTCCGTATGGCTGACACAATCGTGTAACCAGACCCCAAGGCGCTACGCAAAACCCGAACAATGCCGTTGAACAAGGGTCCAACGAACCGGCCGCTTGCACGATTACCCTCATGTGCGGGGTGTTGCAGCGCAGCGCACATACTTGTCCGCACACAGACGGACTTCGTAACGCTGGAAAAGCGCCTGTAATACAGCCGATTCATGCAGAAAAAGATGAGCATGCAACCATTTCATGCGGAATCGACTGAATGGATTACGCCGCAATATGCGTCGCGAATAGCATCAATCAAGCGTATGAAATTGCGTTACAGTCATCGGTAAAAATTACGTTTAAAACGTTTCGGATTGGAAATAAGTCCCGCAACGCCTTATCTGGCGGGCGTTACAACCTGAAACACTTTGTTACCGCGCTCGTAGGTTAATTCGCCCACAATGCCCTCAACGGTTTCAACAAGGATGTGGCTGGGTGCGTGGTGTGAGCGGATACGATGCACTTGCCGGTCGGCGTTTGCCGAAGCCCTGTGAAGGGGCATCCCTGCTGGGGCCGTAGTCGACGCAGGGTCGTCGTCTCAGTTGGTTCCATCTTTGGTCTCCTCGCGCTAACCCCGTAGCGTGTGGTTTTTAGCGGGCTCCAGGCCCGCTTTTTTTTCGTCTGGTCAAACGTTTGCGAGCTGCCGGGCGGGTCAATTTGCGGCCCACGGATTCATTCGATGGCAAACGGTTTTCCCCAAGATGTCGGCCGGCGCCGCGCGAATCTTCGCGCGGCGCCGAACCCGCTTGGCCATCAGGCCGTCTTGTCTTCCTGCACCTTCAATTCACTGATCATCCGTTCGCGCATGACGAATTTCTGCACCTTGCCGGTCACCGTCATCGGCAGTTCGTCGACGAAGCGGATGTACTTCGGCACCTTGTAGTGCGCGATCTGGCCCTGACAGAACTGCTGGATTTCCTCCGCTGTGGCCTGCTCTCCTGAGCGCAATACGATCCACGCACACACTTCCTCGCCGTACTTCGCGTCGGGCACGCCGAAGACCTGCACGCTTTGGATTTTCGGGTGGCGGAACAAAAACTCCTCAATCTCGCGCGGGTAGATGTTTTCGCCGCCGCGAATCAGCATGTCCTTCAGGCGGCCGACGATGTTGCAGTAGCCTTCGGCATCGAGCGTCGCCAGATCGCCGGTATGCATCCAGCCGTCGACGATGCTTTCCCGCGTCTTCGCTTCGTCCCCCCAATAGCCCTGCATCACTGAATAACCTTTGGTGCACAGTTCGCCCGTCTCGCCGATCGGCACGATCGCGCCGAGCGGGTCGACGATCTTCACCTCCAGATGCGGCTGGATACGCCCGACCGTCGTGGTGCGTTTGTCGAGCGGATCGGTAGTCGAACTCTGGAAGGACACCGGGCTGGTCTCCGTCATGCCGTATGCGATCGTGATCTCGTTCAGATGCATCTTCGAGACGACCTTCTTCATCGTCTCGATCGGGCACGGCGAACCGGCCATGATTCCGGTGCGCAGCCGCGAAAAGTCATAAGTGGCGAAATTCGGATGATCGAGTTCGGCGATGAACATGGTCGGCACCCCGTGCAGCGCGGTGCACTGCTCTTCGGCGACGGCCGCCAGGGTGGCAGCTGGATCGAAGCCCTCACCTGGAAACACCATATTCGCGCCGACCGATACGCAGGCCAGCACCGCCAGCACCATGCCGAAGCAGTGATAGAGCGGGACGGGAATGCACAGGCCGTCCTGCTCCGTTAGGCGCATCGCCATCGCGATATAGCGCGCGTTGTTGACGACGTTCCTGTGGGTCAGCGTCGCGCCCTTCGGATTGCCGGTCGTACCGCTGGTGAACTGAATGTTGATCGGGTCGTGGGAGGAAAGCGTCGCGCCGATGGCGTCGAGCCTGGCGACGTCGAGTGTTGCGCGGCCCTGCTCGATCACGTCGGAGAAGGTCAGCATGCCGGGCGTTTCCGTGTCGCACATGCGGATCACGTAGCGCAGATCGGGCAGGCGTGCGGCGTGCAGTTCGCCCGGCGCCTGGGTCGCCAGCTCCGGCGCGAGCTCCTGCAGCATCTCGAGGTACATCGATGTCTTGAAACGCTCTGCGGCAATGATCGCCTTGCAGCCCACCTTGTTCAAGGCGTACTCAAGTTCGGCGAGCCGGTAAGCCGGGTTGATGTTGACGAGCACGGCGCCGATGCGTGCCGTCGCGAACTGCGTAAGCAGCCATTCCACCCGGTTCGGCGACCAGATGCCGACGCGGTCGCCCTTCACGATGCCGAGTGCGAGAAGACCGGCCGCCAGCACGTCGATTTCTTCGGCGAACTCCTTCCATGTCCAGCTGATTCCTTGCTCACGAAACACCACGGCCGGGCGCTCAGGGAAACGCGCCGCGGTGTCGCGCAGAAACTGGCCTACCGGTGCTTCGCTCAACGGGATCTCGGTCGACCCGCGAACATACGACAGGTTGTCCTTGGGTTCGATGAGTGCGCCTTCGCCTGACAGGTGGGTTGCCATGGTGTTGTCTCCGTGAGCGGAAGCTCGCCCAGTCTATTGAAATGAAATTGAAATCGATTGTGCCACCGGCGTGTGTCTGTACGGCATCAAGTCTTACCCGCACCGCATCGACTGCTGCTGGGGGCGCCGCAACCGCTCATTGTTCGCTCGGAATGCACGATTTTGCTGACCTTTCCGTAAACGTCAAGTGAAGGTCAAAAAAAAGCAGCCACGAAGGCTGCTTTCTCTCTGATACGTGGTGCTTAGTTCTGACCGCGCAGCTTGCGCAGACGCTGGATCGCAGCGAGCTGAGCCGTCGCGTACGCCAGTTCCGCTTGCGCGGTAGCGTATTCAAGGTTCGAACCCGTGTTCTGCAGCGCTTCTTCTGCGCGCTTGCGTGCATCTTCGGCCTTGGCTTCGTCGAGATCCTTGCCGCGGATCGCCGTGTCGGCGAGAACCGTCACAGCGCCAGGCTGGATTTCGAGGATACCGCCGGCGACGAACACAAACTCTTCTTCGCCGTTTTCAGCTTCGATGCGCACCGCACCCGGACGAATCCGCGTGATGAGCGGCGTGTGGCCCGGCAAAATGCCGAGTTCACCTGCTTCGCCCGGCAGCGCGACGAACTTCGCCTGGCCCGAGAAGATCTGCTCTTCCGCGCTGACGACGTCTACTTTAATGGTTGCCATATCGACTCCTGTGGCGACCCGAGTTAGCGCTTTGGCGCTTATTCGGGTCCCATGCAAGGCTGGATTGAGTGTAGTGAGAGGCGCCGTTTCCGCGAAATACTACCCCGCAGGTAGCATTTCAGCGCGGAGCGGCACCCGCTTCGTTACACCCGACCTTTACTGGATCTTCTTGGCCTTTTCGAAGGCTTCGTCGATCGTGCCGACCATGTAGAACGCTTGTTCCGGCAGGTGGTCGCACTCGCCTTCAACGATCATCTTGAAGCCACGAATGGTTTCCTTCAGCGGCACGTACTTGCCCGGCGAACCCGTGAACACTTCAGCGACGTGGAACGGCTGCGACAGGAAACGCTGGATCTTACGAGCGCGCGCCACGGCGAGCTTGTCTTCCGGCGCCAGTTCGTCCATACCCAGAATCGCGATAATGTCGCGCAATTCCTTGTAGCGCTGCAGCGTTTGCTGCACGCCGCGCGTGATTGCGTAGTGCTCTTCGCCGATCACGTTCGGGTCGATCTGACGCGAGGTCGAATCGAGCGGGTCCACTGCCGGGTAGATACCCAGCGAAGCGATGTCACGCGACAACACGACGGTTGCGTCCAAGTGGCCGAAAGTCGTAGCCGGCGACGGGTCGGTCAAGTCATCCGCAGGGACGTACACGGCCTGAACCGACGTGATCGAGCCGGTCTTGGTCGACGTAATACGCTCTTGCAGCTTACCCATTTCTTCAGCCAACGTCGGCTGATAGCCCACTGCCGACGGCATACGGCCGAGCAGTGCCGACACTTCCGTGCCTGCCAGCGTGAAACGGTAGATGTTGTCGACGAAGAACAGCACGTCGAGGCCTTCGTCACGGAAGTGCTCAGCCATCGTCAGACCGGTCAGCGCGACGCGCAGACGGTTGCCCGGCGGCTCGTTCATCTGGCCGTACACCAGCGCGACCTTGTCGAGAACGTTCGAGTCCTTCATTTCGTGATAGAAGTCGTTCCCTTCGCGGGTACGCTCACCAACACCGGCGAACACGGAGTAACCACCGTGTTCCTTAGCGATGTTGTTGATCAGTTCCATCATGTTCACGGTCTTGCCCACACCGGCGCCACCGAACAGGCCAACCTTACCGCCCTTGGCGAACGGGCAGATCAGGTCGATAACCTTGATGCCGGTTTCGAGCAGTTCCGTCGACGGCGATAGTTCGTCGAACGCCGGGGCCTTCTGGTGAATACCGCGAACCACGTCCGAGTTGATCGGGCCGGCTTCGTCGATCGGGCGACCCAGCACATCCATGATCCGGCCGAGGGTCGGCTTGCCAACCGGCACGCTGATCGGCTTGCCGGTGTTCTTCACCGTCGTACCACGGCGCAGACCGTCCGATGCACCCAGACAGATGGTGCGGACGACGCCGTCGCCCAGCTGCTGCTGGACTTCGAGGGTCAGTTCCGAACCTTCGAGAATGAGCGCGTCGTAAATCTTCGGCATGTGGTCACGCGGGAATTCCACGTCGATCACCGCGCCGATGCACTGTACGATCTTGCCTTCTACCAAAGCAGTAGTACTCATCGCTTTTCCTTTAGATACTCAATTCTTCACTCGCGCAAAGGCGCAGTTTTGGTGGGGGCGCCCAGCCGGGTGCGCCTCACAGGGCGCACACGAAGCGGCGTACCTGACCTTTATGGTCAGACTGCCGCCGCGCCACCGACGATTTCCGACAGTTCTTTCGTGATCGCGGCCTGACGGCTCTTGTTGTACACGAGCTGTAGTTCGTTGATGACCGTCTTCGCATTGTCCGAAGCGGCCTTCATTGCGACCATCCGTGCCGACTGCTCCGATGCCATGTTTTCCGCGACGGCCTGATAGACCAGCGCTTCGACATAACGCACCAGCAGTTCGTCCACCACTGCCTGTGCATCCGGCTCGTAGATGTAGTCCCACTGCGTGCTCGGCGTCGTGCCGTCTTCGTCCTTGCGCTCGAACTGGTCTGCCGACAGCGGCAGCAGTTGCTCGATCACCGGCTCCTGCTTCATCGTGTTGACGAAGCGCGTGTACGCGAGGTACACCGCCGAAACCTTGCCTTCCGAGTACAGGTCGAGCTGCACCTTCACCGCGCCGATCAACTTTTCCAGATGCGGCGTGTCGCCCAGATGCACGACATTCGACACCACCTTGGCGCGCAGACGATTCAGGAAACCCAGACCCTTGGTACCGATCGCAGTTGCTTCGATCGTCTTGCCCTGGCCTTCCAGTTCCTTGAACTTCTGCAGCGACGCACGCAGCACGTTGGTGTTCATACCACCGCACAAACCTTTATCGGTCGTGACGAGGATGATGCCGGCCGTTTTCGCGCCTTCGTTCGACACCATGAACGGGTGACGATACTCCGGGTTCGCACGGCTCATGTGCGCAGCGATATCGCGGACCTTGTCGGCATACGGGCGAGCAGCGCGCATGCGCTCCTGAGCGCGGCGCATCTTCGATGCGGCCACCATCTCCATCGCTTTCGTGATCTTGCGCGTGTTTTGCACGCTCTTGATCTTGCCGCGAATTTCCTTCATTCCAGCCATTGCTTACTCCTTGTCGGCCCGAGTCAGCGCTTTAGCGGTTACTCGGGTCCCATGCAAAGCGATCGAAGCAGCGCGAGTTCAGTTGCCTGCGGCCCGCGCCGCTTCAAGGTCCGTTTATGCCTTGCGGGTCACTCGCGGATCAATAAGCGCCGGACTTCTTGAAGTCTTTGAGAGCCGTGTGCAGCAGGGCTTCGTCGTCCTTCGAGAGTTCCTTGGTGTCTTCGATGCGCTTGATCAGGTCTGCGTGCTTCGACTTCAGGTAATCGCGCAGGCCCTTTTCGAACGGCAGCACTTGCGCGACTTCGAGGTCGTCGAGGTAACCGTTGTTCGCAGCGAACAGCGCGACAGCCAGTTCCCACACTTGCAGCGGCTGATACTGCGGCTGCTTCAGCAGTTCCGTCACGCGGCGGCCGCGCTCCAGTTGCTTGCGGGTTGCTTCGTCGAGGTCAGATGCGAACTGCGCAAACGCTGCGAGTTCACGGTACTGCGCCAGGTCGGTACGGATACCGCCCGACAGCTTCTTCACAACCTTGGTTTGAGCCGCACCACCCACGCGCGAGACCGACACACCGGCGTTAATTGCCGGGCGGATACCTGCGTTGAAAAGGTCGGTTTCCAGGAAGATCTGGCCGTCGGTAATCGAGATCACGTTCGTCGGAACGAATGCGGTCACGTCGCCTGCTTGCGTTTCAATGACCGGCAGTGCCGTCAGCGAACCGCTCTTGCCCTTCACTTCGCCGTTCGTGAACTTCTCGACGTACTCTTCCGAGACGCGAGCAGCACGCTCCAGGAGACGCGAGTGCAGATAAAACACGTCACCCGGATACGCTTCACGGCCCGGCGGGCGGCGCAGCAGCAGCGAGATCTGACGGTATGCCCAAGCTTGCTTGGTCAAATCGTCATAAACGATCAGGGCGTCTTGACCGCGGTCGCGGAAGTATTCGCCCATCGTGCAGCCGGCGTACGGTGCGAGGTATTGCATCGCAGCCGATTCCGAAGCCGAAGCGGCCACGACGATCGTGTATTCCAGCGCGCCGGTTTCTTCCAGCTTGCGGACCACGTTCATGATCGACGAAGCTTTCTGACCGATCGCGACGTAGATACAGAAGAGGTTCTTGCCCTTCTGGTTGATGATCGCGTCGACTGCGACTGCGGTCTTGCCGCACTGGCGGTCGCCGATGATCAGCTCACGCTGGCCACGGCCAACCGGCACCATCGCGTCGATCGACTTCAGACCGGTTTGAACCGGCTCCGAAACCGACTTACGCCAGATCACGCCCGGAGCAATCTTTTCGATTGCGTCGGTTTTCTTCGCGTTGATCGGGCCCTTGCCGTCGATCGGGTTGCCGAGTGCATCGACCACGCGGCCGAGCAGTTCCGGACCCACCGGCACTTCGAGAATACGGCCCGTCGTCTTGACGATGTCGCCTTCCGAAATATGTTCGTACTCACCCAGAATCACGGCGCCGACCGAGTCGCGCTCGAGGTTCAGTGCGAGACCGAAGGTGTTGCCCGGGAATTCGAGCATTTCGCCCTGCATCACTTCCGACAGGCCGTGGATACGCACGATACCGTCGGTCACGGAGATCACAGTGCCCTGGTTGCGAACGTCTGCGCTCGCTTCAAGGCCCTGGATCCTGCTCTTGATCAGCTCGCTGATCTCAGAGGGATTGAGTTGCATTATTCGCTCCTGATAGTCAATTCTGTTGCGTGCCAGCCGCTTCAGCGCCTTGGGCGCTTCAGGCCGTCAGAGCCGTCTGCATGCTGGCAAGCCGCGCGCGGACCGAGGTATCGAGCACTTCGTCGCCGACCGTCACGCGCACGCCGCCGATGAGCGACGAGTCGACTTCGACCGTCGGCTTCAGCTTGCGCTTGAATTTGCGTTCGAGACCTGCGACGAGTTCGTTCAACTGCGCGCCTTCGAGCGGGAATGCGCTGACGATCAGCACATCTGCCGCCCCTTCGCGGGCGTTCTTCAACTCTTCGAACTGCGTGGCGATTTCCGGCAGCAATTGCAGACGATGGTTATCGACCAGCATTTGCACCAGATTCTTCGCTTGCGCATTGTCCTTGAGCGGCGACTTGACCGCGGACAGCAGCAGATCGCTGACCTGTGCGCGGCTCACTTTCGGGCTCGAGGCGATCGACAGCACTTCGGGCAGACGCGCAACCTGTGCCAGCTCCTGCACGAGCGTGGACCAGGCGGCGATGTCACCAGCTTCGGCCACGCCAAACAGCGCTTCTGCGTACGGACGGGCGATGGTTGCAAGTTCGGCCATGATCAGAGCTCGGCTTTCAGTTGATTCAGCAGGTCAGCGTGAGCTGCCTGGTCGACTTCGCGCTTCAGGATCTGTTCAGCGCCCTTCACTGCCAGCGCGGCAACTTCGCCGCGCAGCGTTTCGCGGGCCTTCACGACTTGCTGTTCCGCGTCGGCCTTCGCTTGCGCGATGATGCGAGCGGCTTCAGCTTGTGCTTGAGCCTTGATTTCGTCGGCGACTGTCACTGCGCGCTTTTCTGCCTCAGCAATACGTTGCTGACCGTCGTTGCGTGCCTGAGCCAGTTCCTGGTCGACGCGCTTGTGGGCGGCTTCGAGTTCAGCCTTGCCCTTTTCAGCGGCAGACAAACCGTCAGCAATCTTCTTTGAGCGCTCGTCGAGGGCGTTGATCAACGGCGGCCACACGAACTTCATCGTGAACCACGCGAGGATCAGGAACACGACCATTTGCGCAAACAGGGTTGCGTTGAGATTCACGGTGTTTCCTTAAACGTTGCTAGTTCGGAAAGTGAAACGGCAAGGCGCTCATCGATTCTGTATTCGATCAGCGCCCAAGTGCCCGTTCCGCCCTGCGCCTTTACCAGTTATAGCTCAGGCGCAAACTTCCGAGGAACCTCAGCCTGCCAGCTTCGACAGCAGCGGGTTCGCGAACGCGAACAGCATTGCCACACCAACGCCAATCAGGAACGCAGCATCGATCAGACCAGCCAGCAGGAACATCTTGGTTTGCAGCGGGTTCATCAGTTCCGGTTGACGAGCACATGCTTCGATGTACTTGCCACCCATCAGGCCGATACCGATACAGGCGCCGATTGCACCCAGGCCGATGATGATGCCGATACCGATGGCGGTCAGACCCTGGATGTTGGCGATGAAAGCTTGCATGATCACTCCTTTGTGAAAAGTCTTTTAGAACTGGTTGGAACTGGGATTTAATAAAAACAAAACTAAAACAATTCGTCGTTCGACACGCCGTGATTAGTGGCTGTCGTGTGCCTGTCCGATGTACACCAGCGTCAGCATCATGAAAATGAACGCTTGCAGCAGAACGATCAGGATGTGGAAGATCGCCCAGACCGTGCCTGCAATGACGTGGCCGATAAAGCCGAGCACTGACGCGTCCGCGCCGAAACCCCACATGCTGCCGAGGAGAGCAATCAGCAGGAACAACAGCTCGCCCGCGTACATGTTGCCGAACAGCCGCATGCCGAGCGAAACCGTCTTTGCGACGAACTCGATGATGTTCAATGCAAGGTTCGGGATCCACAGCAGCGGATGCGCGCCGAACGGAGCCGACAGCAGTTCATGCACGAAGCCGCCTGCGCCCTTGATCTTGAAGTTGTAGTAAATCATCAGCGCGAACACGCCGAGTGCGATACCGAGCGTACCGTTCAGGTCGGCCGTCGGCACGATGCGATGGTGGGGGATGGCTTCCGACAAACCCAGCCAGCCGATTACGCGGCCCGGCAGATCGACGGGGATGAAGTCGAGCGAGTTCATCAACGCGACCCAGACGAACACGGTCAGTGCCAGCGGTGCAATGAAGGTACGCGTGCCGTGGATCATCGACTTCGATTGATCTTCGACCATCTCGACCAGCATTTCGATCGCGCACTGGAAACGACCCGGCACGCCGGACGTCGCCTTGCGAGCCGCCAGATGCAGGATGGCGATCGTGGCCAGACCGCAAACGATCGACCAGAAAAGGGTGTCCAGATTCCACACGTGAATGTCGAAAATCGACGTCTGGTGCGCGGTGGAAAAGTTCTGCAAGTGGTGCGCGATGTACTCGGACGGATCCAGAGCGCGCGTGCCTTCGCTAGCTGCCATATCGTTAATGCCACCCAAATTGTCGAAAATCGTCTTAGGCCGTTCCCGCCGCAATTCTGTATTGCGGGAACACGCCGGGTGCGGATCGTGTCATATCCGCACTCCTTACGCCAGCGCTGCGCGCCAGCCTGAATTTTGTGTTGCTACTCTCTGCTCCTACCTTAGCGCCACGCGAGGGCGATCCAGTAGGTCTTGAGCGCGATGAGGTAAGTCACGAGCAGCGGCACCCAGCGTACGTCGTGATACCAGAAGGCGATGGCTACAAACATCGCGATCGTTGTCCCCATCTTGAGCGCTTCGCCGATCATCCAGCTCATCGCTGTTTCGGCGCCGCTCAGCGTTCTAAGACGTGCCGCGAACAACGCGCTCGGCACCCAGCAAATCGCTCCCCCCAGGAACGCGGACAGCGCAGCAGCGCCCGGCGGCTTGTAGAACAGCCACCACACCAGCGTAGCACCCAGGGACAAAACCATTTGCGCCACCACGACCTTGAAAGGCGTGACGCGCGATGGACGACTCACATTCGGGCCAAACAGCTTTTCGGCCTCGACCCGCGTGAGCGGAACGATATTGTTATCTTGTTGCTCGACATCCCACGCATCGTCAGTTGTAACGTGCTGACCGGTGGACGCATCGGAAACGGTGCGTTCAGCGCGGTGGTCGTCACGCCCATTCTTCGGCGCTTGATTCGACGTTTTAACCGCCATCGCAGTGTTCCGAAAGTCTTGTTCCAGCCCGCGAGCTTACGCTGCGCTTACGGGGTTGCCGTGCAATTAAATCCGGGCGATTGTAAGCGATAGTTGCAGGCAATTCAAGACTTTAGGCCGTTCAATAACCAGCATGAAAACGGCCGCCACGATGCGGGACCGCGATCTCGGGCGGTGTGTACACGGCAAATGTAAGGCGGTCGGGGGATGGCAAAACATGCGCGATGAATCAGGTCGCTTGAAGCGCGTGGATGTGTCGTTTCGACGCTGCTACGGACGTCTCAAAAATGCAACAGACGATGTTTTTTACCACCTTTGGTAGACATGAAGGACGGCGCCGGGTAGAAGCGCAACGGCGACTGCAGGCCGTGGTCCTTCCTATGGTGACCAAACATCACCGGAGGCCACCCTCGGTCCTGACGGTCGACGCAACGTGCAGTCAGGCGCCTGCCACTTCATGCCGATCCCGCCCTGCCCTCGCACCTTAACAATCCCCGCGTTGGCACCTAACACCCGCTGCCGAATCCGGGCACGTGAAAGGACGGAGCATGCGGAACCCGTTGCAACATCGCAGCAGTAAGGCCAAGCCTGCACGAGCAGCTCAACTCACCGCACAACCCGGCCTCGTCTGCGTCACCACGGAAATATCCGCAGAAGCTGATACATCGCAATCCTTATTATTACACGCGACATATAGTTAGGTATCCAACTGATATCCACATGGGCTATCGGTCGAACAGGGAGACCATCAAACGAGCCATGTTTGCGGCGGATACGACCGCTGCCCCACCGCTACCGCCGAAAAACACACCAGGCGCGCCAAACGGCTTGCGAGCGAGAGGCGAGAACCGACAACCACCCCCAGCCAGCCCGCAAGCATGCTCAACATCCCTCAACAATCAACCCGCCACGATCAGGCCGTAGCGTTACCACGCAACCGGACGAGAATCCCTTCTAACGCGTCCAGATCGCCGAAGTCCACCAGCACCTGACCACGGCCGCGTCGGCCGAGCTTGATCTTAACCGTTGCGGCGAGCAGATCGGACAATTCCTCCTCAAGCCGTCGCGTATCGCGGCCGCCGTCCTGATTCGCTCGCGCTTTGACCGCAGGCGCAACCTTGGTCGTCGTCGTCACCAGTTTTTCGGTTTCGCGTACCGACATACGCTTGTTGACGACCTGGTTGGCCAACGTGATCTGCGTCGCGGCATCGACGGCCAGCAGCGCGCGCGCATGCCCCATGTCGAGGTCACCGGCCAGCAGCATCGTCTGCACCGGCGACGCCAGATTCAGCAAACGCAGCAAGTTCGATACAGCACTGCGCGAACGACCAACCGATTCGGCCGCCTGTTCGTGCGTGAAATTGAACTCGTCGAGCAAGCGCTGAATACCCTGCGCTTCTTCCAGCGGATTCAGATCTTCGCGCTGAATATTCTCAATCAACGCCATCGCAGCGGCGGCCTGGTCCGGCACGTCCCTCACCAGCACCGGCACCTCATTCAGACCGGCGATGCGTGCCGCGCGGAAGCGCCGCTCGCCGGCGATGATCTCGTACCTATCCGCCGATACCGGCCGCACCAGGATAGGCTGCATGAGCCCCTGAGCACGGATGCTGGCGGCCAATTCCTGCAACGCGCCTTCGTCCATGCGCGTGCGCGGCTGGTACTTGCCGGCCTGCAGCTTACTGAGCGGCAGCACGTTCGGCGCACCCTCGATCACGACGGCCTCGGTAATATCCGCACTGCCACCCAGCAGTGCTTCCAGACCCCGGCCCAACCCTTTCTTTCTTGCTACTGCGTTCATCGTGCTTCCTCGATCCGCTTAGGACGCCTGGGGCGCGTCATTCAATGTGCGCACCCGCTCAATCATCTCTGCACCGAACTGCACATACGCCTGCGCACCGCGCGAGGCCTTATCGAACACGACGCCCGGCAACCCATAGCTAGGCGCCTCGGCAAGGCGCACATTGCGCGGAATCACCACATCGAACACCTTGTCGCCAAAGTGCTCTTTCAGTTGGTCTGAAACTTGCTGTTGCAAGGTGATGCGCGGATCGAACATCACGCGCAGCAGGCCGATCACCTTCAGGTCGCGATTCAGGTTCGCGTGCACCTGCTTGATCGTGTTGACAAGGTCGGACAGCCCCTCAAGCGCGAAGTACTCGCATTGCATCGGGATCACTACGCCATGGGCGGCGCACAGACCATTGAGCGTCAGCAGCGACAAAGCCGGCGGGCAGTCGATCAGCACGAATTCATATTCGCTTTCGACCTCCGCCAAGGCGACTTTCAGTTGACGCTCGCGATGCTGGACGCTGACCAGTTCGACTTCGGCACCCGCCAGTTCACGGTTCGCGGGCACCACGTCGTAGCCGACGGCTTCCGGGCGCACTCGCGCATCCGCCACGGATACGCCGTCCACAAGCACTTCGTAGACGGTATTCGCACACGCAGCCTTGTCGACACCGCTGCCCATCGTGGCGTTGCCCTGCGGGTCCAGATCGATGAGAAGGACTCGCTGTCCCTGCGCTGCCAAGCTCGCGGCCAGATTGACTGCCGTCGTCGTCTTGCCGACGCCGCCCTTCTGGTTCGCAACGCAGAAGATTTTTGCCATCGTTGGTGTGTCCCTTTTGCTGCTTGAATAAAGTAGAAAGCGCTCGTGGTATGCGGTGCGTACCTGGCACCTACTGGAGGCGGCCCTCAGCGGCCCTCGTCCACCCGCACCTTGATCAGATGCCGCTCAGCGTCGAGCGACGGCACATTCAGCCGGATGATCTGTTCCACCTGGGCACCCGCTGGCAGGCGCTCGATTTCACCATCCGGACGCACACCCTTCATCGCCCAGATCGCACCCTGCTCCGCAACGAGATGACGGGCCAGTGTAACGAAATCCGCGAGCTCTGCGAATGCGCGCGACACGATTACGTCGAACTTTGCCGGTACTTCGGCGCCCGACCGCAAAGTCTCGACCCGGCCCGTGACAACCGACAGATTCGCAAGGCCGAGCTCCGCTTTGGCTTGGGCCTGAAAAGCCGTCTTCTTGTGCACGATGTCGTTCACGGTGACGGTCCACTCAGGCAGGACGATGGCCAGCACGATGCCAGGCAAGCCGCCACCGGAGCCCACGTCCAGCACCGAAGACGCACCGCGCGTAGCGAGATGCGGCACGATCGAAAGCGAATCCAGGATGTGCTGGATAAGCATCTGCCGCGGATCGCGAATCGCCGTCAGGTTGTAGACGGCATTCCATTTGGACAGCAGCGCAACGTAGTCGAGCAGTTTGCCGAGCTGCGCGTCGCTGAGATCGAGGCCGAGCTCTCGGACGCCGTCCGCTAACAGCGGCGCCAATGCCTCACTAGTGCTTCCCTTCTGACCCACCGTCATTGCACCACCGGCGTGTTGTCGGTGCCGGGCTCGGCGGGTTTCGTCGAACGGCGTCCCAAGCCACGCTTGAGGTGGACCATCAGCAAGGAGATCGCCGCCGGTGTAATGCCGGAGATACGCGACGCCTGGCCAATGGTTTCAGGGCGGAATTGCGTCAGCTTCTGACGCGCTTCAAACGACAGTCCCCTTACCTCGGCGTAGTCCAACCCCTCAGGCAAACGCGTGCTTTCGTGCGATTCATTCCGCTCGATCTCATCGGCCTGGCGGTCGATGTAGCCTTGATACTTGATGCCGATCTCGATCTGCTCCTTGATCTGGGCGAGCAGAACGCCGTCTTCAGCCAGCGTCTCACGCGCAGCACATGCACCCTCGCGCAAACCGCAGACACCGTCGTAAGTCACGCCCGGGCGGCGCAGCAGATCGGCCAAACTGTATTCATGGTCGATCGGTTTGCCGAGCAATGCGGTCGCTTCTTCAGCCGGTAACGTCTTAGGATTGACCCACGTCGTACGAAGGCGCTCTGTTTCACGTGAAACAGCATCACGTTTGCGGCTGAATGCGTCCCAACGGACGTCATCGACTACTCCGAGTTCGCGGCCAATCTCCGTTAGACGCATATCGGCGTTGTCTTCGCGCAGACTCAGACGGTATTCGGCTCGACTCGTGAACATGCGATACGGCTCGGACACCCCTTGCGTCACCAGATCATCGACCAGAACACCCAGGTAGGCCTGATCGCGGCGCGGGCACCATGCATCCTTGCCCTGCACGTGCAAGCCGGCGTTGATCCCCGCCAGCAAGCCTTGCGCAGCCGCTTCTTCATAGCCAGTCGTGCCATTGATCTGGCCCGCAAAGAACAGCCCATTGATCACCTTGGTTTCGAGCGATGCCTTCAACCCACGCGGATCGAAGTAGTCGTATTCGATCGCATAGCCCGGCCGCAGGATATGCGCGTGCTCCAGACCACGCATCGAACGCACGAGTTCCAACTGCACGTCGAACGGCAGACTGGTGGAAATCCCGTTGGGATAGAACTCGTTCGTCGTCAGCCCCTCAGGTTCGAGGAAGATCTGATGCGACTCCTTCGATGCGAAACGGTGAATCTTGTCCTCGATCGACGGGCAGTACCGCGGCCCCACCCCTTCGATCACGCCGGTGTACATCGGAGAACGGTCTAGACCACCGCGGATGATGTCGTGCGTGCGCTCATTCGTATGAGTGACCCAGCACGGCACCTGGCGCGGATGCTGCTCGACGCGGCCTAGGAACGAGAAAACCGGCACCGGATCCAGATCGCCCGGCTGTTCTTCGAGCTTCGAAAAGTCAATCGTCCGACCGTCGATGCGCGGCGGCGTCCCGGTCTTCAGGCGGCCTTGCGGCAGCTTCAGCTCCTTTAGACGACCGGACAGCGACACCGCTGCCGGATCGCCAGCACGGCCGCCGGTGTAGTTGTTCAAACCCACGTGAATCTTGCCGTCGAGGAACGTCCCGGCCGTCAGCACGACTGCGCGTGAGCGAAAACGAATTCCCACCTGCGTTACCGCACCGACCACACGATCCCCTTCCACCATCAGATCGTCGACCGCTTGCTGGAACAGCCACAGATTCGGCTGATTCTCCAGCCGATGCCGGATCGCCTGCTTGTACAGCAGACGGTCCGCCTGCGCACGCGTCGCGCGAACGGCAGGCCCCTTCGACGAATTGAGGATGCGGAACTGGATCCCGCCCTCGTCCGTCGCGGCCGCCATCGCACCGCCGAGCGCATCGACCTCCTTCACCAGATGGCCTTTACCAATCCCGCCGATGGACGGGTTGCAGCTCATCTGACCGAGGGTTTCGATGTTATGCGTCAGTAGGAGGGTGGTATTGCCCATGCGTGCCGAGGCCAAGGCGGCCTCAGTGCCCGCATGACCGCCGCCGACGACGATTACGTCAAATTCTGTGGGAAAAAGCATCGCGGATCTCACGCCAGATCGTCGCGTGAGCCTTTCAAAGGAAAATGTATGGGCGAATTATAACGGGTTCGGTTTAGGCCCGAATTTCGACCGAATGCTCAGACAAGAAAAAAGCGGTGTGTTTCACGTGAAACACACCGCTTTGAAGCGCAGCGATCAGAACGAAAATGGAGAACTAAGCCACTTTCTTGGCCAACCCCAGATACGTCTCGATCACGCGCGGATTCTGCGCCAGATCCGCGGCCGGCCCTTCCAGCGCCAACTCTCCGGTTTCAAGCACATAGCCGTAGTCGGAGATCTGCAGCGCAGCGCGTGCGTTTTGCTCGATCAGCAGCGTCGCCACACCCGTCTGCCGCAGCGCACTAATAATGTGGAAAATTTCTTTCACGATCAGCGGCGCGAGACCCAGGCTCGGCTCGTCGAGCATCAACAGATCGGGCTTGCCCATCAAAGCACGGCCCACCGCAAGCATCTGCCGTTCGCCACCGGACAACGTCCCGGCCGCCTGCTTCCGTCGCTCTTTCAAGCGAGGAAAAAGCGTAAAGACCGGCTCGAGCTGATCGAGAAAGTTGCGCTCTCCTGCCCGTTTGCGCCGATACGCACCGAGGACGAGGTTGTCTTCAACAGTCATCGACGCAAACAGCTCGCGCTTTTCCGGCACCAGGCACATGCCGCGCGCGACCCGCTTTTCAACCGGAACCGCGCTGACGTCTTCACCCTGATAGAGGACCGAGCCCTTCGCATGGCCCGTCGTCGGCAATGCGCCCATGATCGCGTTCAGCAACGTGGACTTGCCCGCGCCGTTCGGACCAATCACCGAGACGATCTGACCGGGCCGCACCCTGATTGCCGCGCCGTGCAGCGCTTCGACCTTGCCATAGCGGACCGACAAACCGTTCACGTCGAGAATCGGCGCAGCATCATTCATCGTGTTCTCCATTACTCCACCCCGCCCAGATACGCTTCGAGCACAGCCGGGTCCTGCTGGACATCTTGCGGCAAGCCTTCGGCGATACGCGTGCCGAACTCCATCACCACCAGTCGATCGGTGAGATTCATCACGAAATCCATATCGTGTTCGACCAGCAGCACGCTCATGCCTTCGGCTTTGAGGCGGCGCAGCAAGTCTGCCAATTGCAGTTTTTCCTGGTACCGCAGGCCGGCGGCAGGTTCGTCGAGCAGTAGCAGGGTCGGGTCACAGCACAGCGCGCGAGCAATTTCGAGAATCCGCTGTTGTCCTAGCGCCAGGCTACCCGCCTCGTCATACATATGCTGTTCGAGTCCGACGCGACGAATCTGGCGAGCCGCTTCAGCCATCAAGCGCGCTTCTTCCGCACCGTTCAGGCGCGCGACGCTGCGCCAGACGCCAGCCTGGCCGCGCAGATGCGCGCCGATTGCAACGTTCTCCAAGACCGTCATCCCCGGTAGCAGCTTGACGTGCTGGAACGTTCGGCCAATGCCGCGCTTGACGATTTCACGTGAACTCAGTGAGTCGATACGCTCGCCGCGAAAGGTGATTTCGCCGCTCGTCGCCTGCAGCACGCCCGTCACCAGATTGAAGGTGGTCGATTTGCCGGCGCCGTTCGGGCCGATCAAACCGATGATCTGTCCTGCTTTCACCTCGAAGCTGACATCGTTCACCGCGACCAACCCGCCGAACTGCTTGCGCGCCTTATTCACCGTCAGCAGATCTTCACCTGCGTCCGGCTTGCTGCGTTGCGGCAACGGCTCCGCATGATCCGACAGGTGCGCGCGCGGTCCCTTCGGGAAAAATCGCGCGACAAACGGCCAGACACCCTGCCGAGCGTATTGCAGCAACAGCACCATCAGAATGCCGAACACGATCACTTCGAAGTTGCCGTTCTCGCCGAGCAGCTTCGGCAACAGCGTTTGCAGATAATCCTGCAACACGGTCAGGATCGCCGCACCGAGCACAGCGCCCCAGACATGCGACACGCCCCCCACCACCGCCATGAACAGAAACTCGATGCCGTGGTTCAGACCAAACGGCGTGGGATTCACCGCACGTTGCAGGTGCGCATACAGGAACCCTGAAATCGACGCCAACACCGCGGCATAGACAAAGATCACCACACGCATCCAGCCCGTGTTGACGCCCATCGCTTCGGCCATCATGCCGCCGCCGCGCAAGGCGCGGATCGCCCGCCCTGGCCGGCTATTAAGCAGATTTTGAACAGAAATCACCGCGCCGAGCACCACCACCCAGATCAGGTAATAGATATGGCGGCCGGACTCCAGATTGATACCAAAAACATTCAGCACCGGAATCCCATTGATGCCGTCGTACTTGCCGAGCATCTCCAGGTTGCCGAACAGATAGAACAGCGCGAGCCCCCACGCGATCGTGCCGAGCGGCAGAAAGTGGCCCGATAGCCGCATCGTCACGAGCCCAAGCATCAGCGCAATCAGCGCCGTCACCACCACGCCCGCGATCAGCGCGAGCCATGGCGACACGCCGTACGCCGTCGTCAGATACGCGGTCGCATACGCGCCGATGCCGACGAACGCCGCCTGCCCGAAGCTCGTCATCCCACCGATCCCCGTCAGCAGCACGAGACCGATCGCGACGATCGAATACAGGCCGATGTAGTTGAGCAGCGTCACCCAGTACTCGGGCACATGAATCGGATGTGGCAGAACCGGCAACGCGAACAGCACAACGAGGAACAACCAGAAGAACTTGTTTTGCATGATCCGTTTCATCGTGTCACTCCTCTTCCTCTTCCGAGTGCGGACTGGCCAGACTCCGCCACAACAGCACCGGAATGATCAGCGTGAACACGATCACTTCCTTATAGGCGCTCGCCCAGAACGACGAATACGACTCCAGAAGACCGACGAGGATCGAACCCGCGGCTGCCAGCGGATAGCTGACCAGGCCGCCGATAATCGCGCCCACAAAGCCCTTCAAACCGATCAGGAAGCCCGAGTCGTAGTAGATGGTGGTCAGGGGTGCGACAAGGATGCCGCACAGCGCACCGAGGCCCGCCGCGAGCGTGAACGCGAGGCGCCCCGCTTGCGTCGTGCCGATGCCGACGAGCCGCGCGCCGAGCCGGTTCACGGACGTCGCGCGCAAAGCCTTGCCGGAGATCGAGCGATCGAAGTACAGGTACAGCCCGCCGATCAGCACCACCGCCGTGCCGACCACCCACAGGCTTTGCCCGGAAATCGACAGCGTGCCGAGGTTGAAGGTCGCATCGGAGAACGCCGTGGTGCGCGAGCCTTCCGCACCGAACATCACGAGCCCGAGGCCGACCATCGCAAAGTGCACCGCCACCGCGACGATCAACAGCAACAGCGTGGTCGCCTCCGCGATCGGCTCGTACGCGAGCCGGTAGACGAACGGCCCCATCGGAATCACGATCAGCAGCGTCAGCGCGATCTGCGCGATCATCGGCAGCGGATGCAGGAAAACACCTTGCGTAAGCGCGTACACCGCAATCGGAAACAGCAGATATTTGCCGACCAGCATCACCAGCGTGCGCGCCGCATGCCGGCGTCTTTCGGGATGCCGCACCAGCCCCGCTATCTCGACGACAAAGCATGCCGCGCCCATCGCCATCAACAACCAGCACGTCGCTGGAAATTTTTGTGTCTGCAGTGCGGCGAGCGTCAGCGCGCCGTACGAAACAAACTCGCCCTGCGGGATAAAGATCACCCGCGTCACGGAGAACACCAGCACTAGCGCAAGCGCGAGCAGCGCGTAGATCGCGCCGGTGGTGATGCCGTCCTGCGCGAGGATCGCCGCAATTGATAGATCCATACTTCCTCGTCCTGAAGCGTCGAAGTCAAAACCGGGAACAGTCGTGGCGGCAGAACCCGCGGCCGGCCACTCACCAGCGATGCCTGAAAAAGCGACCGCCGCGCCGGAATACGGCGCAGCGGTCGTTGCCATTGTCATCGAACAGAATGGCAATGCGGCGTCTTGCGCCGCATGTTGCGCGAGAGGCGCGTATCGTTTTTGTTGTTAGTCGTTCAGCAGCTTCCACTTGCCGTCGACGATCTGCACGATCACGCGTGCACGCTTGTCGAGGCCGTTGTGGTCGGTCGTCGTGGTGTTCATGATGCCGTGCGAGACCGGCAGTTCCTTGATGTTTTCCAGTGCACCACGCAGTGCCATACGGAATGCTTCGGTGCCCGGCTGAGCGGTCTTCAACGCGACCGGAATCGCAGCTTGCAGCATCTGGCCGGCGTCCCATGCATGACCGCCGAAGGTCGCCACCGAGCCCGCGCCATACGCTTTCTCATACGCATCCTTGTAGGCTTCAGACGACTTCTTCACCGGATTCGATTCCGGCAGTTGATCCGCCACGAGGATCGGACCGGCCGGCAGGAGTTCGCCTTCGCAATCCTTGCCGCACACGCGCAGGAAGTCGTTGTTGGCGACGCCATGCGTCTGGTAGACCTTGCCCTTGTAGCCGCGCTCCTTGAGCGTCTTGGCCGGCAGCGCCGACGGCGTACCCGCGCCCGCGATCAGCACCGCATCCGGGTTCGCGCCCATCGTCTTCAGCACCTGGCCGGTCACCGAGGCATCGGTGCGGTTAAAGCGTTCATTGGAGACGATCTTCAGATGATGTGCCGCGGCCGCCGCAGTGAAGACGTTGTTCCAGCCGTCGCCGTACGCATCAGCAAAGCCGATGAAGCCGACCGTCTTCACGCCGTGACGCTCCATGTAGTCGGCGATCGCGTCAGCCATCAGGCTGTCGTTTTGCGGCGGTTTGAAGGCCCATGTGCGCTTGGCGTCCATCGGCGAGATGATCGCGGCCGATGCCGCCAGCGAGATCATCGGCGTCTTGCCTTCGGACGCTGCGTCGAGCATCGCCAGCGAATTCGGCGTGACGGTCGAACCGACGATGGCGTCGACGTGGTCTTCGTCGATCAGCTTGCGCGTGTTCTGCACGGCCTTGCCGGTGTCCGATCCATCGTCGAGGATGATGTATTGCACCGTCTTGCCGCCGATCTCTTTCGGCAGCAGCGCGATCGTGTTCTTCTCAGGAATCCCGAGCGACGCGGCCGGTCCCGTGGTGGACAGCGTGACGCCGATTTTCACCTGCGCGAAGGCAGCGCCCGCGCCGCACATCAACGCCATCGCGATACCGGTGCGTACCCACTGCTTTGTCTTTTTCATGCAAGTCTCCAAACGCTTTGAAGCGCGTATCTGTAATCCGGCGCACGGGCCGGGTGTCTGAATCTAGTTATAGGGTTCTGGCATGCCAAGCATGGTTTTCCCTGCTCAATATCAATGCCGTCGCCGCTCTGGTGCCACTCCCCTGCTGCGAACCACTGTTGCGATTTCCAATGCCCGAAACACTAACATGTTAGTAGTATTGCGTTCTGCATCATTCACGGTCAATAGACTGTCGCCCGAATGCGGGTTTGTCCTGAAACGAGCCGCTTAGGCCGCGCTTCGACCACGTTTTCATCTCCGATCCTTCGCTTGTCCAACACACTTCAAGCACCGCCACTCATCAAATGCGGGCAATAAAAAAGACGCGTCAACTGCACGCGTCCTTTTGAGTAGGTTCCGTATCGCTTCGCCTTCGCTCAGTCGCCGGACAGCTTCCACTTGCCGCCAGCGATCTCCACCATCACACGCGCCCGCTGGTCAAGACCAGCGCGGTCGTTCACGCTCATGTTGAAGATGCCGTGGGAAGCAGGCATGTCTTTCGTGTTTTCGAGTGCCGCACGCAGCGCTTCGCGGAACGCAGGCGTGCCCGGCTGACCTTTCTTCAGCGCAAGCGGGATCGCGCGTTGCAACAGCAAGCCTGCATCCCATGCGTGACCGCCGAATGTCGACACCGAACCGGCGCCGTACGCAGCTTCATACGCATGCTTGTACGCGAGCGCAGTCTTCTTCACCGGGTTCGAATCGGGCAACTGATCAGCAACCAGCAGCGGACCAGCCGGCAGATAGGTGCCTTCGCAATCCTTGCCGCACACGCGCAGGAAGTCGTTATTGGCGACGCCGTGCGTCTGATAGTACTTGCCCTTGTAGCCGCGTTCCTTGAGGGTTTTCTGCGGCAACGCGGCCGGTGTGCCCGCGCCGGCGATCAGCACCGCATCCGGGTTCTGCGACATGATCTTCAGCACCTGGCCGGTCACCGAAGCATCGTTGCGCGCAAAGCGTTCGTTCGCGACGATCTTGATCTTCGCGAGATCGGCAGCCTTGCCGAATTCCTTGAACCAGCTCTCGCCGTACGCATCTGCAAAGCCGACAAAGCCGACCGTCTTCACACCGTGATTCGACATATGCTGCGCGATCGCGGTGGCCATCAGAATGTCGTTTTGCGGCGTCTTGAAGACCCACGCGCGCTTCGCATCCATCGGTTCAACGATGCTCGCCGCGGCGGCCATGGAGATCATCGGTGTGGTGCTTTCGGCGGCGACGTCGATCATGGCCAGCGAGTTCGGCACGACGGTCGAGCCGATCAACGCATCCACATGATCTTCGCTGGTGAGCTTGCGCGCGTTCTTGACGGCCTGGGTCGAATCCGTGGCGTCGTCGAGTACGATGTAGTCGATTTTCTGCCCTGCCACTTCTTTAGGCAGCAGCGCGATCGTGTTCTTTTCCGGAATACCGAGCGACGCAGCCGGCCCCGTTGCCGACACCGTGACGCCGATTTTCACGTCCGCGAATGCGTGGCCACTCCATGCCGCGGATACCCCGGTGGCGACTAGTGCCGCGCTCATCCAACGCAATGCCGACTTCATCCCGCTCCTCTATCTACCGCGTTATTCATTTGAATTTAAATCCGCAGATTCAAATCACCGACCGATCGGTCGGTGAATGGCAAGTTTAGCGGACGAAAGCCCCGTGCTGCAAGCATTTTGCAGGGTAATGGCAGATGAAATTCGGGGTGGCTCGGCGAACAAAAAAGGGGCACCGAATTAGCGGAGGAATTGAATGGCGAATAACGAAAAGCACAAATAAAAAGCGCTGTTGGATATCAATCCAACAGCGCTTTCGTCTGGGCACTGAGTGCCTCATTGTCTCCTCGTTCTCCACCTGCAAAATTCGTGGTGCATCAGAACTGCATGAAGATTAAACGAGCACCCTCCCCCTTACAACTAGCAATTACCCTAGTGGTGCACTGCGGCACAAATGTGGGGCACGTTTTGTGCCGATTTAGCGCGAGCCCGACCCGCGCGCAACGCAAGATCCAGTCTGGCCGACTTCACGAGCGCCGAATTATATCGGATGCCAAAGCAATTTAAAATTCAGTGCCGCTCCAGTGCCGTTTCAGGCCCGCAATGGCCGCACTCTCGCGATGATCTCACCGACAATACCGCGCCGGAACGCCAGCACGCAGGCAATGAAAATTACGCCTGTCACGATGGTCACGGATTCGCCCAGCGAGCGGAACCATTCGACGCCCGTCGACGATGCCAGGGCCGTGCCGATATCGCCGAGCCGGTCTTCGAGCGCAACGATCAGCGCCGCGCCGAGCAGCGGCCCGAACAGCGTCCCCATGCCGCCGACGAGCGTCATCAGGATCACGAGACCCGACATGGTCCAGTACGCGTCGCTCAGCGTCTCGAAGCCCTGCACCAGTACCTTGAGCGAGCCCGCCAAACCGGCGATCCCAGCGGACAGAATGAACGCCAGCAGTTTGAAGCGATCGGTATCGTAACCGAGCGACACGGCACGCGGCTCGTTCTCCTTGATCGCTACCAGCACCTGCCCGAACGGCGAGTGCACGATCCGCACGATCAGCAGGAATGCCAGCACCATCACGGCCAGCACGACAAAGTACAGCGTCACGTCCGACGAGAGATCCAGCAAGCCGAACAGCTTGCCGCGCGGCACGCCTTGCAGGCCGTCCTCGCCGTGCGTGAACGGCGCCTGCAGGAACACGAAGTAGACCATCTGCGCGAGCGCCAGCGTCACCATTGCAAAGTAGATGCCCTGCCGGCGGATCGCGAACAGCCCGACCACCAGCCCAAGCAACGTTGCCGTGGCGGTGCCGGCCACCACGCCGAGCTCCGGAGAGAAGCCAAGCGTCTGCATCGCATAACCGGTGACGTAACCGGCCGAGGCGAGAAACATTGCGTGACCGAACGAGAGCAGACCCGTGTAGCCAATCAGCAGATTGAAGGCCGCCGCGAACAACGCGAAGCACAGCACCTTCATGACGAAGAGCGGATAGATGCCGAGCACGGGCACCGCGAGAAGCGCGATCAGCAGCAGACCGTAAAGCACTTTTCTCTGCATCATTTTTCCTTGCCGAAGAGACCCGCCGGGCGCACCAGCAACACGAGCGCCATGATCACGAAGACGACGGTCGCCGACGCTTCCGGGTAAAACACACGCGTCAGCCCTTCGATCACGCCAAGCAGCAGGCCGGTCAGGATCGAGCCCATGATCGAACCCATGCCGCCGATCACGACCACCGCGAACACGGTGATGATCATCGGCTGGCCCATCAACGGCGAGACCTGAATCACCGGCGCGGCAAGCACGCCGGCGAACGCAGCCAGCGCGACGCCGAAGCCATAGGTGAGCGTGATCATCAACGGCACGTTGACACCGAACGCCTCGACCAGCTTCGGGTTCTCGGTGCCCGCGCGCAAGTAAGCGCCGAGGCGCGTCTTCTCGATCACGAACCACGTGGCGAAGCAGACCACGAGCGACGCCACCACCACCCACGCGCGATAGTTCGGCAGGAACATGAAGCCGAGATCGGTTGCGCCGGAGAGCGCCGACGGCACGTCGTATGGCTGGCCGGATGAACCATAGATCGACCGGAACACGCCTTCGACAACCAACGTAAGCCCGAAAGTGAGCAGCAGCCCATATAGATGATCGAGCTTGTACAGCCAGCGCAGCATCGAGCGTTCGATCACGATGCCGAACACGCCGACAATCAGCGGCGCGAGCACCAGCATCACCCAGTACGGCAGGCCGAAATACGACAGGCCCATCCACGCGAGCATCGCGCCGAGCATGAACAACGCGCCGTGCGCGAAATTGATCACGTTAAGCAAGCCGAAGATCACCGCCAGACCCAGGCTCAGAATCGCGTAGAACGAGCCGTTCACGAGCCCCAGCAGCAACTGGCTCAGCATCGCCGGTAGCGGAACGCCAAAGATTTCCATTGAAGCCTTAATCCCTTAAGCCATCGTCCGGGTGAGATCGGTTACGTACGATCCCGCCGGCGTGCGACCGGCGAGCCATCCGCCCGACCGCGCGCGGCATATGAAGCAGCTTGCCGTCAGTCTGTGTACCAAAACGGCGCTATGTATTTCCCGCCAGGCAAAGCAGACAGACGGTCATCTGGTTACCAACCTGCACTCATTTCCACATCGCGCAGCGCGTCTCTGCCTTGGTTGTGAACGCCTGCTCGCCAGGAATCGTCGCAGTGATCTTGTAGTAGTCCCACGGCTCTTTGGATTCGGCCGGCGTCTTCACCTGCATCAGGTACATATCGTGGATCATGCTGCCGTCCTGACGGATGTAGCCCTTCGCGTAGAAGTCGTCGATCTTGGCCTTCTTCAGTTGTGCCATCACCTTGTCGGAGTCGGTCGAGCCGACTGCCTGCACGGCCTTCAGGTAAGTCATGGTCGCCGAATAGTCGGCGGCCTGCAGGCTGGACGGCATCTTCCTCATCTTGTCGAAATAGCGCCGCGCCCACGCGCGCGTGGTGGCGTCCTTGTTCCAGTACCAGCTATCCGTCAGCACCAGGCCCTGGGTCGTTTCCAGACCCAGACTGTGGACGTCGTCGATAAACATCAGCAGTGCGGCCAGCTTCATCGTCTTCGTGATGCCGAATTCCTTGGCGGCCTTGATCGAGTTGATCGTGTCGCCGCCCGCGTTGGCGAGGCCGAGGATCTGCGCCTTCGAAGCTTGCGCCTGCAACAGGAACGACGAGAAATCCGATGCCGAAAGCGGATGACGCACGGTACCCAGCACCTGGCCGCCGTTGGCCTTCACCACATCCGACGTATTCTTTTCGAGTGCCTTGCCGAACGCGTAGTCAGCAGTCAGGAAGTACCACGTCTTGCCACCCTGCTTCGTCACCGCCGAACCGGTGCCCTTGGCGAGCGCCGTCGTGTCGTATGCATAGTGGATCGTGTACGGCGTGCATTGCTCGTTGGTCAGGGTATCGGCGCCTGCACCGATGCTGATATAGACCTTGTGCTTCTCACCGGCCACCGTATTCATCGACAGCCCGGTTGCCGAATTCGTGCCGCCGATCAGCAGATCGACGCCATCCCGATCGAACCATTCGCGCGCCCGCGACGCCGCGATGTCGGCCTTGTTCTGGTGATCGGCATAGACCACCGAGATCGGCTTGCCGTTGACCTTGCCGCCGAAGTCGGCCACGGCCATGCGGATCGCTTCGAGACCGCCCTGGCCATCAATATCCGCATACAGACCCGACATGTCGGTGATGAAGCCGATCTTCACGGCATCGTCAGCGGCCTGCGCGCTGCCCATCGTCAACGCGGCGCCGGCGGCAACCGCGAAACATAGTGTGGCAAGTCGCGCGAGTGGGTTCTTTTTCATTCCTGTCTCCTGGTTTCTTCGCTTGTGGTTATCAGAGGCAATCGGACGTTTCTCGTTACTTTCTGTCTATACGCCCAGTAGGTCGTGCAGTACGGGCATCTTGCTTTCGAGCTCAGCGGCCTCGAAGTGCTCGACGATCGCACCATGCTCCATCACGTAGAAGCGATCGGCGAGTGGCGCGGCAAAGCGGAAATTCTGTTCGACCATCACGACCGTGTAGCCGCGCTCCTTGAGCGTCATGATCATGCGAGCGAGCGCTTGCACGATGACTGGCGCCAAGCCTTCCGAGATTTCGTCGAGCAGCAGCAAACTCGCGCCGGTGCGCAGAATGCGCGCGACCGCCAGCATCTGCTGCTCGCCACCCGAGAGCCGCGTGCCCTGGCTCATGCGGCGCTCCTGCAGATTCGGAAACATCGAATAGATCTCTTCGAGCGACATCATGTGCGCCTTGTCGCCGACGGGCGGTGGCAACAGCAGGTTTTCCTCACACGAGAGGCTCGAGAAAATCCCGCGCTCTTCCGGGCAGTAACCGATGCCGCAATGCGCGATGCGATGTGTGGGCAGGTTGATGGTTTCGCGTCCGCCGATGCGGATCGAGCCGGTGCGCCGGCCGGTCAGCCCCATGATCGCGCGCAGTGTGGTGGTGCGCCCCGCGCCGTTACGGCCCAGCAGCGTGACGACTTCGCCGCGGTTCACCGTCAGATCGACGCCATGCAGGATATGGGACTCCCCGTACCATGCCTGCAAACCCGTGATTTCCAGCGCGGGGGCACCGCCAGCCGTGTCGCTCACTTCGAGACTTTCGCGCTCGGCAATCGTATTCATGCGTGGGCTCCGGCGAGCGCCGCGTCGGCGCTGCCCATATAGGCTTGCATCACGAGCGGATTCTTCGACACTTCGGCATAGCTGCCTTCTGCGAGCACTTCGCCTCGTTGCAGCACGGTGATGGTGTCGGAGATGCCGGCGATCACGTTCATGTTGTGCTCGACCATCAGGATCGTGCGGCCGCTCGATACTTTCTTGATCAAGGCCGTGACGCGATCGACGTCTTCATGGCCCATGCCTTGCGTCGGTTCGTCGAGCAGCATCAACTCGGGCTCCATCGCGAGCGTGGTGGCGATTTCAAGCGCGCGCTTGCGGCCGTAGGACAGTTCTACCGTGAGCACGTCGGCGAAATCGGTCAATCCGACCTGGGTGAGCAAGTCCATTGCCCGATCGTCGAGTTGGCGCAGCGTGCGTTCGCTCTTCCAGAAGTGAAATGCCGTGCCGAGCACGCGCTGCAAACCGATGCGCACGTTCTGCAATGCTGTCAGATGCGGAAATACAGCAGAAATCTGGAACGAGCGGATGATGCCGCGCCGGGCGATTTGCGCGGGACGTTCACTGGTGATGTCGATTCCGTTGAACACGATCTGGCCCGCGGTCGGTTCAAGGAATTTGGTGAGCAGATTGAAGCAGGTGGTCTTGCCTGCCCCATTAGGGCCGATCAGCGCATGGATCGAGCCACGGCGCACGCGCAGGTTCACCCCGTTCACGGCGATGAAGCCTTTGAACTCGCGGGTGAGGCCGCGCGTTTCGAGAATCGTATCGCCGAGAATCATGTTCCCTTCCATACGGAGTAAGGCGAAGCATTACGATCTTCCGCGCGAACGGCTGCGCGACTTTTATATGACGGCGGCACCCCGTGCCGCTCATTGGCGTACTGCACCAATCCGGACGGTAATCCATGGGCGGCACGCAGCATGGCTGCCATTGTCGCGCCAATGATGCAGCGCATTCATTGGGATTTGCACTTAGTGGATGACGACTGTTTGAAGCGGGCCCGAGGCGTGCTCAAGCGGCACGTCACCCTTGCTCGGGGCCCGCCTGAAGGATGCGCACGCGATGCGTCAACCTTGCTCGGCACGCGCCAAGGGGATCCGCGAGCGATGCGTCCATCGCGCTCGAGGCATGCCAGGGAAAGTCCGAGGCGCGCACCGCGGCCTCGGCTCCCACAGTCACGCCGAGTGTCACACGGCTGACATGGACGGCGCACCGCTAGTCTGAACCAGGACATTGCCGCCCAAGCGTGCGCGGCGGTCTTCGCGGATCATGTCGCTGGCGCGTTCGGCAATCATCAACGTCGGCGAATTGGTGTTGCCCGAAGTGATGGACGGCATGATTGATGCGTCGACCACCCGCAAACCGTCAACACCGATAACTCGTAGGCGATTGTCGACGACCGCGCCGGGATCGTCGGCGGTGCCCATCCGGCAGGTGCCGACCGGATGAAAGATGGTGGTGCCGACCACGCTCGCGGCCTGCTGAAGTTCTTCTTCGGTCTGGTACTGGATACCGGGCAGAATCTCTTCCGGCCGATAGGGCGCGAGCGCAGGCGCCGCGGCAATGCGGCGCGTGAGGCGCAATGCGTTGGCAGCGACGTGCCGGTCGTAATCGGTGGAAAGATAGTTAGGCGCGATCAACGGCGGCGCTGAAGCATCGGCCGATCCGATGTGAATGCTGCCACGCGAGGTCGGCCGCAACTGACACACCGACGCGGTGAATGCATTGAAGCGATGCAACGGTTCGCCGAAGCGATCGAGCGAGAGCGGCTGCACGTGATACTCGAGGTCGGGGCGCGTGAGCGATCTATCATCCGGATCGGATTTGGCGAACGCACCGAGTTGCGATGGCGACATCGACATGGGGCCGCTTTGAAACAGCGCGTACTGCATGCCGATCATCAGCTTCCCCCACCAATGCGCGGAAGCGGTATTGAGCGTGCGCACGCCGTCGACTTTGTAGGCCATACGCAACTGCAGATGGTCCTGCAGATTTTCGCCGACGCCGCGCAGATCCTTCACCACCTCGATGCCGAGATTCTGGAGACGCGCGCCATTCCCGATACCGGAGAGTTCGAGCAATTGCGGCGAGTTGACCGCACCGGAACTGAGGATCACTTCGCAACGGGCTTTGGCGAGATAGTCGGTGTTGTCGCCGCGATATTCGACACCGGTGCAGCGACGTCCTTCGAACACGACGCGCTGTGTGTGGGCACCGGTGATGACAGTGAGATTGGGGCGCTTGAGCGCCGGACGCAGGAAGGCTTTCGACGCATTCCAGCGGATGCCGCGTTTCTGATTGACGTCGAAGTAGCCGACGCCGGTGTTGTCGCCACGATTGAAGTCATCCGTGGCGGGTATGCCGGTTTGTTGCGCGGCTTGTGAAAACTCTTCGAGAATCTTCCATTTCAGGCGTTGCTTTTCGACGCGCCATGGGCCGCCTGCTCCGTGCGATTCGGAGGCGCCGGCGTGGTGGTCTTCGCTGCGTTTGAAGATGGGGAGGACGGCGTTCCAGGACCAGGAGGCGTCGTTGGTGACGCGGGCCCATTCATCGTAGTCCTCGCGTTGGCCGCGCATGTAGATCATGCCGTTGATCGAGGAGCTGCCGCCTAGTACTCTGCCCCGCGGATATGAGAGGGAGCGGCCGTTCAGGCCGGGTTCTGATTGGGTTTTGTAGAGCCAATCTGTGCGGGGATTGCCAATGCAGTAGAGGTAGCCTACCGGCACGTGGATCCAGTGGTAGTCGTCTTTGCCGCCGGCTTCTAGCAGGAGGACTTGTACTTCTGGATCTTCCGATAGGCGGTTGGCGAGGACGCAACCTGCTGTGCCGGCGCCGACTATGATGTAGTCGAATTCGCCTTCCAGGCGGTGGGGTTTTGTTTGTGTGTTTTCTGGGGTGTTCATCGTTTCGTCTCCTAAGCTTTTTTGCCTTCGCGGCGCTTTTTGTCAGTGTTCTTGGGGCGTTGGCCTTTCCTTGATTTGCTAGTGGTCTATTA
>NZ_JALQCK010000016.1:0-179186 GCF_030464835.1 Paraburkholderia sp. WS6
AGGCACAGGCACAGGCACAGGCACAGGCACAGGCACAGGCACAGGCACAGGCACATCCTTTGATGTCGCTGCCGCCGCCTCTGCAGGCTCAGACTCAAATGCCTCTGCAAACTCCGCAAACTCCGCAAACACGCCCCAAACCCAACTCGACACACTCATCGCCCAACGCACCGCCGCCCTCGGCGAACGCGAACGCAAACTCCTCAAAACCTGGCCGCAAACCGTGGCCGCCTATTCCGGCGACGAACACATAGTCCGCGTACGCGACCGCGAAATGCGCACCGCGCTCACCGTCACGACACTATCCGGCTCCAAGGTCCGCAAAGTCGCGCTGCCGAAATTCGTCGACCACGGCGAAATCCTGCGCTGGCTGATGCTCGACAATCTCCCGGGCTACTTTCCGTTCACTGCCGGCGTGTTTCCGTTCCGCCGCGAAAACGAAGACCCGACACGGATGTTCGCTGGCGAAGGCGATCCGTTCCGCACCAACCGACGTTTCAAGTTGCTCTCCGAAGGCATGCCGGCCAAACGTCTTTCGACGGCCTTCGATTCGGTTACGCTCTACGGCGAAGATCCACACGAGCGCCCCGACATCTACGGCAAGGTGGGCAACTCGGGCGTCTCCGTCGCGACGCTCGACGACATGAAAACGCTCTACGACGGCTTCGATCTGTGCGCGCCAGAGACGTCGGTGTCGATGACGATCAACGGGCCGGCGCCGACGATTCTCGCGATGTTCTTCAACGTCGCGATTGATCAACAGATCGCGCGTATGGTGCAGGAGCAAGGTCGTCCGCTCACGGAGGGCGAACTCGCCGCCGCTCGCCGCACAGCGCTGGAAAACGTGCGCGGCACCGTACAGGCCGACATCCTGAAGGAAGACCAAGGCCAGAACACGTGCATCTTTTCGACCGAGTTCAGCCTGAAGGTCATGGGCGATATTCAGGCGTACTTTGTCGATCACGGCGTGCGCAATTTCTATTCGGTGTCGATCTCCGGCTATCACATCGCCGAGGCGGGCGCGAACCCGATCTCGCAACTCGCCTACACGCTCGCGAACGGCTTCACCTATGTCGAGGCGTATCTCGCGCGCGGCATGTCGATCGACGACTTCGCGCCGAATCTGTCGTTCTTCTTTTCGAACGGCATGGACCCGGAGTACACGGTGCTCGGCCGTGTCGCGCGACGCATCTGGGCCATTGCAATGCGCGAACGCTACGGCGCGAACGAACGCAGCCAGAAGCTCAAGTACCACGTGCAAACCTCGGGCCGCAGCCTGCACGCGCAGGAAATCGACTTCAACGATATCCGCACCACGCTGCAGGCGCTGATCGCGATCTACGACAACTGCAATTCGCTGCATACCAATGCATTCGACGAAGCGATCACCACGCCCACCGAAGATTCGGTGCGCCGTGCGGTGGCGATCCAGTTGATCATCAACCGCGAATGGGGGCTGGCGAAGAATCAGAATCCGAATCAGGGCAGCTTTGTGATCGAGGAGTTGACCGATCTGGTGGAAGAAGCGGTGCTGGCGGAATTCGATCGGCTGACCGAGCGCGGCGGCGTGCTGGGCGCGATGGAAACGGGCTATCAGCGCGGACGGATTCAGGACGAGTCGATGCTGTACGAGCATCGCAAGCACGACGGCTCGTATCCGATCGTCGGCGTGAACACGTTTTTGAGCGCGCATCCGCATGAAGCGCCGCAGCCGATCGCGCTCGCCCGCTCCACCGACGAGGAAAAACAGAGCCAGTTGAAACGCCTGCGCGATTTTCAGGCGCAACACCGTGACGACGCACCCGCGGCGCTTGAACGCTTGAAGCGCGCAGTGATCGACGACGACAACGTGTTCGCGGTGCTGATGGACGTCGTGCGCGTCTGCTCGCTCGGGCAAATCACGCACGCGTTGTTTGAAGTGGGCGGGCAGTACCGCCGCAATATGTGAAGTTTGGGCGCGAGCCAGTACGCACGACCCACATGTGAGGCCCGCTCAAGGGACCTTGCATAACGCCTGGGTGTAAGTACCGTACATGCTGCGGCTCCAGAACCGAGAGCCGCAGCAAAACACCTTAACAAGCCACTTACCGCGCAATCCCCAACCGCGCTTTCGCGTCGTCATATTCCTGCGTCAAACGCCGAACCAGCTCACCAACGCTCGGCACGTCGTCCATCAGACCGACGCCCTGGCCTGCGCCCCAGATGTCCTTCCACGCCTTCGCCTTGTCGCTGCCGAAGTTCATCGCGGTCTTGTCCGATTCCGGCAGCGCCTCCGGGTCCAGCCCCGCATTCACGATACTTTCGCGGATGTAGTTGCCGTGCACGCCGGTGAACAGGTTCGTGTAGATGATGTCCGACGCCGTGGAATTGACGATCGCCTGCTTATAGCTGTCGACCGCGTGCGCTTCCTTGGTCGCGATGAAACGCGTGCCCATGTAGGCGAGGTCCGCGCCCATGGCCTGCGCGGCGAGAATCGAGCCGCCGTTGGCGATCGAGCCGGACAGCACGATCGGGCCGTCGAACATGCGCCGCACCTCGCCGACCAGCGCGAACGGCGAGGTCGTGCCCGCGTGGCCGCCGGCGCCCGACGCCACCAGGATCAGTCCGTCGACACCCGCTTCCAGGGCCTTCTGCGCGTGCCGAAGGTTGATCACGTCGTGCAGCACGATGCCGCCGTAGCTATGCACCGCGTCGACGATCTCGCGCGCCGGTGCGCGCAGGCTGGTGATGAAAATCGGCACCTTGTGTTCGACGCACACACGCACGTCGTGCTCGAGCCGCGTATTCGACTGGTGGACGATCTGGTTGACGGCGATCGGCCCGATGACCGCGTCGGGATTAGCCGCCTTGTGCTCGGCGAGCTGTGCCTGAATCTGCGTCAGCCATTCGTCGAGCAGTTCGGCCGGGCGAGCATTCAGCGCGGGGAACGAACCGACGATACCGGCCTTACATTGAGCTAACACGAGTTCGGGATAGCTGACGATGAACATCGGCGAAGCGACGACGGGCAGCGCGAGTTTTTGCAGGACGGCGGGCAATGCCATGGTGCGAGTCTCCTGATGAACGGACCGGTGCGGTGTAGAGCGCCCGGCGATAGTGAGTTTAGCGGCCCATGGCCTGTGGTGCGTCGAGACTGAACAGCAGCCGTGCTGCCGCTGCAATCCCACCACGCGTTTGCCATGACCGCCCGGAAATTTAAGAACGATCGTTCGATTATAGGCGAAGCTGCCGGATCGTGTCCGTTTGGAACAGTTGGAAGGAGTGTTCAGGTTCTATGCTTGCGTGGGCTATCCCACCCCGCATCGACACATTGCGCTTCTACAATGGTTTGACTCCCAAACGACAAGAGACCCGCTATGGCCTTCGAGGATTTCACGCCCTTTCGTGTCGCCGTGGGCGACGTCGATATTTTCGGAGTGAAGGGCGGGGCAGGGCCGCCCCTGCTGTTGTTGCACGGTCACCCGCAGTCGCATCTGATCTGGCAGCGGTGCGCAGCGCAACTGGCGGAGCACTTCACCGTCATTGCCACCGACCTGCGTGGCTACGGCGCCTCGGGCAAACCGCCCAGCGACGCCGACCACACACCGTATTCCAAACGCGCGATGGCCGCTGATCAGGTTGCCGTGATGCGCCACTTCGGCTTTGAACGATTCCTCGTGTGCGCCCATGATCGCGGGGCTCGTGTCGCGCACCGGATGGCGCTCGATCATCCCGACGCCGTCGAGCGGTTGATGCTGCTCGACATCGCGCCGACGCTCGCGATGTACGAAGCCACCGACCGCGCCTTCGCGACACACTACTTCCACTGGTTCTTCCTGATCCAGCCAGAGCCGCTGCCAGAGACGCTGATCGGCGCGAACCCGGCCGCGTATGTCGATGCGGTAATGGGCAGCCGTCACGCGGGCCTCGCGCCGTTCGCGCCCGAAGCGCTTGACGCGTATCGCAGCGCGCTGGCGCAACCCGGCGCCGTGCATGCGATGTGCGAGGACTATCGGGCATCGGCGAGTATCGACCTCGAGCACGACCGGGCCGACATCGAGCGCGGCCACAAGATCGGCTGTCCGCTGCGTGTGTTGTGGGGCGAGCAGGGGGTGATCGAGAAGTGCTTCGACGCGCTGGCGGAATGGCGTCACGTCGCGCGGGACGTGAGCGGGCGTTCATTGCCGTGCGGGCATTACATTCCTGAAGAGGCGTCGGACGAACTGGTCACGGAAATGCTGTCGTTCTTCGAGGCGGTCGAGCAGTAAGTGGCTTCGTTCAGCGCGCGACGCTGCCGCCTTTCGTTCACGCGAGATGACGCGGCGCGGTTGCGCGTTCCGCTCAGCCTAGCGGCGGCAAGCGGCGCGCGACCGGCGTCGACTTGACGATGGCGGTGCTGGTCTCCGCGCGCTCGGTTACCTTCGAGAGAATTTCGTCGAGCTGCTCGATCGAATGCAGGTAGAGGCGGCAGATGAAGCAGTCGTCGCCCGTCACCTTGTCGCATTCGACAAACTCCGGAATCCGCCGGATCACGTCTTCCACCAGATGCAACTGCCCGGGCAAGGGCTTCACGCGCACGATTGCCTGCAGCGTGAAGCCGAGCGCGCGCGGATCGATCTGCACGGTGAAGCGCTCGATCACGCCTTGTGCTTCGAGCCTGCGGACGCGTTCGGCCGTACTTGGCGCCGAGAGGCCAACTCGACGCGCCAGTTCGCTGACCGGCTGGCGGGCGTCCGCTGCCAGCGCGGCGAGCAGCGCGCGGTCGGTTTCATCGAGCGTTGTGGGTGTGGCGGGAGCAAGGCGTTTGGTCATGACGGCCTTCGATTATTAGGTTTCTTTGCGAGACGACTTAAGTTTAGCCCTGTATTCGGGCGATCGGATTAATTACACTGCTTCTCATGCAGGAATCAATTCGAGGGTCGAATCATGGCGTCAAATGAGATTCGCCGCGGCGCGGCGGAAATGACCATGGCGATGCTGATGTCCGGCACCATCGGCTGGCTGGTGGTGTCGTCGCAGCAGAGTCCGTTCAATGTGGTGTTCTTTCGCTGTATTTTCGGCGGCGCGACGCTGGCGCTCGTGTGCGCCGTGCTAGGCCTGTTCAGGCGCAAGCTCTTTTCATGGAAGATGCTCGGCCTCGCGCTGCTCGGCGGCGCGGCGATCGTCATCAACTGGGTGCTGCTGTTCGCGGCCTATTCACGCGCGTCGATCTCGATGGCGACCGCCGTCTACAACACGCAGCCGTTCATGCTGGTCGCGCTGGGCGCGCTGGTGTTTCGCGAGCGCGTCAGCGCGTCGACGGTGGCCTGGCTGGTGGTCGCGTTTATCGGCCTAGTGTTCGTGGTGAAGGTCGAGCCGGCGGTGTTGGCGGTGCCGGGCCAGTATCTGGTCGGGGTCGCCTGTGCCGTGGGCGCGGCGGCGATGTACGCGGTCTCGTCGATTATCACGAAGCGCCTGAAGGGCACGCCGCCGCATCTGATTGCGCTGATCCAGGTGTCGCTCGGTGTCGTGATGCTGGCGCCGTTCGTGCGCTTCGATGCGCTGCCGACCAACGGTGTGCAGTGGCTCGAATTGATCGTGCTGGGTATCGTCAATACGGGGCTCATGTACGTGCTGCTCTACGGCGCGATCCAGAAGCTGCCGACCTCGATGACCGGCGCGTTGTCGTTCATCTATCCGGTGGTGGCGATCATCGTCGACCGGGTTGCGTTCGGACAGACACTCGCGTGGATTCAGGTGCTCGGTGCGGTGCTGATCCTGCTTGCGGCCGCTGGTGTGAACCTCGGCTGGCGGATCGTGCCGCAGAAACGCCTGTCTTCGACCTGATGGAATGGCTGGGATGCCGATGGATCAGCCGGCAATAGTACGGATTCCGGAGCAATCGGCGCGTGGCATTGTTCATATAGACGGACCAATGACCTTCAACGCGCGCGACTACGAAGCTTCGTAATGTCGTCTGTATGCGGGTTTAAAAGGCGGTGTCAAGCTTCTGTAGGGAAATCACTGATGCGATCGAAAAACCGGCACGCGTATCATTCATATCGACGCTGATCACGTCCGACAGAATTTCCGCCGCTCGCCTTGATGGTCGAGCGGCTTTCTTTTTGGGGCGACGGTTTTGGTGTCTTGCTTGCTGGCGGCCGCCAGCCCTGTGCGCGTCAAGCCTGGCGCGCGACGATGCGCTCGCCATCGATCGCCAATGGCCCGTTTTTGGCCGCCAACTCCTCGACGATCGCGTGCACCAATGTGGACCATTCGCCACGCGACTTGAGCATGGTGGCGGCAGCGCGCATCGCGGCGGCATCGTCGAGCATCCGCAGCAAGGTGTCGAAGCTCATCGCGCGGACTTCGAGCAGCTTGAACACGATCAGCACCTTCAACGCATTCTTCGCATTACGTGCCGGATCGGCCCGTAGCCACGCAACGCGTGAAAACGCCCGTTCCAGCGCTTGCTCGACATTCGTGAAGGGCGAACCATGGCCGGGAATCACGAGCCGCACGTCGAGCTTCGCAATGGCTTCGAGCACCGCCTGTTCTTCGGCGAAACCGCTTTCACCTTCCAGTTCGGGAAAGATCACGCCAAAGCCGTTTTCCCACAGTGCGTCCGCGCTGATCAGGATGCGTTCGTCCGGGCAATACAGCATCAACGAATGCGGATCGTGGCCAGGTGCGCCGAGCACTTGCCAATCGAGCGCGCCGAGCCGCAGTTGCGCACCGGGCGCGATCGTCTCGGTGAAGGTGAAGCGTTCGCAGGTCTGGCCGGTGGCGCGAAACGTCAGACGGGTTTCGTCCCAATCGCGCACCGCGTCGGCTTCGGATGCGGGAATCGCGGTACGGCAGGGCCACGTCGACTGCAACAGCGCGTTGCCGCCGCAGTGATCCGAATGCAGATGCGTGTTGACGATCAGATCGAGCGGTCGCGCGCCGAGCGCTTGCTGCACGAGCGCGACGGTTTGCGGCGCGTGCGTCGCGTAGCCGGTATCGACGAGTGCGGCACATGCGTCATCGACCAGCAGCACATTGTTCGACGATAGCCAGCCGCGTTCGAAGACCCGGATCGATGCCGGTAGGTTGGTCATGGTGCGCTTGTGTCCGGGTTTGTGCTCGCGTCCGCATTCGCCGATGGTTCGGGTTTCGGCATCACCAGGATTGTCGACGTGCCGATCAACATGATGTCGCCGCGTTGATTCACCACGCTCCCTTCGAGATGCGTCAGATCGCCGTTCAGACTCGGTTTCCAGTACGCGTCGCGCACGCGCCACGTGATCGTCAACGTATCGTTCGCGTGCACGGCTTTCTTCAGCTTGATATCGAACTCGAGGCCGAGCGGCTGCGCGTACGTCGAAAAATAGGTCGCCAGTAGCGCCATGAAATACGCGGTCGGTTGCGTGCCGGACGCGATCAAACCGCCGAAGCGGCTTTGCGCGGCGTAGGCGTCGTCGTGATGCAGCGGGTTGAAGTCGTTGACGAGCGTGGCGAACGACTTCACCGATTCCGCCGATAGCTCGAGCGTCGAGCTGAACGTCTCGCCGATCGTTACGATGCGCGGCGCGGCGTTCACCGCTGCGCCTTTGCCTGCTTTGCCATGAACTCCGCGTGGCGTTCCTCGATCGCGTCCCAGACGGCGCGCTTCGCGTCGTCGTCGAACGACGACCAACTGGCGATCTCGTCGATCGTGCGCAAGCAGCCTTCGCACCAACCGGTCGAGGCGTCCATCCTGCACACGCTGATGCACGGTGACGGCACGGCAGCCTCGTCGTCTTCGTTATCGATGCCCGCTGTCATGGCTTTACGCTGTCTCGCGCAGCGCCACGTCGATCGCCGGCGCGCCCGTCAACGCAATCAGTTCCTGCGCCGTCAGATTGAACACCGCATGCGGATGACCCGCGGCGGCCCACAGGTTGTCGAGTTCCAGCAGATCGGCATCGATCAGCGTGACGGGCGCCGTGGCGTGGCCTATCGGGCAGACACCGCCGATCGCATAACCCGTTTTCTCGCGGACGAACTTCGCATCCGCACGGCCGATCTCGCCGACTTGCGCCGCGACCTTCTTTTCGTCGACGCGATTCGCGCCGCTCGCGACCACCAGTACCGGCGCGTCGTCTTCGCGGCGGCGAAACAGGATCGACTTGGCGATCTGCGCAACGGAGCAGCCGAGGCCGGCCGCGGCTTCGGCGGAAGTCTTGCCGGTTTCCGGCAGCATTACGATCCGTCCAGCGTGGCCGCGTTCGCGCAACAACAGCGCGACGCGGCGTGCGGAGTCAGGCAATGCGGCGAGATCGTCGGAGTCGAGGGAAGCGTGATCCGTCATCGTTTCAGGTCCTGAATGATTTGGCGAAATGTGTGCGGGAATGAATGGCCAAATGAGCGGCGCGCGTCAAACGCAGTTGGCCTGCTCGCTGCGGGCTTTGGCAAGCAAGGCCTTGCCGGCGCGCGAGACATTGGGCCGGCCGATCGACGTCGAAATGAAATCACCGATCGCGACGATTTGCGCGAGGTCGACGCCGGTCTCGATGCCGAGACCGTTCATCAGATACAGCACGTCTTCGGTCGCGACGTTGCCGGTTGCGCCCTTCGCATACGGGCAGCCGCCGAGCCCCGCCACCGACGCGTGATAGATCTCGATGCCTTCCTGCAACGCCGCGTAGATGTTCGCGAGTGCCTGACCGTAGGTGTCGTGGAAATGCCCCGACAGACGTTCGCGCGGAAACACCCTGGTGACCGCCTCGAACACTTCGCGCGTGCGCTTCGGCGTGCCGACGCCGATCGTGTCCGCGATGTCGATCTCGTCGCAACCGAGCGCCGCGAAACGTTCGACCACATCGACTACCGACGCGACCGGCACTTCGCCTTGATACGGACAGCCCAGCGCACACGACACGCTGCCGCGAATCCGCAGGCCATGTTCCTTCGCGGCCTGCGCGACGGGCGCGAATCGATCGATGCTTTCCGCGATGCTGCAATTGATGTTCTTCTGCGAGAACGCTTCGCTGGCGGCGCCGAAGATCACGATTTCGTCCGCCCGCGCGGCGAGTGCGCCTTCGAAGCCGCGCAGATTCGGCGTCAGCACCGAGTAGATCGTGCCGACGCGGCGCTCGATACCGGCCATCACGTCGGCGCCGTCAGCCATCTGCGGCACCCATTTCGGCGACACGAACGACGCGGCTTCGACGTTGCGAAAGCCTGCCGCCGACAAGCGGTTGATCAACTCGATCTTGATCCCGGTGGGGACGAATTCTTTCTCGTTCTGCAGTCCGTCACGCGGGCCGACTTCGACGATTTTGACGCGTTGGGGCAAGGCCATGATGAGTCTCCCATGCAATGAGCCCGCGCGTGGCGGCGCTCTTTCAGATGAATTCGGTGGTGTGCAAACCCCGCGCTCAGTATCCACGCTCTATATCGACCACGCCGCTCACCGCTTCGCCGCGCGTCAGCGCCGTCATTTTCCGCGCGACTTGCGCGACACTCTCTTCGCGCAAGGTGAGCGCGGAAATATGAGGCGTAATCGTGATACGTGGCTCCTGCCAGAACAGATGATCGGGCGGCAGCGGTTCTTCGCGGAACACGTCTAGCGTCGCGGCGGCGACCTGGCCGCTTGCCAGCGCTTCGAGCAAATCCTGTTCGACCAGATGCCCGCCGCGTGCGACGTTGATCAGATAGGCACCCTTCGCGAGCTTAGAGAAGGTGCGCGTGTTCAGCACGTCGCCTGTATCCGGCGTATGCGGCAGCAGATTGACCAGCACTTTCACGCCGTCGAGAAACGCATCGAACTGTGAGTCACCGGCGAAGGTCGTGATGCCGTCGATTTGCCGCGCACTGCGGCTATACCCGCGCACCGGCATGCCGAACGCTGCGACTGCTTGCGCGACATGCGTACCGAGGACGCCGAGGCCGAGCACGCCAACGGTGAAGGTCTCACGCGGATGCGGATCGAGCACTTCCCAGCGGCGCTCGCTTTGCAGCGTCTGGTATTCGTCGAAACGGCGCAGGTAACGCAGCACCGCATGCGTCACATACTCGGCCATTTGCAGCGCCATGCCGGTATCTTCGAGCCTGATCAATTGGGCGCTGCGCGGCAACGTGCCGGGCTGCTCGTGTTCGAGCGCGAGGATTGCATCGACGCCCGCGCCGAGATTGAAGATCGCGCGCAGATTGTCGCGGCCGGCCAGCATCTCGCGCGGCGGGCGCCACACGACCGCGAAATCGGCTGGTTCGGTGTCGCCCGGTTGCCATTCGCGCAAATCGGCTTCCGGCAGCGCATGGGCGAAGTCGTGAAGCCACGCGGCGGCGTCGGAATGCGGCATGTAGAAGAGGATTTTCATACGGTCCGGAAGGCGCGTGCGTTGTCGAGTCGGATGACGGGAGAGGCCCGGTAGAACGGCTGCAACGCCCGCGGTGCTTCAGACGACGCTTGCGGCATGGGCCTCCTCCTTTTACGGATAGGCTTCATTCTACTTTTTCGCCGCGAATCGCGCGCGTTTGCGCACGGGCGTGCGGTTTGCCTCTGCGACATGGCCGCGCATTTGCCCCATAAACAAAGCACAAAAACTTGGTTCGCCCTTGCGACGCCCGGCGGGACAATCATTTCCCGGATTCCGGCAGCGAGGGACAGACATGCTTTCATGCACCAAATCGACATGGCCGCCGCGGCTCGTCACCGTTCCCGGCCTGCACGGCAGCGAGGGCGCGCACTGGCAAACATGGCTCGAACGGCAATTCGCGCGCTCGCTGCGCGTCGAACAGGCCGACTGGGACGCCCCGGACGTCGCCGTCTGGGCGAAGTCGCTGCGCGATCTGCTCGCGCGCGAACGCGGGCCGTTCGTGCTGGCCGCCCACAGCTTTGGTTGCCTCGCGACTGCGCACGCGTTGCAGCAGGCGTCGTATGCGAACGATGTGGTCGGCGTGCTGTTCGTCGCGCCTGCAAGCCCGGAGAAATTCGCCTTCGCCGGACCGTTCGACGCGCGGCGTCTCGGCGTGCCGTCGATTCTGATCGGCAGTGAAACCGACCCGTGGATGCCGCTCGCCGGTTCGCGCGATCTCGCGCAGCGTTTCGGTAGCGCATTCGTCAATCTCGGCGACGCAGGACACATCAACACGGCGGCGGGATTCGGCCCGTGGCCGCGTGCCAAGTATTTCGTCGATACGCTGGTGCATTGCGCGGCGCCGCTGCGTTTTCGCGAGGAGACGTTCGAGGTCGCGCAGCACGCGTTTGTTTGAGTGGGTTCGAGTGCTTCGCCTGGCGTTTGGGCAACCGCTGCCCGGCAAGCGATCGAGTCCCCGGGCGCGCAACTGAACGCGTCATTGAGCGAGGAAGCGAAGGAGGACTTGAATGCGCAGTTGAGCGCGAGTGAACCAGTAAGCGATCCGTTAGAATCCCGCTTCACGCGGCACGTTTGTGCGGCCACAGGTTTTCATCATCGATAGGCGGGGACAAGATGGCAGGCAAGACGGGGACATCGCGCTGGCTAGCCGGCATGACGGCAATGACGCTCGCGCTCGGCGGCATCTCGACGGCGCACGCAGACACGTCGCTGCTCAACGTGTCGTACGACGTGACGCGCGAGTTGTACAAGGACGTCAACGCCGGTTTCATCACGGCATACAAAGAGAAGAGCGGCGCGAGCGTGTCGATTCGCCAGTCGCATGGCGCGTCGAGCGCGCAGGCGCTGTCGGTGCTGCAAGGACTGCAGGCTGACGTGGTGACGATGAATCAGCCGAACGACATCGACCTGCTCGCCGAAAAGGGTCAACTGGTGCCCGCCAACTGGCGCGCGCGTCTGCCGGACGATAGCGCTCCGTACACGACGACTATGGTGTTCCTCGTACGCAAGGGCAATCCGAAGCACATCAAGGACTGGGACGACCTCGCCAAACCCGGCGTGCAAGTGGTGATTGCGAACCCGAAGACTTCGGGTAACGGCCGCTACGCGTATCTGGCCGCATGGGGTTATCGCAAGCAGCACGGCGGCACCGATGCGCAGGCGATCGATTTCGAAAAGGCGATCTTCAAGAACGTGCCGATTCTCGACACGGGCGGCCGCGGTGCGACGACGACCTTCACGCAACGCGGTATCGGCGACGTGCTGGTGACGTTCGAAAACGAAGTGTCGTTGATCGACACGGGCGTGGGCGCGGGCAATTTCGAAGCGGTGTATCCGTCGGTGAGCCTGCTGGCTGCGCCGCCGGTGTCGATCGTCGACAAGGTGGTCGACAAACGCGGCACGCGCAAGGAAGCGCAGGCGTATCTCGACTATCTGTGGTCGCCGGCTGCGCAGGAAATCATTGCGCAACACCACCTGCGTCCGCGTGACAAGAACGTGCTCGCGAAGCATGCGGGCGAGTTCAAGCCGATCAAGACCTTCACTGTCGAAGAGATGTTCGGTAGCTGGCAGAAAGCACAGCAAACGCATTTCTCCGATGGCGGGACGTTCGATCAGATCATCGTCGACAAGAAGTAAATCTCTGCGTCAGAAGTAGAAAGGCCGCCTCGTTTCTGAACTGCACCCCAGGTAAGTTGGACATCCATCCGACGATTCGAGGTGCTGTTTATTTTCGAGGCGGCCTTTTTTTGCGTGTGTTTGATCACACACGCACGGTACGCGTAGTGCTTTAGTTCGGCGCAGCGTGCTTGTCGCAGCTATGCTCACAGCCGCTCTGATCCAGCGGCATCTGCTGCGCTGCTTCCGCGCGAATGCCAAGGCGTTCGAGCAGCTTGCGGTCCGCTTCGGCTTGCGGGTTGCTGGTAGTCAGCAACTGGTCGCCGTAGAAAATCGAGTTCGCGCCGGCGAGGAAACACAGCGCCTGCAACGCTTCGTCCATCTGCTCGCGGCCTGCCGACAAACGCACCATCGCGCGCGGCATCGTGATACGTGCAACCGCGATCGTGCGGACGAATTCGAACGGATCGATCGCTTCGGTGCCGGTCAGCGGCGTGCCTTCCACCTGCACCAGGTTGTTGATCGGCACCGATTCCGGATACGGCTCCATGTTCGCCAGTTGCGCGATCAGGCCGGCGCGCTCACGGCGCGATTCACCCAAACCGACAATCCCGCCGCAGCATACGTTGATGCCCGCATCGCGCACGCGTTCCAGCGTATCGAGACGGTCCTGATACGTGCGCGTCGAAATGATCTGGCCGTAGAACTCCGGCGACGTATCGAGGTTGTGGTTGTAGTAGTCGAGACCCGCTTCGCGCAGACCTTGCGCCTGATGCGTTTCCAGCATGCCGAGCGTCACGCAGGTTTCGAGGCCCATTGCCTTCACGCCGCGAATCATGTCCTTGATCGGCTCGAGGTGGCGGTCCTTCGGATTGCGCCACGCCGCGCCCATGCAGAAGCGCGTCGCGCCGTTTTCCTTGGCGACCTTGGCGGCAGCCAATACTTCATCGACCGGCATCAGCTTGTCGGCTTGCAGGCCGGTGTCGTGATGCACCGACTGCGGGCAGTACGCGCAATCTTCTTCGCAACCGCCGGTCTTGATCGACAGCAGCGTCGACAGTTGCACGGTGTTGGCGTCGAAGTGTTCGCGATGGGTTTGTTGCGAGCGGAACATCAGGTCATTGAACGGCAGTTCGTACAGCGCGACGATGTCAGCGACGCGCCACTTGGCCACCGGCTTGGCGCCTGCTGCAGCGTTGTTGTGGGCGGCGGCCGTGTCGGCTGGCGTCGGAGCGATGTTCAGTTGCGTCATGTCGTCAATCCTCATGGATGGATGTAATGGGTTTTCAGCGCTGCGCGTGGCGCAGCGTCTGCAGGAGTCGGTTGATGTCGAGTTGATCCGCTGCGAGCTCGGGCGAAGCCGGGCTCAAATGCGGCACGATGCCGAGTAAGGGGGCGTCGTATTCACGCGCAAGATGCTCGCGAATCGAAGCGATGTTTTCGTCGGGGAACGTCATGTCCGGATCGACACGATTCGCCACCCAGCCGGCGAGCATGAGGCCGCGCGTGGCGATCGCTTCGGCGGTGAGCAGCGCATGGCTGATGCAGCCGAGGCGCATGCCGACCACCAGCACGACCGGTAGCTTCAGCGCGACGGCGAGGTCGGCAGTATCTTGCGTCGCCGTTAGCGGCACGCGAAAACCGCCGACGCCTTCCACCACGACGATCTCGGCTTGCTTCAAAGCCTGCGCATGGCAATCGACGATGTGGTCGATATCGAACGTGACGTCTTCCAGCGCGGCGGCGATGTGTGGCGCTGCCGGTTCTTTCAACAGATACGGCGTGCGAATCTCCGGCGGCAGCAGGACGCTCGACGCGGCGTCGAGTTGATCCGCATCTTCGTTATGCATCACGCCGTTCACTTCGAACGCGCCCGCGGCGATCGGCTTCATCGCGGCGGCTTGCAGGCCTTCACGGATGAAACCGCGCAAAAGCGCCGAGGATACGAACGTCTTGCCGATTTCCGTATCGGTGCCGGTGACGAACAGAGACAGCGCGCTTTGACTCGAGCTACTCATGCCGCCTTCGCCCCGAGTTGTTGCAAGCCTGCTTCGAGCCGGTCCAGATCCGCTTGCGAGTGCGCGGCGGAAAGCGAAATGCGCAGCCGCGACGTACCCACGGGCACGGTCGGCGGACGGATTGCCGGCACCCAGAGACCGGCACGATCGAGCGTAGCCGCGATGTCGAGCGTGGCATCGTTCGCGCCAATGATCAGCGGCTGCACGGCAGTGTGCGAATCGACCGGCAGCCACGGCGTGGCCTTCAACATTGCGCGCGTGCGTTCGATCAGTTTCCGGAGATGCGCACGGCGCGCATCGCCTTCTTCGCCACCGATGATACGCAGGCTCGCCGATACCGCATGCGCCGCAGCCGGCACCGACGCAGTCGTGAATATGTACGGACGTGCGCGCTGCACGAGCCATTCGATCACCGTCCCGTGAGCGACGACGAATGCACCCGACACGCCCGCGGCCTTGCCGAGCGTGCCGATCGAAATCAGATTCGGCGAGCGCAGCGCGGCTTCTGCAATCGCGCCACGGCCTTGCGGGCCGAGCACGCCGAAACCGTGCGCGTCGTCGACAATCAGCCATGCGCCGTGCTGTTCTGCAAGTTCAAGCAGACGCCGCAGAGGCGCGATGTCGCCGTCCATGCTGAAGACTGTATCGGAGACGATCACTTTGACTTCGGCGTCCGATGCAGCGAGCATCGCGCTCAACGCTTCCGTATCGCAGTGCGGATAGATCTGCACGTCAGCGCGAGACAAACGCGCGCCGTCGATCAGCGACGCGTGATTCAACGCGTCGGAGAAGAGCGTCGTGCCGCGGCCAGCGAGCGCGGTGAGCGTCGCGAGATTCGCCATGTAGCCGGTGCTGAAGTAGAGCGCGCGCGCATTGTCGACGAAGCCGCCGACGAATTCGGCCAGATCGTCTTCGAGTTGCGCGTGCGCGCGCGAGTGGCCGCCGAGCAGATGGGAACCGCCGCTGCCGGCGCCATAGCGCTCAGCGCCTTCAGCGATGGCGGCGATCAGTTTCGGATGTGCGGCGAGGCCGAGATAGTCGTTGCTGGCGAAGCCGATGATCGCGCGGCCGTCGACCGTCATGTGGGCGGCGCACGGCGTGTCAGCGGTACGACGACGGCGGCGCAGACCACGCGCGTCGATTTCCTTGAGGCCTTCGGTGAGTGTGTCGAGCAAATGCATTAGCGGGTCTCCGCGAGCGTGGCTTCGAAAGTTTCGCGTGTGCGCGAGGCGAGTAGCGCGATTTCTTCGTCGTCGAGGATGTAGGGGGGCATCAGATACACCGTGGTCGAAATAGGGCGCAGCAGCAGTTCGCGTTGCAACGCGTTTTCGAAGAAGCGGCGCGAGAATGTTTTGGCTTGCTGAGCGTCGTCGATCACTACATCGAACGCGAAGATCGTGCCGCACTGACGCAGATTGCGCACTTGCCTATGTTCGGCGAGCGGCGCGAGCGCGGCCTTCAGCCTGGCGGATTTCTGCGCGTTGACGGCGAGCACGTTGTCGCTCGCGAACAGATCGAGCGTGGCGAGCGCCGCACGGCACGCGAGCGGATTGCCCGTGTACGAATGCGAGTGCAGAAAGCCGCGCGCGGTGTCGTCGTGATAGAAGGCGTCGAAGATTTCATCGCGCGACAACACGATCGAGAGCGGCAGATATCCGCCGCTGATCCCTTTCGACAGACAGAGAAAGTCCGGCCAGATTCCGGCTTGTTCGCACGCGAAGAACGTTCCGGTGCGACCGCAACCGACAGCGATTTCATCGGCGATCAGATGCACGCTGTACTGATCGCACAGCGCGCGCAGGCCGGCGATATACGACGCGTCGTGCATCGCCATGCCGGCTGCGCATTGCACGAGTGGCTCGACGATCAGCGCCGAGATTTTCGTGGCGCGTGCTTCGAACAACGAGCGAACCTGATCGAGCGCGCGGCGCGCGACGTCGGCGGCGGTTTCGCCTGCTTGTGCGAGGCGCGCATCGGGCGACGCGACGACATGCGCGTTGCGGATGAGCGGATCGTAGGCGTCTTTGAAGAGCGCGACGTCGGTGACGCCGAGCGCGCCGATGGTTTCGCCGTGATAGCTGTTGGCGATGCAGACGAATTCCTGCTTGTCCGCGAAGTCGCGATTGCGCCACGAGTGGAAGCTCATCTTCAGCGCGATTTCGACGGCCGATGCGCCATCGGACGCGAAGAACGCGTGACCGAGCGTGTTGTTGGTGAGCGCACCGAGGCGCTCCGCGAGTTCGATGGCTGGCTCGTGCGTGCAGCCGGCGAGCATTGCGTGTTCGAGCGTATCGAGTTGGTCTTTCAATGCCGCGTTGATGCGCGGGTTGGCATGGCCGAACAGGTTGACCCACCAGGAGCTGATTGCGTCCAGATAACGGTTGTTTGCGCGGTCGTAGAGCCACGCGCCTTGGCCTCGTGCGACCGGGATGAGCGGCAGGCGCTCGTGGTGCTTCATCTGGGTGCAGGGGTGCCAGACGGCACGCAGGCTGCGGGTGATCCAGTCTTCAGGGGATGCTGACTTTTCCAAAAGGTACTCCGAGGTGCTTTTTTGCCGTTGCACGGCTGGCTTTTTTAGGGCCATTTCAATCGCGCTACGGTTGTTTCTTGCGCAGCGCGCGGCCTTGGGGAGGCTTGCGGGGTCGAGATTAGCGGTTTATTTCTCGCTGTGCACTAGGGGGCGGGGGGCGGTTTTTGCCTTCGGCGACGGGGTTTGGTGCTGTTCGCTGCAGGTGGTTTCTGTTTCGGTTTGAAGGCCGCTGATTGGCGGAGTTGACGACGTCAAAGTAGTTGCGCCTTATGGGCGGGAATTTGGGGTTTGCTGCCTGCTTGGCGGTTTTTTGGTGAGGGTTTTGGCCTGCTCGGCGCTTTTGTCTGTGTTCTTAGGGCTTTGGCCTTTCCTTGAATTGTTAGTGGTTTATTAGCGTTGCCCCTGTGCGGGGCGGCACCTACTTCTCTTTGCCGGCTGCAAAGAGAAGTAGGCAAGAGAAAGCAGCTCAAACCGCTACTGCTAAGTGGGCACCGTGGCTCGCACAGGGTAGTGGTGCATCTGGAATCCGTGTTCTCGCACATTCCGCGTTAGTGACAAAGGACTCATCAGCTCCCACTCCGCACTACGTGCGTCGCGGACGGGTATGCATGGGAAACCACGGGCTTCGGTTGAGGTTTGCGGGGGCCATCGGCTTCGCCTCGGCGACGCGCCTCTGCCGTCATGCGGCTCCTCACTTCCAATGAAATGTCGATGTGCTGCAATGCCCATTGCCATTGCCATTGCCATTGCCATTGCCATTGCCATTGCCATTGCCATTGCCGTAGCCGTAGCCGTAGCCGTAGCAGTAGCGTCTGTGCGTGTGCCTTTGGATATGTAATGGCAACAGTGGTGCCGAGCGAAACGGGGGAGTTGAAGCGTAGAGGGAGGTTTTGTGAAGTACTCTTCGGCGCGCGGAGCGTCGCCGGAAGTATGACGCCCTTGTCACTGGCGTATGCAGGTGCACGAACACAGATTCCAGATGCACCACTACCTGTTGCAGACCACGGTGCCCACTTAGCATGAGCGGTCTGAGCTGCTTTCTTTTGCCTACTTTTCTTTGCAGCCGGCAAAGAAAAGTAGGTGCCGCCCCGCACAGGGGCAACGCTAATAGACCACTAACAAATCAAGGAAAGGCCAAAGCCCTAAGAACACAGACAGGAAGCGCCGCGCAGGCAACCAAACAAGCGCCGCGAAGGCAAACCTAAACCGTCAATTCCGGCTAGCAATAGCGCGCCGATCATTAGCAGCTCCAGCTGCCGACGACGAACCAGAATCCGCCGTCTGCGAAGACCCACTCCCCCATACAACGGAGTTGTCAACGGCATACAACCGGCAAGGCGCCGAACTCTGCTTCTGGCAATTAGCAATGGCAACCGACATCGGATTATCACCACCTTCCGCCCACGACCAGGCCCCCGAATCCGACACAGCAAACGCCCGGCTAGGATACTGATGCAAGAAGTTGCGATAACCATTACGTCCGGCTTCATCAACAAACGGAACAGAGTCGACTGCATCAACAGCAGCAAAACCGCTCGCCTTCGGCGCCGAAGGATCTTCGACCCGATACTGCACACCCGTAGGCATCCCAACGCGGGCAAGAAACGCCTCGACAGCAGGCCACCAGATCTGCACGCCATCGCGGTCGCCCACGAGCCGATGCGCGTCATTCTTGTAGTTGCCGAAATCCACCATCTTCGCGCTCGCGCCGTGCGCGGCAAACGCGGTATACATGCCGGCCACCAGCGGTGCGGTCCACACCGAATCGTTATCGCCGTACAACCACAGCGACGGCACCTTCGTTTTCTCGCCATACGTGCCAAATGCACGCGTCAGGTTACCCTGCCAGTCGGCGCACGCGTCCTGCCGCAACCCGCCCGAAAAATTGATCAAGGCCCGCACGCCAGTCGCAGCTTCGGTGCCGTATGCCATCGTCGCGAGACCGCCGTGCGAGGTGCCGGCCACCACGATGTGCGTGGCATCCACGTACGGCTGCTTCGTCATGAAATCGATCGTCGCGGCCACGTCGCCGGCCTGGCCGACGCCATTGCGTTCGACGTCGCAACCGTCCTGCTGATACGTGCCGTCCGAATGGCCGAAGCCCTGGCGGTTCGGCGCCACCACCACGTAGCCGCGGCGCACGAATTCGCGCGCGAACGGACGCGGGTCGCTGCGCTCCTGCGTGCGTGGGTCGCCGGGAATCTTGCCGTGGTTGAAAACGATCATCGGAAACGGGCCTGCGCCGTCCGGTTTGTAGATCGTGGTTTCGAGCGTGACGGTGCCAGCAGCGTTGACCGGCACGCGGATGATCTGTTCGTTGAGGCCCGCGGTGGGCAGATAGACGTCGTCGTCGAGTGCGATGCGCGGCACGTGCGCGCGAGTGAGAGGCCCCGCCTGGGTGTCGGCGAGCGGCTCGGCATGCGCGAGTGCGACGGCGCACATCGCCGTTGCAAACGTCACCGCACACTTCGTCAGAACCTTGCTGAACACCATTAACGCACCTGCCTCAAAAACCTGCCCTTAACACCGTGACGTTTTGTCTGTCGAATGCTGTCGCTGACAATTGCCTTTCATCGGCGTTTTCGACAAACAAAAACACACTCGCGTACGTAGTGCGGCAAGCGCACGCACGCTGATCGAGATCGCACGGGATGAACCCAAACGGCCGACGCGACCCCACGCGCCGATGATGAGCGCCACACATGCTGCCCGGAACCGCCGCCGAACCCTTACTGGTGGGCTATCGGCAGGCGCCAGCGCATTTTGCGGAAGCGGTATGGACCTGTTCTCGCAACGTGGCGTCACAAACCTACGGCCTCATCCTGGCACGACAATTTTGTTTTGTGCAATAAAGGAGAACCCGCGACGGAATAATTGCCGGGTGCGGATCAGGGCGTGTTCGCCCGTCGGGAGGCCGAAAAGTGCCTGCCTCGCAGCGTTTGGTTGCACGAAGTAATTTGTCGAAATACGCGCGCTGTGGTGTCGAGCCAACACGAAAAAAAGCCCTCGTTTGAGGGCCATATGTGATCACGGCGCTATCTGCGTCGTTGGGTCGTGTAAGGCTTTGGAAGGTGCGGCCTATTCGTTCACGTCACCGTCGACATAGCGCCAGCGTCCGTCCTCACCGCGTACGAAGCGGCTTAGTTCGTGCAACCGGTGGGCGCGGCCACCTACCTTGTATCGTGCGACGAATTCGACGGTCGCATGATCGGCGCTGGTTTCAGCGAAGGACTTGATCTGCAGTCCGAGCCAACGCGGTGCGTCGGGGGCGGCAGGGTCGGCGTCGAGATCCGCGGGGCAGGTGTGCGGAGCCCAGGTCGCGCGCAAATAATCCGTTGCGCCCACAACATACGCGCTGTAACGCGAGCGCATCAGTTCGAGCGCGCGCGGCGCTGTTTCACCGCCATCGATATAGCGGCCACAGCATTGCGCGAAGCGCGGTGGTTTGGCGCCGCTGCGCTGATCGGGCGCGGCGCCGCCGCAGGGGCAGTCGGACGGTCGTTGCATTGACAACAATGGCTTATTCATCAGACTTTCAGGCAAGACCACGGGCGATCAAAATTTTCTGGATGTCGCTGGTGCCTTCGTAGATCTGGCACACGCGCACATCGCGGTAGATGCGTTCGACGGGGAAGTCGCTCAGATAGCCGTAGCCGCCATGAATCTGCAATGCTGCCGAGCAGATGCGCTCGGCGGCTTCGGATGCAAACAGCTTGGCCATCGCGGCTTCGGTCAGGCAAGGCTGCCCGGCGTCTTTCAGCGAAGCCGCGTGCCAGATCAACTGGCGCGCGGCTTCGAGCTGGGTCGCCATATCGGCGAGGCGGAATTGCACGGCCTGGTGCGAAAACAGCGGCTGGCCGAAGCTCTCGCGCTCCTTCGCATACCCCAACGCCGCCTCGAACGCGGCGCGCGCCATGCCGACGCTTTGCGCCGCGATACCGATGCGCCCGCCTTCGAGCCCCGATAGCGCAATCCGATATCCTTCGCCTTCCGCGCCGATCAGGTTGGCGGCCGGCACGCGGCAATCTTCGAAAATAATCTGCGCGGTGTCCGAGGAATGCTGACCGAGCTTTTCTTCGACTCGCGCGACGACGTACCCCTTCGTATCGGTGGGCACGATGAACGCGCTGATGCCGCGCTTGCCCGCCGCCTTGTCGGTCACGGCCATCACGATCGCGACGTTGCCGTTCTTGCCGCTCGTGATGAACTGTTTGACGCCGTTCAGCACGTAGCTGTCGCCATCACGTGTCGCGGTGGTGCGCAGCGCGGAGGCGTCCGAACCCGCTTGCGGTTCGGTCAGGCAAAACGCGCCGAGCATCTCGCCGCGCGCGAGCGGCGTGAGCCAGTCGCGTTTCTGCGCGTCGTTGCCATAGGTCAGCAGAATGCTGCATACCGGGCAGTTGTTGACAGAGATCGCGGTCGAGGTGCCGCCGTCGCCCGCAGCGATTTCTTCGAGGATCAGCGCGAGCGCCAACGCGTCCATGCCGGCGCCGCCGTATGCTTCGGGCACCAGCACGCCATACGCGCCGAGTTCGGCGAGCTGGCGATGCACGTCCTTCGGAAAGGTGCGCTCGCGGTCCCATTGCGCCGCGTGCGGCGTAACGGCTTCGCGGACAAACGTGCGCACCGCGTCGCGGACCATCAGATGATCCTGATCAAGCACCATGGCTCGGTCTCCTCATTAGTCTCCCCGCCTGTCCCTTCGCCAATCTCTTCACCATTCGAGCGCCGTGCCGTCGTACTGGTAGAAGCGACCGTTGAATGCTTCATGTGCTGCCGCGGCCTGCGCAAGCACTTCACGCATGCCCGTGACGCTGCTCGCCGGATCGATCGCCGCTTGCGCGCCACCCATATCGGTGCGCACCCAGCCAGGATGCAGCGAAATACAGGTTGCGCGCGTGGCGTCCAGTGAAGCGATCTTCAGCGCGTCGTTCAGCGCAGCCTTACTCGCCCGATACAGCCAGCCGGTCGTGCCGCTTGCGTCGCCGATGCTACCCATCTTGCTCGAGATCACCGCGAACACGCCGTCCGCTTCTTCGACGAGCGGCAGCAGGATCGGCATCAACTGCATCGGACCGCGCACGTTGGTATGCATGACCTGGTCGAAGTCTTCCGACGTAATCGTCTCGATGTCCTCGGTGCGTGGCCCGTACACGCCGGACACCAGCACCGCCGCGTCGAGCCGTTCGCCGTCGAGCTTCCAGCCGAGTGCGGCGATTTCTTCGGGTGCGGTGACGTCGAGTGAAAAGGTCTCCGCGCCGAGTGCCTTCAGCGCATCGAGCGCGGCGCCGTCGCGCGCGGTGGCGAGCACGCGCCAGCCGCTCTTCATGTACTGCCGCACGAACTCCTGGCCGATGCCGCGCGATGCACCGACGATCAACACTGTCTTCATCGAATCACCTCAAGCTTGCAAACGCCTGGTAACAGCGCGTCAAACCAGTTCAATGCCCATCGCGGTCGCTTCGCCGCCGCCGATACACAGCGTCGCGACACCGCGCTTCAGACCACGATTTTTCAACGCCCCGATCAGCGTGACGAGAATCCGCGCGCCCGAAGCGCCGATCGGATGGCCGAGCGCGCAGGCGCCGCCGTTCACGTTGACCTTGTCGTGCGGCAGGTGATGTTCCTTCATCGCAGCCATCGTGACCACCGCGAACGCCTCGTTGACCTCGTAGAGATCCACTTCGTCGGCGCGCCAGCCGTTCTTCTCGAACAGCTTGCGAATCGCACCGACCGGTGCTGTGGTGAACTTCGCCGGTTCCTGAGCGAAGGTGGAGTGGCCGACCACACGAGCAAGCGGTTCGACGCCGAGACGCTTCGCGGTCGATTCACGCATCATCACGAGCGCCGCGGCACCATCGGAAATCGACGACGAATTCGCTGCCGTCACCGTGCCGGTTTTGCTGAAGGCGGGCTTGAGCGTCGGAATCTTGTCGAGGTTCGCCTTGAACGGCTGCTCGTCGTGATCGATGGTCACGTCGCCCTTGCGGCTTTCCACCTTTACCGGCGCGATTTCCCATGTGAACGAGCCGTCTTCATTCGCGCGCTTCGCACGATTCAGGGACTCGACGGCGAACGCGTCCTGCGCTTCACGCGTGAAGTCGAACGAGGCCGCGCATTCCTCGGCGAAGGTGCCCATCAGACGGCCTTTTTCGTAGGCGTCTTCGAGGCCGTCGTAGAACATGTGGTCGATCACCTGGCCGTGGCCCATGCGCATGCCGTTACGTGCCTTGGGCAACAGATACGGCGCGTTCGTCATGCTTTCCATGCCACCCGCGACTATCACGTCGACCGAGCCCGCGGCCAGCATGTCGTGCGCGAACATCGCCGCGCGCATGCCGGAGCCGCACATCTTGTTGACGGTCGTGCTGCCGGTGCTCAAAGGCAAATCGGCGCCGAGCGCGGCCTGCCGCGCGGGCGCCTGGCCGAGGCCTGCGGGCAGCACGCAACCCATTACCACTTCGTCGATCTGCTCAGGCTTCAACCCGGCGCGTTGCACGGCGGCTTCGATTGCAACCGAGCCCAACTGCGGCGCGGTTAGCGTTGCGAAATCGCCCTGAAATGCCGCCATCGGCGTACGGGCCACACCTACGATTACGATCGGATCAGACTTTGTCTCGCTCATGTTTGTCTCACTCGTGTTTAAGCTGTTTGATCACACCTTCGACGACGGCCGGCAAGTCGCCGAGCTGGGCCGCTTCGGCGGCCGCCGCATCGTTGTCCTCCTGGTACGCACCGCCGGCCGATACGGCCGCGATGCAGCGCTTGTAGGTTGCATCGAGCGCCGCGGGGTCGTTGATTGTCATGCCGAGGTCGCGCACCTTGCCGTCATGCACGCCATATACCCAGCCGTGCACCGTGAGTTCCTGGCCACGCGCCCACGCGTCGTTGATGATGGTGGTCCGGCATACGTTCATGACCTGTTCGATCGCATTCAGTTCGACCAGCCGCCGATGGCGCGCCTCACCAAGCGGCCATTCTTCGATCAGCGCAGCATGCTTGGTGCGCACGTCCTGCACGTGATGCAGCCAGTTATCCGCGAGACCCACGCGCCGGCCGTGCAGCGCCGCGCCGACGCCCGAGCAGCCATAGTGACCCACCACCATGATGTGCTTGACCTTCAGCAGATCGACGGCGAACTGGATCACCGACAGGCAGTTCAGATCCGTATGCACCACCACGTTGGCGATATTTCTGTGCACGAACACTTCGCCCGGCGGCAGGCCGATGATCTGGTTGGCCGGCACGCGCGAATCGGAACAGCCGATCCACAGATATTCGGGTGTCTGCTGGTGCGCGAGGCGCGAGAAGTACTCCGGGTCTTCGGACAGCTTGCGGGCCACCCACGCGTCGTTGTTATCGAACAGGTGGGCAAGCGGATTGGCAGCGGGAGAAGCGTTCGTGTTCATGTTGAGTCTGGGCGGTTGCTCGACCGATTGACCGGTCGATGTCGTTGCATAAGGTTCGGACGATGCATTCAACGATGCGGGCGGCGCATAGTGCTTACGCCACGCGCACGGTGCGTTCATCTGCCTGGTTCTCCGGTAGTCCGGACGCCGTATCGGCGAATCGTTCCGGATAGCGGATGCAGAAGCGCACGCTGCTGTCGTACGGGAAAAAGTCGGGCAGTTCGCCTTTCAATAGATGATCCTTGTGCCGTTGCCACAGCGCTGGATCGAAGAAGTCCGCGTGATGCTGCATGAAGGACCGGCGCACGCGTGGATCGCCGAGCAGAAACGTGCCGTATGTCTCCGGGAAAATGTCGTGCGGGCCGACCGAGTACCACGGCTCGCCCGACATTTCGTCTTCCTCGTAACGTGGCGCCGGCACCGCGCGCACGTTGCATTCCGTCAGGTATTCGATTTCATCGTAGTCGTAGAACACGACGCGGCCGTGACGCGTCACGCCGAAGTTCTTGTACAGCATGTCGCCAGGGAAGATGTTCGCCTGCATCAATTCCTTGATCGCGTTGCCGTATTCCTTGATGCCGTGCTCGACGTCCTCGTCGCTGCCGTTTTGCAGGAACAGATTGAGCGGCACCATCCGGCGTTCGATATACATGTGACGAATCACCAGGTTGTCGCCGTCGTATTCGATCAAGGACGGCACTTCCTTTTCGAGTTCGCGCAGCAGCCCTTCATCGAGCCGCGAAATGGGCAGCGCGACGCTCGAATATTCGAGCGTGTCGGCCATGCGGCCCAAACGGTCATGACGCTTAACGAGCTGATACTTTCGCTGGATCTGCTCTCGCGTGGTTTCCTTCGGCGGCGGAAAGTGGTCTTTGATCAGCTTGAATACGTATGGAAACGACGGCAGCGTGAACACCAGCATCACGAGCCCCTTGATGCCGGGCGCGATGATGAACGGATCGCTGGAATGCTTCAGATGGTGCAGCAGATCGCGATAGAACAGATTCTTGCCCTGCTTCTGCAAACCCACCGACGTATAGATTTCCGCCTTCGGTTTGCCCTGCATGATCGTGCCGAGAAATTCGACGTAAGCGGACGGCACTTCCATGTCCACCAGGAAGTACGAATGCGAGAAGCTGAAGATGATCAGCAACTGGTCGCGTTTGAGCAGCACCGTATCGAGTGCGAGTACGCCGGGCTTCACATGGCGCAGCGGCACTGCGAATGGCAGCAACAGATCGCCGTTGATGATCCGTCCAACGATATACGCCGACTTGTTCCGATAGAACAGCGACGAAAGCACGTGAATCTGGAAGTTGGGCGCTTCGTCGAACACGCCGAACTCATCGTGGATCGCCTGCATCACGCATTCGACGTCGCGCGTCAGGTCTTCGAACGGCGGCTCCAGCTGGAAGTTCGTGACGATGCGCTCGAGCGTCGCGGCAAGACCGTCCTTGCCGGGGTAATACGCACGATAGGTCGGCTTCGCCGCCGGTTCGTCGTTCTCGATGTATTCGGTCGAGATCGCCGGGCGCACGAAAATGAAGTCGTTGTTGAAATACGAACGATGCAGGATCTTGCAGCACACCGAATTGAAGAACGTCTCCGCGCACTCGGGCTGGCGGTGCGTGGTCAGGAGGCCGATATAGTGGAGCTTGATCTGCTGCCACACTTCGTCGTCGATATTCTCGGCGTCGTATTCGTCTTCGAGCAGTTCGACGCATTCCTCGACGCGATCGTCATACGAGGTGATGCGCTCGCGCGCCAGCGTTTGCAGGCCATGCCAGTCGGCGGTTTCGAAGAGCGTTTTGGCATGGATCGCGGCGTCGCGGAAGATGCGGTAGTGCCGATCGAATCCTTCGAGCATCGTCTGGGCGACGTCAAAGCCGATCTGTGACGACAGCAGTTTGGGGAAGTGATTCATGTCGGCCGTGCATTCATCCCATGTCGTGAAGACACCCGTGATTGTATCGTCCGGGTGCACCCGCGGCGCGTCGCGCCGTTCTCCGCTCAGGCGGACCTGGTCTCGCGTGAACCGCCTTCCAGCAGCGCGCGCGCCTGAGTTTCGTACTGCGCGAGGTCTTCGAGTGTTGCGTTCAGATCTTCCAGTTGACGTTCGAGCACGTCGCGATGGCGCGCCACCGTGGCAAGGAAGGCCTGCAATTGCGGCACGGTGTCGGTCGGCGACTCGTAGACGTCGAGCAGATCGCGGATCTCCGACAGCGTGAAGCCGAGCCGTTTGCCGCGCAGCGTGAGCTTCAGGCGGGTTCGATCGCGGCCCGAATAGACGCGCCGCAAGCCGCTCGATCCCTCACGGCTGGGCGAGAGTAAACCCTGGTCTTCGTAGAAGCGGATCGCCCGCGGCGTGACGTCGAATTCCCGCGCGAGCTCGGTGATCGTGTATTGCGTGTTCATCGGGGCATCCCGTAGCCGGGCAGAAAATCGGATTGAACGATAGAATCGACGTTTACGTTATCGTCAACTTGATCGAAACGCAACTACGGCGCAATACGGCACCGGCATGTCCCGGCCGGGCCGCAACCACGCCGTCCGGCATCGCACACCTCGCCATGCCGGATGGCCGACGGAGGAAGACAACCACAATGAATGCACTCGAACATCAACTCGACTACCCGTTCAACGACACCTTGCCCGAAGCGGGCCAGACGATGGAAGTCGCGCCCGGCGTGTTCTGGCTGCGCATGCCGCTGCCGTTTGCACTCGACCACATCAATCTGTGGCTGCTACGCGATGAGATCGATGGCCAGCAAGGCTGGACGGTAGTCGACTGCGGTATTACGTCGGACACGATCAAGGAGAACTGGGAGAAAGTGTTCGACTCGGTGCTCGACGGCCTGCCGGTGCTGCGCGTGATCGTCACGCATTGCCACCCGGATCACATCGGCCTCGCGCACTGGATCTGCAGCGGCGGCGACAAGAAGCGCTGGAATGTGCGTTTGTGGATGACGCTCGGCGAATACATGCAGGCCCGCGTAATGGCGGCCGGCGACGGTTCGAATGCGGGCGGCGAGGGCGCGGCGCGCCACTTCGCGCGTCACGGCTTGAACGACGAGACTTCGCTCGAGAAGCTGCGCAATCGCACGAGCTACTACTCGAGCCTCGTGCCGGCGATTCCCGGGCAGTACCGCCGTCTGCGCGAAGCCGATGGCGTGAAGATCGGTGGCAAAACGTGGCGCGTGGTAACGGGCTTCGGCCATTCGCCGGAACACTGCGCGTTGCATTGCGAAGAGACGGGCACGCTGATCTCCGGCGACATGGTGCTGCCACGTATTTCGACCAACGTCTCGGTGTTCGACATGGAGCCCGAAAGCACGCCGCTCGCGCTGTATCTGGAATCGCTCGGCCGCTACGAGACGATGCCTGAAGACACGCTCGTGCTGCCGTCGCATGGCAAGCCGTTTCGCGGTGTGCGTACGCGTATCAAGCAACTGCGCGAGCATCATGACGCGCGTCTGGCTGAAGTGCGCGAGGCCTGTGCGGAGAAACCGCAGAGCGCCGCGGATATCGTGCCGCTGATGTTCAAGCGCCAACTCGACATCCATCAGATGACGTTCGCGATGGGCGAGGCGTTGGCGCACTTGCATCTGCTGTGGCTGGCCGGCGAGTTGAAGCGCACGCAGGATGCGGATGGGGTGATCCGGTTTTCGGCGTGATCGCGTCGACAGGTTGATAAGTCGATAAAAAAAGCCCGGTTGCGAAAAGCAAACCGGGCTTTTTTTTAAAGCGGCGTGGCGGAAGCTTACTGCACCGCTACCGTCCCAAAGTTCTGCCGTCCGAACGGACTCACGTGATAGCCGCTCACGTTCGTACGCGTGATGGCCGCTGCGGTCGGATAACCCAGCGGAATCCACAGTGCCTGATCGTGGATGATCTGCTGCGCCTGTTCATACGCTTTCGCGCGTTTGGCCTGATCGGGCGTGGTCTTGCCGTCGGCGATCAGTTTGTCCAGATCCTGATCGCAGAAGCGCGCGAAATTGATCCCCGACTTCACCGCATTGCAACTGAAGAGCGGTGACAGATAGTTGTCCGGATCGCCGTTATCGCCGGCCCAGCCCATGAACAGCGTGTCATGCTGGCCTTGTTTGGCCTGCTTGATCAGCTCGCCCCATTCGATCACCTTCACATCCGCCTTCACGCCGATCTTGGCGAAGTCGGCTTGCAGCAGTTCGGCGCCGGCCTTCGGATTTGGGTTCAGCACGCTGCCGTTCGGACGCACCCAGATCGTCGTTTCGAAGCCGTTCGGATAGCCCGCGTCCGCGAGCAGTTTCTTCGCCTTTGCCGGATCGTACGGCCATGCCTTCACGCCCTTGTCGTAGCTCCACGTGTTAGGCGGATAAGGATTGACGGCCGGCGTTGCGGTGTTGTCGAAGATTGCCTTCAGATAGGTGGTACGGTCGAACGCCATGTTCAGGGCGGCGCGCACCTTCTGGTTGTCGAGCGGCTTCTTCTGCGTATTCAGCGCGACGAACGCGGTCATGAAGGCCGGCGTCTGCACGATGGCGAGCGACTTATCCTCCTTCGCTTCGGCGAGATCCTGCGGCTTCGGCGACAGCGCGATCTGGCATTCGCCGGCCTTCACCTTTTGCGCGCGCACCGTGGCGTCCGGCGTGATCGCGTAGATCAGACGGTCGATCTTCGGTTTCGCGCCCCAGTACGTCGGGTTCACGTCGTAGCGGATCACCGCGTCTTTCGTGTAGCTCTTCAATTCGAACGGACCGGTGCCGATCGGCTTCGAATTCAGGTCGACCTGTTTGCCGGCCTTGAGCAACTGGTCGGCGTATTCAGCCGAATAGATCGAAGCGAAACCCATCGTCAGGATCGAAACGAAGGTTGCGTCCGGTGCGTTCAGTTCGAACTTGACGGTGTTGTCGTCGACCTTGCTGATCGACTTGATGAGCTTCGGCAAGCCCATCGATTGCGCGTGCGGGAAGCCGCTCGCGCCCGCCACTTTGTGCCACGGATTGCTGTCGTTGAGCATCCGGTCGAACGTGAAGACGACGTCGTCGGCATTCAGCGCGCGGGTTGGCTTGAAGTAGTCGGTGGTCTGGAACTGCACGTTCGGGCGCAGATGGAACGTGTAGGTGAGGCCGTCGGCGCTCACGTCCCATTTGTCAGCCAGCGCGGGTACCACCTTCTTCGCGGCCTCGTCGTACGAGACCAGCGAATTGAAGATCACGTCGGCCGACGCATTGGTCGTCACCAGCGAATTGAACTGCACGACATCGAAGCCGTCGGGGCTCGACTCGGTACAGACGGTCAGCGGTTTGGCGAGCACGAGCGCGGGCGCCGTGAACAGTACGGCGGCTGCGAGCAGTTTGAAGCGCATAGGATCTCCCATAACAAGCGCAGTCAGGCAGTGCGTCTGGTTGTGTGGTTATGTTCCGTTGACGGGTGGCGACCGGTCTGGCCGTCGTCTTTATTGTGATACGTTTCCGGCGCTGGCGCATGGTTTGGCTGCTGCGCTACATGCACGTCCTCGCCTTCGCGAAAGCTTATCGAAGGGTGGTTGCGGCGACAACAATTTAATCCGCATATCCATATGGGCTGAGGGTGTTGCCGCTCATGACGCAGCCGCCCGCTGCAACAGGTAACCGATGCCTTCAATGGCGCGCACGCCGTACCACGATACCAACTCCCCATCGATCAACTCAATGCGCTTGCCGGCCAGACGCGGGTCACGCTTCAGCGCGTCGCAATGCGCTTGTGTGAAGCGATAGGGCTCGCTGGAGAGGAGTATGCGATCGACGCCGGCAAGCCACGGCACGTGGCCGAAGTCGAGCACGGGATAACGCGCTGCGCCGGCCGTGCCACCTTCCACGTCGGGCAGCGTCTGCCAGTTCACGAGCCTCAGCATCGCGGCGATATAGGTATCGCGCGCCACCGTCATCCATGGTTCGCGCCAGATCAGATACAACACGTTTTGCTTGGGAAACACCTGCGCCGCGGCCTCGTGCAGGCGTATTTCGAGCGCCTCGCTCAAGCGCTGCGCTTCTTGTTCGCGGTCGAAGATTGCGCCCAGCAACGCGTACAGCGAGAGATTGTCCTGCGGCGTCTGCGGATGGGTGACGACGATGTGCGGCACGAACGCACGCAATTGCTCGACGGTGTCGCGCTCGTTTTCGTCGATATTGACGATCAGATGGGTGGGCCACAATGCACGAATTGCGTCGACATTCACGGCCTTGGTGCCGCCGACCTTGCGCACCTGCCGCACTTTGTCGTGTGGATGCACGCAAAAACCGGTGCGTCCGACGATTTGCCTGTCGAGCCCCAGAGCGAACAGCAATTCGGTGATGCTCGGCACCAGCGAGACGATGCGGGTATTGGCACCCCGCGTACCGACGCCCCCCATTTCGTGCGCGACGCCGGCTGCATCGACCGCACGAGGCTGCATGACTTACTCGGTGGCGGCGCGCGGTTTGCGCGGCGCGCGTTCGAAGGCGCGGTCGTAGAGCCAGCGCGGCAGCACGTGCAGAAGCATCGCCACGATGCGCATCTGCCACGGGAACACGGCAAACGCGGTTTGACGCTCGACCGCCCCGGCAACCTTCACCGCGAAGCGGTCGGCGTCCATCAGGAACGGCATGGTGTACGGATTGTGCTCGGTCATCGGCGTGCGGATATACCCGGGGGCGATCGTGACCACGCCGACGCCGAGCGGGCGCATTTCGACGCGCAACGCTTCCAGATACTTGAGCGCAGCCGACTTCGACGCGCTGTACGCGCCTGACCCCGGCAAGCCCCGCACACTGGCGACGCTGGCGATCCCGACCAGCGTGCCTTTCTTCGCCGCGACCATCGCGGCGGCGAACGGCTCGAAGGTGGCGACCATGCCGAAATAGTTGATATCCATCACTTCGCGGAACGTGCGCAGATCGCCGTGCCCGGTGACCGCTCCGCGGCTGATGCCGGCATTGGCAATCACGACGTCCGGCAATCCGTGCTGCGCGATGAACTGCGCAGCCGCTTCGGCGAGCGCCTCGGCGTCGCGGACGTCGACGGAATAGGTGGAGATGGAATTCTGCGGATGGGACTGCTGGAAGGCGGCGAGCGCGTCGCCGCGGCGGGCAACCAGGCCGAGAATCGCGCCGCGCCGCGCATATTCGGCGGCAAGCGCGAGGCCGATGCCACTCGAGGCGCCGGTAATGAAGACCTTCAGGGGGGAGCTCATTCCGGCGTCTCGGCTTTACATCTTCTTGGCGCGGATCTGCTGCACCAGGTAGTCGAGTACCTGGGTCGTACCCGGCAGGCTGTTGGTCGCAGCCGGACCGGTTTCATACTTGCCCTGCACGGCCAGCGTCGGCACGCCGTCGATCTTGTAGTCCTCCATCAACTTCTTGTCTTTTTGCAGCGCGCTTTGCGTCGAGAACGAGTTGTACGCGTCCATGTACTTCTTCGGATCGACGCCGTTCTTCGCGAGGAACTTGGCCTGGTCTTCCGGCGTCAGCAGGTAGTTCTTGTTGACGTGGATTTCATTGAAGACCTTCGGCGTGAGTTGCGTAGCGAGGCCGAGTGCGTCGAGCGCGTGGTACATCTTCGAGTGCGGAATGAAGTCGTCGCGGAAGGCAACCGGCACGCGCTTGAACACCACGTCCGGACCTTGCTTCTTCACCCATGCTTCGAGGAACGGGTTGAATTCGTTGCAGTGCGGGCAGCCGTACCAGAAGAATTCGGTGACTTCGATCTTGCCGGCCGGCACATCCGTAGGTTGCGGCGTGGACAGCACGGTGTAGTCCTTGCCGGAAACCGGCGCGGCCGGCGATGCATGCGCCGTGGCGGCAACCAGGCCCAGCGAGAGGAACAGAATGCTCAGCAGTTTTTTCATGTTGTGTTGACCCAAGTAGGCGGTAAAGCGGTGGCGCCACGCAAATGCCCGTCACCGTTTTCAATATCGGCGTTGGACGCTCTAGTCGTCCGTTGTGTTTGCCGGTTGTGCTTGTGACCCGCACCGCACGCCAATAGTTCGGCGGCGGCGCGTTCCGGCAAATCACCGTTTGTTTATTGTTTGCTTATTGCTTCGTAAAGCGGATCACGGCTGTATCCACGCCCGCGTCGGACAGACGCTGACGGCTCGAATTCATGTCCTCGAACTTCGAGAACGGGCCGATACGCACACGGTAGTACGTCACGCCGCCCGCATCGCGCTGCGTGACCTTCGATTCGAAGCCCTGGAAGGCGAGACGCGCACGCTGCTGCTCGGCGTCGGCCGAGGTCTTGTAGGCGCCCACTTGCAGGAAATAGCCCGTGTTCGCGTCACCCGCTGTCGGCGCCGCGCCCGAACCCGGCTTGGCGTTGGCAGCCGTGGTGGGCGACGTACCCTTCGGCGCGGAGCCTGCCGCGGTGGCGGTCGGTGCGCTTGCGCCTTGCGGCTTTTTCACCGGTCCGCTGGCCGTGCCGTTGCCGTTATCCTGCGCGGGCTTCGGTGCGACTGCCGTGCCGTTCGCATTTCCGTTCGAAGGCGGCACTTCGACGATCTGCGGTTCTTCCAGCATGCCCGACTGCGTTTGCGCGTTGGTCTGGCCCGGCGCGGTGTTCGGCGGCGCCGGTTGCGCGGCTTGCGGCACCGGCTGACCCGGCGTCTTGCCTTGCAGCGGACGGTTCGGGTCGTATTGCTGCGCCTGGCTCGCGCCGGTGTCGGGCGCCGCGGGCGGCGCGACCTTCGAGACGAACGGCGTAGGCGCACGGGTGATATACAGCGCCACCACTACCGCGATCGCGAGACCGACGATCAGGCCCAGCACGATGCCGAGAAAAGTCCCCCCGGTTTGTTTCGATTGCGATTGCTTTGTTGTGCGGCGTGGTTTTGCCATCGTATGAATCACCTGCAAAAAGAATCCTGGAACGGCCGTCGATTATAACGACGGCCGCATGCATGTTGCGCCGGAGGACTTACATCTTGACGGGAGCGGAGACGCCGATCGTCGCGAGACCGTTGGCCAGCACCTGACGTGTGGCCGCAAGCAGCGCGACGCGTGCGTTGCGCTCGGCAGCGTCGTCGACCAGCACGCGTTCGGCTCTGTCATTGTAGAACGAGTGGAATTCCCCGGCGAGGTCGCGCAGATAGAACGCGACCGCGTGCGGCGCGAGTTCGCCGGCGGCGTGCTCCAGCATGTCCGGGAACTCGGCGAGCTTGTTCAGCAGGGCCATGGCGCGTTCGCTGGTGAGCGGCGACACGTCCACCGTGGCCAGCGTGCTTTCGTCCGTGCTGTAGCGCGCCTTGCATTCCGCGATGACCGAGCAGATCCGGGCATGCGCATACTGCACGTAGTGCACCGGATTTTCGTCGTTTTGTTTCAAGGCCAGGTCGATGTCGAACACAAATTCCGTATCCGCCTTGCGCGAAATCAGGAAGAAGCGCACGGCGTCGCGGCCGCGGCGAATCGTCTCTTCGTCGATCAGGTCGACGGCGGCTTCCGAGCCCGGCGTCGCGCCGCCCGACCATTCGATCAGATCCCGCACCGTCACATAGCTGCCGGCGCGCTTGGAAATCTTCACCTCTTCGCCGTTGCGCATCACCGTGACCATCTTGTGCAGGATGTAGTCGGGATAGCCCTTCGGAATGCCGATGCCGAGACCTTGCAGGCCGGCGCGCACGCGCGCGATCGTGCCGTGGTGGTCCGAGCCCTGAATGTTGATGACCTTGGTGAAGCCGCGTTCCCACTTGGCGACGTGGTAGGCGACGTCCGGCACGAAGTACGTGTAGGTGCCGTCGGTCTTGCGCATCACGCGGTCTTTGTCGTCACCGTCGTCGGTGGTGCGCAGCCACAGCGCGCCTTCCTGTTCGTAGGTTTTGCCGGCGGCGATCAGCGCCGCGACGGTCTTCTCGACCCGGCCTTCCTTGTACAGCGACGACTCGAGGTAGTACTCGTCGAACTTGACGCCGAAGGCCTGCAAGTCCATGTCCTGCTCGCGGCGCAGGTAGGCGACCGCGAAGCGGCGGATCGCTTCGAGGTCGTCGACGTCGGCCGTGCCCGTGACGGGTTCGCCGTCGCTCGCGGCAACCGTGACACCGTTCAGATAGTCTTTGGCGATGTCGGCGATGTACTCGCCGTTGTACGCCGAGGCCGGCCAGCCTTGGTCGCCAGGGGCGAGGCCGCGGGCGCGTGCCTGGGTCGACAGGGCGAGCGTCTGGATCTGCACGCCGGCGTCGTTGTAATAGAACTCGCGGTGCACGTCCCAGCCTTGCGAGGCCAGCACGTTCGAGAGCGCGTCGCCGAGCGCGGCCTGGCGGCCGTGGCCGACGTGCAGCGGGCCGGTCGGGTTGGCCGAGACGAATTCGATCAGCACATGCTTGCCGGCTTCGCGCTGCGAACGGCCAAAGGCGTCCTTTTCGGCGAACACGGCGGCGATGACCGCCTGCTTGGCGGCGGCCGCGAGGCGCAGGTTGATGAAGCCGGGGCCGGCTACTTCGGCGGCTTCCACGAGACCCTTGGCTCGCGGCTGGGCAAGCAGCGCGTCGACGATCTGTTGCGCCAGCTGGCGCGGGTTGGCGCGCAGCGGCTTGGCGAGTTGCATCGCCACGTTGCAGGCGACGTCGCCGTGCGCGGCGACCTTGGGACGCTCCAGCGTGATCGTGGGCGACACGAAGGCGGCTTCGCTCGCGCCTTGGGTTGCGTCAGCAACCTGCTTCACCGTGTCGGCGAGCAGTGTTTCGAGGGTATGTTTATGTGCAGGCAGCATGCTTGTTGCGAGTCCAGTGAGGCAATCCGGTGATGCGGAAGAAGCGGCGGCCGCGCGAGGCGCAGCCGATTCGTCAGAAGCGTGGAAAGCGGCAATGCACCGGCCGGGGCGCGCCGGGCACTTCGGGGCGTCATCAGGCACGTGGCGTGCAACGCGTCTAGCGCGGTGCGCGGCGCGAGACCAGGACGCTTGCTGCAGCGGCCCGGTGCGGCAGCAGGCGGGGTTGCGGCCAACCGGCCCAGCCACGCCACCTTCACTATGCCGCGCGCGGCGCATTGCGGCGCGCTTTTCCGTCCAGACGGATTTTAGCAGGTGCTAATATGTTCAATGAGATGCCCACCAAGGGCCGTGGCCGCCGTGCCCGATCGGCGTGCCAACGTAACGCGCGCCGACGGCCGGCTTACAAGCCGTTCGCGCGTCAATCCAACATAACGAAAAAGGGAACAGTCATGCTGATTACTTTCAAATGTCGCGCCGCGCCGGACGTGATGATGCTGGAAAATCTCGCTCAATACCTGGTCGGCATCGTCGGCAAGCGCCTGGGTGAGCGTGGTGTCATCACCCACGACGAACTGAGCGTCGCGATCACGAAACTTGAATCGGCGATCAGCGTCGACAAACAGGAACGTGCCGAGCACGACGGCCATTTTCACGAAGGCGAAGACGGCCACGAGCATCATGAGATCCCGCCGGGACTCGCCCAGCGCGCGTATCCGTTTCTCGACATGCTGCGCGCCGCGCAGAAGGAAAACGCGGATATCGTCTGGGGTCTCTGATCCCGCGGCGGTCCGCCGGTGGAGGCGTTCGCCGCGTCTCGCGGTGCTGGTCGTGACGTGTCAATGAAAAGAGCCCGCATTCGCGGGCTCTTTGTCTTTCACGGGTCTTGACGGCCCGTCTGCCGAACCTGCTTACTGGCTGGCGGCGTCCGCCGGAGCGGCCATCGGTGCCGACGCACCCTTCTTGGCTTTCTGCTTCTTGGGCTTCTTGACGTGCTTCTCAGTGGGCGGCGAATACGAACTGACCGCGCTGGAGCCGGCCGGAGCGGCGGACTGGGCCAGCGCCACCGAGGCGCTTGCGGCGAGCGAAACAGCAGTCAATAACAGCGTCAGCTTCTTCATACGATTTTCTCCGTTGACGATTGCAATTTGATAAGCCGACGCGTTTTGGCCGCGTCTGGCGGGGTGATGCCGTTTCAGTCTACAAAGCCGAAAATTGCACTGCCGCAAATATTCAGCCTAGCGCGCCCGATATAGTAGGTTTCCCGCCCCGCATGGCTTACAGCAAAGGCGCCAAGGCTCGCTCAGCGTCTGTTTTCGACAACGACATGCGTTTTGCGTAGTCTTCCAACTGGTCCTGGCCGATCTTGCCGACCGAGAAATAGGTGCTGTCCGGGTGCGCCAGGTAGAAGCCGGAAACGCTGGCCGCCGGCAGCATGGCCAGAGACTCGGTCACGCTCATGCCGATTTCAGTGGCTTGCAGCACGTCGAACATGTCGCGTTTCACGAGGTGGTCCGGGCAGGCCGGATAGCCCGGCGCCGGGCGGATACCGTGGTACTTTTCAGCGATCAGGTCTTCGTTGGAGAGGGTTTCGGCGTTCGCGTAGCCCCACAGGTCGCGCCGCACGCGGGCATGCAGTCCTTCAGCGAAGGCTTCAGCGAAGCGGTCGGCGAGCGCCTTCAGCATGATCGCGCTGTAGTCGTCGAGATCCTTTTCGAACTGCTTTTCCTTCACGTCGACGCCCAGACCCGCCGTGACCGCAAACATGCCGATGTAGTCGGCCACGCCCGAATCCTTCGGCGCGATGAAGTCGGCGAGCGACCGGTTCGGCCGCATCACGCCATCCACCACCGGCCGCACGCTTTGCTGGCGCAGGTTGCGCCACGTGAGCGCCACTTCGGAGCGCGATTCGTCCGTATAGATCTCGATGTCGTCGTCGTTCACCGTGTTGGCCGGCAGCAGCGCGATCACGCCGTTGGCCTGCAGCCAGCGGCCCTGGATCAGGCGCGCGAGCATCGACTTGCCGTCCGAGAACACGCGGCGGGCCGATTCACCGACGATCTCGTCATTCAGGATCGCCGGGTACGGGCCGGCCAGGTCCCAGGTCTGGAAGAACGGACCCCAGTCGATGTAGTTCGCCAGCTCGTTCAGATCGTAGTTCTTGAACACGCGGCGGCCGATGAACTTCGGCTTGACCGGCTGGTAGCCGGCCCAATCGACCTTGGTCTTGTTCGCGCGGGCTTCGGCGAGCGTGACCATGGGCAGGGCTTTCTTGTTGGCGTGCTGATCGCGGATGCGGTCGTAGTCGGCCTTGAGGTCGTCGACGTACTTCGCTGCGCCTTCATCGGACAGCAGGCTCGACGCCACGGAGACCGAGCGCGACGCGTCCGGCACGTACACCACCGGGCCTTCGTAATGCGGTGCGATCTTGACTGCGGTGTGCACGCGCGAGGTGGTTGCGCCGCCGATCAGGAGCGGGATCTTCTTTACGCGGAAGTAGTCGTCGCGCTGCATTTCCGAAGCGACGTAGGCCATCTCTTCGAGGCTAGGCGTAATCAGACCGGACAAGCCGATGATGTCTGCGCCTTCGACTTTCGCTTTGGCGAGAATGTCGTTGCACGACACCATCACGCCCATGTTGACCACTTCGAAGTTATTGCACTGAAGCACCACCGAGACGATGTTCTTGCCGATGTCGTGCACGTCGCCCTTGACGGTGGCGATGACGATCTTGCCCTTCGCGCGCACGTCGGCGCCGGCTTCGGCCATCAGCTTCTTTTCTTCTTCGATGTACGGGATCAGATGCGCGACCGCCTGCTTCATCACGCGCGCCGACTTCACGACCTGCGGCAGGAACATCTTGCCCTGACCGAACAGGTCGCCGACGATGTTCATGCCGTCCATCAGCGGGCCTTCGATCACGTTGATCGGCCGGCCGCCGGCTGCGGCGATCTTCGCGCGGACTTCCTCGGTATCTTCGACGATGAAGTTGGTGATGCCGTGCACCAGCGCATGCGACAGACGCTTCTCGACGGGCTGGTTGCGCCACTCGAGGTTCTCTTCCTTTTTCGCGGCGCCGGTCTTGAACTTGTCGGCGATTTCCAGCAGACGATCGGTGCCGTCTTCACGGCGGTTCAGCACGACGTCTTCAACACGCTCGCGCAACTCCGGATCGAGATCGGCATACACGCCGAGCTGACCCGCGTTGACGATGCCCATGTCCATCCCCGCCTGAATCGCGTGATAGAGGAACACGGTGTGGATCGCCTCGCGCACCGGATCGTTGCCGCGGAACGAGAACGACACGTTCGACACGCCGCCGCTGATCTTCGCGTACGGCAGGTTTTCCTTGATCCAGCGCGTCGCGTTGATGAAGTCGACCGCGTAGTTGTTGTGCTCTTCGATGCCGGTTGCAATCGCGAAGATGTTCGGATCGAAGATGATGTCTTCCGGCGGGAAGCCGACTTCGTTCACGAGAAAATCGTATGAGCGCTTGCAGATCTGCGTCTTGCGTTCGAAGGTATCGGCCTGGCCTTGCTCGTCGAAGGCCATCACGACCGCGGCCGCGCCATAGCGGCGAATCAGGTTCGCGTGATGACGGAACGCTTCTTCGCCTTCCTTCAGCGAGATCGAATTGACGATTGCCTTGCCTTGCACGCACTTCAGGCCCGCTTCGATCACGTCCCACTTCGACGAGTCGATCATGATCGGCACGCGCGCAATGTCCGGTTCCGATGCGATCAGATTCATGAAGCGGACCATCGCCGCTTTCGAATCGAGCATGGCTTCGTCCATGTTGACGTCGATGATCTGCGCGCCGTTTTCGACCTGCTGCCGCGCGACCGCGATCGCGTCGTCGAACTGGTCGTTCAGGATCATTCGCGCGAACGCCTTCGAACCGGTCACGTTGGTGCGTTCACCGACGTTGATGAAGAGCGTCCCGGACGTGACGTTGAACGGCTCGAGGCCGGAAAGGCGCATGGTGTGATCGGTCATGGCGTAGGTGCGGTTCGGTTGCGTGCGGTTACGTACGATTACGGGCGTCGGGTTCGATAGCGGAAGTGCGGCGGGTCAGGAGCGAGCCGCCGGACTCATGCAGCGTCGCGGTATTGTGTCGGCCATTGGCGTGGCTTCACTTCGGCCAGCGCCTTGGCAATCGCCGCAATATGCTCCGGCGTCGTGCCGCAACAGCCGCCGGCGATATTCACGAGGCCGGCCTGCGCGAACTCCTTCAGCAATCCCGACGTATCCGCCGGCAATTCGTCAAAGCCCGTGTCGCTCATCGGATTCGGCAAACCCGCGTTCGGATAGCACGACACATAGGTGTCGCACAGCTTGGCCAGTTCGGCGATGTACGGGCGCATCAGCGCCGCGCCCAGCGCGCAGTTCAAACCAAAGGTGAGCGGCTTGGCGTGACGCAGCGAGTTCCAGAAGGCCTCGACGGTTTGTCCCGAGAGAATCCGGCCCGATGCATCAGTGACGGTGCCCGAAATCATGATCGGCAGGCGCTCGCCGGTGTCTTCGAACAGCTCGTCCAGCGCGAACAGCGCAGCCTTGGCATTGAGCGTGTCGAAGATCGTTTCGACGAGGAACAGGTCGCAGCCGCCGTCGAGCAAGGCCTTCGCCTGCTCGTAGTACGCCGCGCGCAGTTCGTCGAACGTCACGTTGCGTGCGCCCGGATCGTTCACGTCAGGGGAAATGCTTGCTGTTTTCGGCGTCGGTCCGATCGCGCCGGCGACGAAGCGCGGCTTGTCGGGCGTCGAGTATTTGTCGCAGGCGGCGCGCGCCAGCTTCGCCGATTCGAGATTCATCTCGATGGCGAGGTCTTCCATTCCGTAGTCGGCTTGCGCAACCGTGGTCGCACCGAACGTGTTGGTTTCGATGATATCCGCGCCCGCCGCGAGGTACTGCTCGTGAATCTCGCCGATGATCTGCGGCTGCGTGATCGACAGCAACTCGTTGTTGCCCTTGATGTCGCGCCCGTAGTCCTTGAAGCGCTCGCCACGATAGCGGGCTTCGTCGAGCTTGTAGCGCTGGATCATCGTGCCCATTGCGCCATCCAGAATCAGGATGCGTGACTTGAGCAGCGCGGGCAGCGCCGTGCCGCGTGTGTAGGCGGCGTCGGGACGGACTGGCGTGGCGGATTGAGCAGGCTGGTTCATGGCGGACGAGGGCTTGCGCCGGCTTTTTCGGGAAACCTGTCATTGTAGCCGCTGTGGGGCGGTCCCGCCGGACGCGCGCCCGACAGGCGGATGCGCGTGCCGCCGCAACGGTGGCCGGGGCTGTGGCCGCAGCGGAAACAAACAGCGGAAATGACAGTGGAAACTGCAGTGGAAACAAAACGGCCCAGTCAGGTGAAAGCCTGCTGGGCCGTGTTACTTCTGCTGACCGCCTTATAAAGGCCGCCGGCTAAGCCGGTCGGCGCGGTCGATATATGTCGCCAAATCGTTACGTTAAACCCTTCAGTTAGTGAAGAATCACGGGTTGATGCATCAGGCTGTCGAATTGCCCGAGGAATTCGTCTACCTCATCCAGCGAAGGTTCCTCTTCGATCAGCTTTTGCACATGCTCGCGGAAACGCGCTGCCATTGCACCGTCAATGTAGATTTCGCGTTGCATGTTCTTGTCGACGATCTCGTAGCCGCCTGATTTCATGGCCAGCGGGCCTTCCTGCGGCGGAAACTCGACGACACAATAGTTGGGGCTGTTATAGATCATTTGCATGGCGACACTCCTTATTTCCGTTGGCTCCTGGCCATTCCTGCGCCATAGGTGGAGCTTGTGGTGTGGAATTCAAGGGGTGGGTCCGGATTGACGCTTGTACAGTTCCGAACCTACCGGTTAGACCGGCTTTCCAAGAAACGTTTCAAGCAGTGCAGCAAAACGGTGAGATTGCTCGATGGGCGCGAGATGAGCGGCCTCGAGTAGTTCGAACTGGGCGCCTTGGATGGCGTCTGCTATTGCCTGCGTAGCAGCAGGTGGCGTGCCCGTGTCGTGGCGGCCTCCCACGGCCAACGTCGGGCAACGAATTGTTCCCAGCTTACCGCGTAGATCGAAATCGCGCAGGGCTTCGCACGCCATGGCGTAGCCTTCTGGCAACGTATGGTTCAGCACGTCGCGAATCTGCTCGACTGCTTCGGGATGCGCTGCCTGGAAATCGGGCGTCAGCCAGCGGCTCAATGTCGCGGGCACTAGGGACGCCATGCCGTCCGTGCGGGCCGCCGTCGCGCGTTGATCCCATAGCGCGCGGCCTTCGGGCGGCGTACCGCTCGTGGTGTCGGCGACGGTCAGCGTGTCGACGCGCGACGGGTGGTTCAGCGCGAATTGCTGCGCGATCATGCCGCCCATCGACATGCCGACAAGATGCGTGGTGGGTGCGCCGAGCGCATCGAGCAGCGCGGCGAGATCGCGGGACAGATCGGCGATGCTGAACGGTTCGCTCGATACCGCGGTCTTGCCGTGGCCGCGCAGGTCGTAGCGCAGCACGGTGTACTCGTCGCGGAAATAGCCGGCGAGTTGGTCCCAAACAGACAGATCGCCGCCGAGCTGATGAATGAACGTCAGCCACGGGCCGCCGCCCTCATTGCTCAGGACATAGCGCGTCTCGATACCGTTGATTTTCACTTGCATGCGGGCTCCTTGAAGGGGGACGCAGTGGAAAGAGCCGTTTACGCGCTTCTCCCGCCTTCACTATACCTACGTGGCGGCCGCGCGAACGGTTGCAGTTCATCGTGCGAGTGAGTCGCGTCGCGGAAGTTTCAGCGATCTGTTCGAGACCCTGCTCGGGTTCAGGGTTTTTCGGGCGCGTTACCGGGCCCGGTCGAATCGACCGAGGGGCTGGTTTCGGGCGCCATTGCGGGTGGGTTGGCGGGTGATTGGTTTGCCGAATTGTCAGGCGAAGTATTGCCGGTGCTATCGGTGCCGCTAGTGCCGACAGTGCCACTCGTGCCTTCAACGCTGTTGACCGGACTGCCGACGCCGTCCGCATTGAGCTTGCCGCGCCACACCAGTTCGAATTGCGTGCCATTTGGCTCGGTCTGCATGATTCGCGCGGGCAGCCAGCCAAGCGACGGCGCGAGCCAAACGTCGATGCGGCGCAGATCGCCGTCATGGCGAGGCAAGCGTTTGAAGTGGCGCGTCTCGAGGTAGCCCTGTGCGGTGCGGATGGTTTCGTCGCCGATCGTCTCGACTGGCCAGTTCTCGCCGCTGTTGTTATCGATCACGAAGAATTGCCGCGTCACGCCCGGCTTATAGGCGGCCGGGTCGCCGCGCACGAGGCTGGCGAGTTGCATCACCATGCTGAAACGGTCTTGCGCGCCGTCGGGCAGCGGCAGCGTGGCCGGGGTACGCGTGAAGGCGATCTTTTTGTCGGTGCGATTGAAGATCGCCACGTCCTCCGGACGACGGCCGCGCTTTTCGATGTACTGATCCGGTGCAAGTCCGAATGCGTCGATGCGGCCATGGCTCGAATACACGAACGTGCCGACGAACGGCAACGGCACGGAGACGACCATTTCGTAGCTCTGTGCGTTGCTGGTCCAGTGGATGGTGCCGGGCTGGTTGCGCACGCCGTTGTAGAACGTGTCGTACTGCAGTTCCCCGGACGGCGGAACGGAGAATTTCACGCCCGCGGCCGCTTGAGGCGCACTCGCAGCGGCGGGGGCGCTGGCCGTGCCGGCGGCGGTTGCGCCCGCATTGGCGTTGGCATCGGGGTGACTCGCCGCAGTCGATGCGCTCGCCGCTGCATCCGATGCGGCCGTGGCCGCGGGTGCCTGTTTTGCCGGTTGCGTCGCCGTCAACACGTGTTCACGCGGCTTGCTCGCGACGGCCTTGTGCGCCGGAGCCGGCGTTGCCGCCTGCTGCGCGTCGGCAGCGGGTTTGCGTTCGATACGCTCGGGTGTCAGCAGTGCGACCTGCACGGGGACATGTTCGTTGTCTGATGGATTCAGCGTCGCGCGGTTGCGCTCGACCCATTGCGCCGCAATCCAGTGCAGGACGGCCACTGCCAGCAGAACCGCAAGCCATCGCCCCACCCGCAAACCGGCGCGCGGCCCGACGGGCGGCGTGCGATCAGAGCGGCGTGTGGCAGAAGGCGAGGACATGGGCGAATCGTCAGCGTGGCGCCGCACTATACCCGAGCTCATACGACAGCTTTTGCGCACATTCGCGCAGCGCCGTATCGATCTCGCCGCCCCAGCGGATATCGAACGCGCCTTCGTGACCGAGCGCGATCAGGCCCAGCGCAAGATCGCCGGTCGAGTCGAAGACCGGCATGCAGAACGCGTGGATGGTGGGCAGCAACATGCCTTCCACACGTGCTGCTTCGTGCTGCCGCACCTCCGCCAGCACCCGCTCGACCTCATCCCGCGTGCGCGGCCCGCCCATGTGCGATGAGCGGCGCGAATCGGCCAGTTCGCGCTCCAGCATCGCGGCGGTCTTGCCCGACGGCAGATAGGCGGCAAACAGCAGGCCGGTGGCGGAACTGAGCAGCGGCATCACGTCGCCGAGCTTGAGCGACGCCTTGGCCGGATGACTCGATTCCATCCAGTGGACCATCGTCGGCCCCTGATTGCCCCACACCGCGATGCCCACCGTCAGATCGAGCCGGTCGCGCAGCTCGGCGAGCGCAATGCGCGCGAGCTTCACGCCGTCGACGCGGGCAAGCCGCGCGAGCCCCAATTGCAACGCGAAGCCGCCCAGTTCGTAGCGGCCCGACAGCGGATCCTGCGCCACCACGCCAAGGCGCAGGAAGCTCACCAGATAGCGGTGCGCTTTCGCCGGGCTCATACCGGCGCGCTGTGCCAGATCGCGCAGCATCATCGCGCGCGGTTCGTGGGTCAGCACCTCGAGCAATCTGAAGCCGACCTCGATCGACTGGATGCCGGAGCGCAGCTTTTCCTCGCCGGTCTCGACGCTTTCGTCGTCGGGTTCGGGCGCGTCGAGTGGTTCCGGCGGTTCAGCGGAGTCGGTGTCGGTATGGATCGCGCCGGAGCGGGCAATTGGAGGCATGAGCGAGGCGCATCGAGCGCGTTCAAAGACAGTGGGAGAGGCGTTCGGCGCAACGGTGCTTGGGCCGCGCCGATTCACCATCGTAGAATAGATTCCCTCTATCGTCACTAACGGTTCACTTCCCTATGAAACTTGCCACGCTGAAGGACGGCACGCGCGACGGTCAACTGATCGTCGTGTCCCGCGACCTGCACACCGCGGCCGTCGCCGACGCGATCGCGCCCACCATGCAGCGCGTGCTCGATGACTGGGCCTTCTACGCGCCGCAATTGCAGGACCTGTACGACGCGCTCAACCAGGGCCGCGCGCGCAACACCTTCCCGTTCGACGCCAAAGAATGCATGGCGCCGCTGCCGCGAGCGTTTCAGTGGGCCGACGGTTCGTCGTACGTGAATCATGTGGAGCTGGTGCGCCGCGCGCGTGGCGCGGAAATGCCGCCGGAATTCTGGACCGATCCGCTGATGTACCAGGGCGGCAGCGACGACTTTATCGGCCCGAAAGACGACGTGCTGTGCGCCACTGAAGAGTTCGGCATCGACTTCGAAGCGGAAGTCGCCGTGATCACCACCGACGTGCCGATGGGCGCCACCCCCGACCAGGCGCTCAGGAGCGTACGTCTGGTGACGCTCGTCAATGATGTCTCGCTGCGCAATCTGATCCCCGCCGAACTCGCGAAGGGCTTCGGTTTTTTCCAGAGCAAGCCGGCCACGTCGTTCGCGCCGGTCGCGGTGACGCCCGATGAACTCGGCGAGAGCTGGCGCGAAGGGCGCCTGCATCGCCCGATGATCGTCCACTGGAACAACAAGAAGGTCGGCCAGCCCGATGCCGGCACCGACATGGTGTTCCACTTCGGCCAACTGATCTCGCACGCGGCGAAAACGCGTAACCTGCGCGCCGGCGCGATTGTCGGCTCGGGCACGGTGTCGAACAAGGACGCGAAGCGCGGCTATTGCTGTATCGCTGAGAAGCGTTGCCTCGAGACCATCGAGCACGGCGCGCCGCAAACCGAGTTCATGAAGTTCGGCGATACCGTGAAGATCGAGATGTTCGACGAAGCGGGCAAGTCGATTTTCGGTTCGATCGATCAGGGCATCGCGCCGCTGGATTGATGCGCCGGTTTGGTGCGGACCGCGGCATCAGGACCGCGCCGCACGCGCTTCGTCGCTTACGAAAGGGTTTCGCCCGATGTCGCCGTCACGACGCGCCGCTACACTGACTGGCGCGGCGGCGGCCCCGGGATAGCGGCTGTCCGTTGATCGCGAAACCGACGCAAAACGGCAAGTGCGCAGGACTTAAGCAGGACACAAGCAGCACATCGGCGCGACATCAAAACGAAAAACCGAGGTGAGGAGACGGCATGCGGCGATTTGAAACCATCGAACGAGGAACCCAAGGCGCTCGTACAGCGAGCGTGCGCGCAACAACATCGCGGCGCGGGCTCGCCCGTTTTGCCGCCGCGCTGTGTGCCGCGCTTCCCGCCATCGCCCTCGCGCAGGTGAAGATCGGCCTCGTGCTGTCGCTGACGGGGCCGGCCGCTTCGCTCGGCATTCCCGCGCGCGACACCACCACGCTGCTGCCCAAGCAGATTGGCGGCCAGAGCGTCGAATACATCGTGCTCGACGACGCGTCCGACACCACGCAGGCCGTCCAGGACACCAAGAAACTGATCTCCGAGAATCACGTCGACGCGATCATCGGCTCGTCGATCACGCCGAATTCGCTCGCGATGATCGACGTGGTTGCCGACGGTGAAACACCCATGATCTCGCTGGCCTCGTCGGCGAAAATCATCGAACCCGTGGATGCGAAACGCCACTGGGTATTCAAGACCCCGCAGACCGACGCGATGATGGCCTCGGCGATTGCCGCGCACGCCAGTACGCACGGCGTCAAAACGATCGCGTTCATCGGCCAGGCCGACGCGCTCGGCGAAACCTTCTACACCGAAGTCGCGAAGTTCGCGCAACTGCATCACATCGACGTGGTGGCGAGCGAGCGCTTCAATCGCACCGATCCGAGCGTGACCGGCCAGGTCCTGAAGATTCTCGCGACCCATCCGGACGCGGTGGTGGTCGGCGCGGCCGGAACGCCCGCCGCGCTGCCGCCGAAGACACTCAGGGAGCGCGGCTACAAAGGGCTGATCTATCACAATCATGGCGTCGGCAATAACGACTTCCTGCGGGTGTGCGGTGCCGACTGCAACGGCACGTTCCTGCCCGCGAGCCCGGTGCTGGTCGCCGCGCAATTGCCGGCGGACCATCCGGCCAAACGTCTCGCGCTCGACTACATCGCGCGCTTCGAGGCCCTGCGCGGACCGGGCAGCGTGTCGGCGTTCGGCTCGTACACGTGGGACGCCGGCATGCTGCTCAGCAACGCGGTGCCGATCGCGCTCAAGGTAGCCGCGCCCGGCACGCCGGAATTTCGCGGTGCGTTGCGCGACGCGCTGGAAGCGACACGTGGTCTTTCGGACACCAACGGCGTGGTCAACATGAGCGCCACGGATCACCTCGGTCTCGATCAACGGGCGCGTGTGATGGTCGAAATCAAGAATGCGAAGTGGGTTTATCAACCGCATTGAAATTTCGCTGGGTTTGCGCGGGTCTTGCGCGGAATATGGCGAATGTGCCCTTAGCTTAGGGCGACGGTTTCAACCGACATACCGATAGACGGATTGCTCATCATGTCTCAGGCACCACACAGTAACGACGCGTTTTACGCGCACTACCACTCGCTGCAATTGCACCGCCATCCGCATGGCGTGCTCGAAGTCGTGATGAGCGGCGAGGGCGCGAACAAGAGCGGCCTCGCCACCGCTAATGCGCGGATGCACTTCGAACTCGCCGAAATCTGGCGCGATATCGATCGGGATCCCGACACGCGTGTCGCGATCATTCGCGGCGAGGGCAAGGGCTTTTCAGCCGGTGGCGACCTGCAACTGGTCGAAGACATGGCGACCGATTTCAACGTCCGCGCACGCGTGTGGCGCGAGGCGCGCGACCTGGTCTACAACGTGATCAATTGCAGCAAGCCGATCGTTTCGGCAATGCACGGTCCGGCGGTCGGCGCGGGGCTCGTAGCCGGGCTGCTCGCAGACATCTCGATCGCGACGAAGTCGGCGCGCATTATCGACGGCCATACGCGTTTGGGCGTGGCCGCCGGTGATCATGCGGCTATCGTCTGGCCGCTTCTGTGCGGCATGGCAAAGGCCAAGTATTACCTGCTGCTGTGCGAGCCGGTGAGCGGCGAGGAGGCCGAGCGGATCGGCCTCGTGTCGCTCGCCGTCGACGAAAACGATCTGCGGCCCAAAGCATTCGAAGTCGCGCAGAAACTGGCCAACGGCTCGCAAACGGCGATTCGTTGGACCAAGTACGCGCTGAACAACTGGCTGCGTTCGGCGGGGCCGGCGTTCGATACGTCGCTGGCGCTGGAATTCATGGGCTTCGCCGGGCCGGATGTGCGCGAAGGCGTGAGCTCGCTGCGCGAGCGGCGCGCGCCGGATTTTGGCGGCGCGGACCCGTGGAGTGGGCAGCCGCGGCACACGCCGGGCGGTGGCGCATCGGGCGGTGGGCGCTCCTGAAACCGGAGGTCGGCGCATATTGCGCAAAGCCCCGCCGGTCGGCACCTTGAGGTGCAGCGTGAGCGGGACGAACAGCAGCCCAAACTAAGAGCGGTTCGCAGCGCCACGCGCGGTATGATCGAATCAGACGCGCGCGGGACGGCGCTATTTCCTTCCCTTTATGCAGCGAGGCGACAAGCATGACCGATACATCTGGCACCACGCCGCCCTTTCCCGGCTTTCCTGGTTTTCCGCCCGCTGAAATGCTCGAACGCATGTGGGGCATGATGCGTCTCTCGCCGTTTGGCTCGGCGTTTTCGGGCGCGCAGGCTGGCAGCAGCCTGGGGCCGTCGCTGTCGATGATGTCCGACATGATGGCACCGCTCACCAACGTCGAAGAACTCGATAAGCGCATCACTGACATGCGTGCAGTCGAGCAGTGGCTCAAGCTGAATCTGAACATGCTGCAGTCCGCCATCCAGGCGCTCGAAGTGCAGCGCGCCACGCTTGCAACGCTGCGTGCGTTTGGTGCGTTCGCGCAGTCGTCGATGGGGCAGCCGGCTTCCGCGGCTGCCGCGCCGAGTCCCTCGCCGACCGGCTGGCCGCACCCGGAAGCCTCTTCGGCTTCGGCCAGTGCAAGCCCATCGGCCGCGCCCGAGCCGGCGCCCGAAGAAGGCGAGGCCGACGTGACACCGCCGTTCGACGCCTCCGCCTGGTGGAATCTGCTGCAATCGCAGTTCAATCAGATCGCCCAGTTTGCGATGACGCAACCAGGTGCGACGGCCGCCGCGTCAGACGGCTCGGCAACGGACTCGCCAGAAGGCGCGGCGAGCGCTTCGGCATCGGCAGGCGAAGCGGCTGACGCACCGGAGGGGACCGCAGCCGACGCCGGATCCGCAGCCAAACGGCCGGCAGCGAAACGGGCAGCGACGTCGCCTTCAACGGCCGCGAAGCGCGCAGGCAGTGCGAGCGCCGCACCGCGAGCGACGAAAAAGGCTATTTGACGGCCAGAGTGAAACGGCGGCGGCGCTACCAGTGCGCCGACGGCGCAAAGCCCGGCCGACAGGCGGTGCCCACGAAGTGAATTCGCCGCCTGTCATGGTTTTGACCCCGATCGTCGGCCACACTCCGTGAATCGGGTCGTTTATTGAGAGAAGTCAATCAGGCGCGGGAATTGCGTCTGCTACGGCACGGGAACCGTAAAGTCAGCGTGCTATCATTGTGTAAGCTTCATTTGGCTTTTGGGCGTGCGCTGAAAACAACCAATCCGGCCGCCCATGCGCCATTCGCCGCCGGTACCACCGGCGCAGGGCTGGACGGTGCGGATTCATCGCAGACTGGCTCGACCTCAGGCATAGGGTATCCCTCACCCACGGTTGGCCGCGCAGCGCGTAACTTCTGGTTAATAGCGCCGCGCAAACGCCGGACTTCTTTGCTGCCCGGTGCATCTAGGCGGCCGATTACCGCGTAAAATTGAATGCTTGGCCGATAAACGGTGCACAAAACGGTGCGTTTCGTTCGTCATAAGCAAAAGTGCTACACGTAGTAGTTACAGACACAGACAGTATGCGCAGAACAGGGGTGGGACTATGAACACCATGCTTTATCCGGAACTTTATAAATCGCTCGAATCCGTTCGATGGGACATGGAGAAAGACATTCCCTGGGACAAGTTCGATGCATCGCTATTGACCGACGAGCAGGCAGCGACGATCAAGATGAACGCGATCACCGAATGGTCGGCGTTGCCCGCCACGGAAATGTTTCTGCGTGACAACCATCACGACAGCGATTTCTCCGCATTCATGAGCGTGTGGTTCTTCGAAGAACAGAAGCATTCGCTGGTGCTGATGGAATATCTGCGCCGTTTCAAGCCGGAAATGTGTCCGACCGAAGAAGAACTGCACGCCGTGCGCTTCGAATTCGATCCGGCGCCGCCGCTCGAAACGCTGATGCTGCACTTCTGCGGCGAAATCCGCCTGAACCACTGGTATCGCCGTGCTGCCGAATGGCACACCGAGCCGGTCATCAAGGCCATCTACGAAACCATTTCGCGCGACGAAGCGCGTCATGGCGGCGCGTACCTGCGCTACATGAAGAAAGCGATGGTGCAAACCGGCGACATCGCCCGCGCTGCGTTCGCCAAGATCGGCGTCCTGATGGCATCGGCGCGCCGCACGGAAAAGCCGCTGCATCCGACCAACCTGCACGTGAATCAGGCGCTGTTCCCGCGCGACACGATTCAATCGCGTCTGCCGGATCCGGAATGGCTCGAACGCTGGCTCGACGAGCAGATCCGTTTCGACGACGGCTGGGAAAAGAAAGTGGTCGAGCGGATTCTGCACAACCTGTCGATTCTGTTCGAGCGCACGTTCAACACGGCGCAGGAATTGAACCGTTATCGCAAGGAAGTCGTCCTGCGCTTGCAGGCCGATCAGAAATCGGCTGAACAGCCGGCTTGATGGGTTCAGGTTCGCGGTTTTAAAGTTTCAGGAACGGCCCGGCAGGCGTGAGCTTGCCGGGCCGTTTTGCTTCATGCCGTCCGGCGTGTATCGTGGCGGCACTTCTTTTTTCTTTGCGACTCCGTTATGGCCGCCACTTTTGAACGCAAGATTTTTACGCGCGATGCGCTGGTGAAGCTGCGCGCTTCGATGTCCGCGCCGGTTGTATTTACCAATGGTGTGTTCGACATCCTGCATCGCGGGCATGTGACGTATCTGGCCGACGCCAAAGCGCTCGGCGCTTGCCTGATCGTCGGCGTCAATAGCGATGCTTCCGTGCGCATGCTAGGCAAAGGCGATGACCGGCCGATCAATAACGAGGCTGATCGGATGGCTTTGCTGGCGGCGCTGGAGAGCGTCGATTACGTGGTTTGTTTTGGCGAGAAGACGCCAGTGGAGCTGATTTCTGCGCTGCGGCCGGATGTGCTTGTCAAAGGCGGCGACTACGACATGGATGTTTTGCCGGAGTCGGCCATTGTGCGGGGTTGGGGCGGCAAGGCTTTGGCGATTCCGTTCGAGCATGAGCGCTCGACTACCGCGTTATTGAAGAAGGTTCGCGCGCAAGGGTGATCTTTACTGCGGCAGCGCCGATGCCGCGATCGGCGCCGTCGGCGCCGGACCGCCTACCACTGCCTGGTCGGCGGCTTCGGCTGCCGTGACGGGGTGCACCTTCAACCACTCCGCATGGAACTGGCGGTTCAGGTGGTTCGGCTCGCGGCCGCCGGCTGTGGGCGTGGGGCCGAACACGCCGCGCATCGCGACGAATGCCAGCATGTTGGCAAGAAACAAGATGGCGATCAGCCAGCGCAGCATCGTTAGTATTCCCCGTTAATGAGTTCAGCCACTGTCATCCCGCCGTAATTCGGAAGGCCGCGGCTTAGACGTCGCGTTCCATCGCGCGCTCGGCAGCAATCAGCGCAAGCCCCGACAGCACCAGCGAATCGTGGCGAGTATGCGGCACTTTTAGCGCACTTGTCACTTCGTCCACGGCGCCGCCGCTTACCACCAGGCGGACCGGCACCTGCCATTCGTCCTGCAAGTCACGCCACATGCGCTCGATCAGGCCGGCTTGCGCCAACGTGCATCCGGCCGACAACGAGCGTGGCGTATCTGTCGCGAAGAACGGGCCGCGGCGATCGCGATGAGACGGGGCGTCCGCATCGAGCAAGCCGCGCGCGGCGTGGGCGTCGAGTGTCGGCAGTTGCGCTGTGTGCTCGCCGAGCGAGCGCATCATCAAGGTCCAACCCGGCGCAATCAGACCGCCGACAAAGCTGCCGTCCGCACGCAACGCTTCAAGCGTGGTCGCGGTGCCGAACGTCGCAATGAGCAGATTCTCACCGGGAAATGCAGCGTGCGCTCCAATCAGGCCCGCCCAGCGATCGCTGCCGAGCGCATGCGGCGTCGTATAGCTATTGGTCACGCCGCATTGTTGAGCGCAGGCGCGGATCGTCGTGCGCGGCAGTTGCGGCCAGTGAGCGTCGAGTAGGGTGGCAATCCGTGCCGCGACGCTTTCGCCCGCCACGTTGGATAACCATGCGCCACCCGGCGTCGGCAACGTCGACCAGTCAGGCTGGTCAGCGCCGCCGTGCGCGAGCGCGCCGGTCGCGATCTGCGTACCGTCCGGCTGCACCAGCGCCCACTTGACGCGACTATTGCCCGCGTCGATCAACAGATAAGGCGCGCCGCTCGTCATGCCGTACCGTCGGCCAGACGCAGCGAGACGTCACCGGTCGCGACGGTCAGACGCCCGGCCGCCGTGTTGAGCAGCAGTTGTCCGCGTTCGTCGACGCCCGCGGCCACGCCGCGCGCCAGCTCTTTACCTTGCTCCAGCAGCACGACTTCACGGCCCGCGTAGGCGTGCACGGCGTTCCAGCGCGTCTGGAACGGCGCGAAGCCTTCCGCACCGAAGCGCTGCAGCGCGGGTTCGAGCGCGTTCAGTTCCGCCGCCAGCGTATCGGTGAGGTTTGCGTTCGGCAGCGCGCGTTGCAGTGCGGTCGGTGTGGCGCCGCGCGCTTGCGCCGGCACGTTCGCGTTGAGCGCGCCGACCTTGGCGGCGAGCTCGTCCGCACCCTTCACATTGGTGCCGATACCGATCACCACGGCGCTCGCCTCGTCCGTGCTCCATGCGGTTTCGATCAGGATGCCGGCCAGCTTGTCGCCTTCGAGCAGCACGTCGTTGGGCCACTTCAGCGCGATCTGTCCAGGACCTGCGACCGGCAACGAGCGCAGCCCGTCGACCAGCGCCACGCCCACCGCGAGACTCAAGCCCGCCAGTCCTTCGAGCGGGCGCGGCAGCACGCATGCCACCGAAAACAACAACGCATTGCCCGGTTCCGCATACCATGGTCGGCCACGACGGCCGCGGCCCGCGGTTTGCAGATACGCGACCCGCACGATCGGCCGCGGCAGCGCGCCGGCCTTGCGCGGCAATGCCTTGACGCGCGTCATCAGGTCGGCGTTGGTCGAGCCGGTTTCCTCGACGATTTCGATCGGCCAGTCATGCGCGTGCGGACCGAATAGCGCGACGGCGCGCTCGCGGTCGATGCGCCAGTCGGAGGCCGCAGCGGCTTGGGGTGGGGTCTTGGAGGCGTTCATGTCTCATATTGTAGCCACAGCGAACGCTACGAGTCCGTGAGCACGGTTCAAGCGCCGCGCCTTCGTTACAATGACCCCTAATCCGATAACCAGATTCCAGCGATCCTTGAACTACGACACTCCGCCCGGCCTTGAAGTCGCGGCTGGCAGCCAAGGCAAGATCGTCCGGCTCTCGGGCCAGTGGACGGCGCTCGCGCTCGCACGCGACAAGGCCACCGGTCACGTGATCCCTTTGTTGCGCACGCTGGTCGGCGCTGAAGGCATCGGCCAGTGGGACCTGTCGCGTATCGACCGGATGGACCACGTCGGCGGTCAGGCTTTGTGGCGCGTGTGGGGCCATAAGATGCCCCCGGACACCACGCTCACCGATACGCAACGCGACATTTTCGAGCGCATCGCACTGCTCGACACGGCGCGCGAAAAGGTCGAGCCGGTGATCAAGTTCGATCCGTTCACCCGGCTGGGCCTCGCGATCTTCTCGTTCTTCGAGCACCTGTACGGCGGATTCGGCATGCTCGGGCAGGTCGTGCTCGATCTTCTCGCGATCGCGCGCAAACCGAAAATCACGCCGTGGACCGAGATCTCGGCGAACGTCTATAACGCCGGCACCAAGGCCTTGCCGATCACCGCGCTGGTCGCGTTCCTGATCGGCATCGTGCTGAGCTATCTGTCGGCGCAGCAACTGCGGCTGTTTGGCGCGAATCAGTACATCGTCAATATTCTTGGGCTGTCGGTGATTCGCGAACTGGGGCCGGTGCTGTCGGCGATTCTGGTGGCGGGCCGTTCGGGCTCGGCGATTACCGCGCAGATCGGCGTGATGCGCGTCACCGAAGAACTCGACGCCATGCGCGTGATGGGCATCCCGCACGGCCTGCGGCTGATTTTGCCCCGCGTGGTCGCGCTCGGTGTCGCCATGCCGCTCCTCGTGATGTGGACTAACATCATCGCGTTGACGGGCGGTGCGCTCGCCGCGAAGATCGTGCTCGGCATCGACATGAGCTACTTCGCGCGCGCCTTGCCGAGCGTGGTGCCGGTCGCGAACTTGTGGATCGGCCTTGGCAAGGGCGTCGCGTTCGGCATGCTGATCGCGATCGTCGGCTGTCACTTCGGCTTCCGTATCAAGGCCAATTCGCAAAGCCTCGGCGAAGGCACGACGACCTCGGTGGTGACCTCGATCACCATCGTGATTCTCGCGGACGCGGTGTTCGCGATCCTCTTCCAGAACGTGGGGCTAGGATGATCGCGCCACTCACCCAGGCCGTACGCGGCCAACCGATGCCCGAGATTGCGGAGCCGGTGATCGAGGTGATCGACATCACCAAGCGCTACGGCCGCAACATCGTGCATCAGCATCTGAATTTCGACGTGCGGCGCGGCGAGATCGTCTCGATCGTCGGCGGGTCGGGCTCGGGCAAGACCACGCTGGTGCGGCAGATTCTCGGGCTGGAGCGGCCGTCGTCGGGAACGATCAAGCTGTTTGGTCAGGACATTGCCACCATTTCGCCTGACGATGCGCTGCTTATGCGCAGCCGCTCCGGGATGCTGTTTCAGCGCGGCGCGCTGTTCTCGTCGCTCTCGGTGTTCGACAACGTCGCGCAGCCCTTGCGCGAACTCGGCAAGGTGCCCGAAGACCTGCTGCGCGACATCGTGATGCTCAAGCTCGAAATGGTCGGCCTGCCGTGCAAGCACGCGTCGAAGATGCCGTCGGCGCTTTCGGGCGGGATGATCAAGCGTGTGGGTATTGCGCGCGCCATTGCGCTTGAGCCGGAGTTGCTATTTCTCGACGAACCGACCGCCGGGCTCGATCCGCAGGCGTCGGATGAATTCGTCGAACTGATTTCCGCGTTGCATCGCGCGCTTGGTCTGACGGTGGTGATGGTCACGCACGATCTCGACACGATGATCGCGCTGTCCACCCGCGTCGCCGTGCTGGCGGATCGGAAGGTGCTGGTCGCCGCGCCGGTCGAAGAGGCGGCGGGCGTCGATCATCCGTTTATCCGCGAATATTTCCTCGGCCTGCGCGGGCGTCGCGCGCTGCAGGCGCTGCCGCCGGAGCGCCGCGCGAAATTGCCGCGTGCGGCGCTCGAATCGGCATCGTCCGAATTGCCGCTGTGAACCAGGGAACCTGACAATGGAAAATAAATCACATGCCTTCTGGGCAGGGATCTTCACGGTGGCCTTGCTGGCTGCAATCGCAGTGGCGGCCTTTTTGTTCAACGTCGACCGTTCCGTGCGGGTGCCGTACGATCTGATTGCGCGCACCAACGTCACGGGGCTCTACACCGACGCGGCGGTGCGCTATCGCGGGCTCGACGTCGGCAAGGTGCAGTCGATCAAATTCGATCGGGATCATCCTGGGCAAATCCTGATTCGCATTCTCGTCGACACGCACGCGCCGATTACGCACTCCACATTCGGCAGCCTCGGGTTCCAGGGCGTGACGGGTATCGCCTTCATCCAGCTGGATGACAGTGGGCGCGATCCGACGCCGCTCGCGTCGTCGGCGAAAGCGGTGGCGCAGTTGCCGATGCATCCGGGCTTGCTCGATCAGTTACAGCAACGCGGCGACGTTTTGCTGCGCAAACTCGAAAGAGTCACTGACGACGTCGACAATCTGTTGTCGCCGGAAATGGTCAGCCAGTTGCAGGGCACGGCAGCGAGCTTTCAGAAGGCCGCCGACGGTGTCGCCACGCTGACCCAGCAGATGGCGCCGGCAGCCGGCAAGCTGCCCGCCACGATCAACGCACTGGATCGCACGCTGGCGTCGACCAATCAGTTGATCACCAGTCTGAACCGCCCGGACGGGCCGTTCGAGACCAACCTGAACAAGGTCGGAACGGCTGCCCAGCAAGCGGGCGACGCGCTGGTGTCGATGGACAGTTCGATCCAGGAGTTGTCGGCGCGCGTCGGTTACGACACGCTACCGCGCGTCAATTCGCTCGCCGAAGACGTGCGCTCCGCGGCCCGTTCCGTGGACCGCGCTGCCGACACGTTCAGCACCAATCCGCGCAGCGTGCTGTTCGGTGCGCCGAGCGCTTCGCCGGGCCCTGGCGAAGCGGGTTTTACGTGGCCCGCCGCCCGAGCCGCCGCGCATGCTGCCCAATGAAATGATTTGCAGGTTTTGAAGAAGGAACATGGTTATGTCACGCTCGATTCACCGATTGTTGTCCTCGAGCGCCGCGCTTGCGATGCTGCTCGCGTTCGGCGTGCTGGCTGCAGGCTGCGCCGGCACCCCTGCGGCAATCTCGGACATCCGCTACGACCTCGGGCCGCCGAATCCGGCGGCCTCGGCCGGCACGCTGCCGGCGGTGAAGGTGCTCGATGTCAGCGCGCCCGACAACCTCGAATCTGACAAGCTGATTTACCGGCTCAGCTACGCCGACGCGCAGCAGACGGCGTCGTACGCGAACAGCCACTGGACCATGATGCCGTCGCAACTGCTGACCCAGCGTCTGCGCGGTGCGCTCAGTTCGCGTGGCATCGTGCTGACCGGGGCTGACGGCGTGCACGCGCCGGTCCTGAAGGTCGATCTGAGCGAGTTCGAACAGGTCTTCGATAGCCGGTCGGAAAGCCACGCCGCGGTCACCGCGCGCGCCACGTTGACGCAGAACGGCAAGGTGATCGGCCAGCGCACTTTCCTCGCGCGCGCGCCGTCCAGTTCGGCGGACGCAGCCGGCGGCGCGCAGGCGCTCGCCGCGGCCAGCGACGACCTCGTCTCGCAGATCGGCGCATGGCTCGGCGTGCAGGCGCTGGTCGCCGCGCAATGACCGGCATGCAGCGCAAAGAACGGAGCGCTGCATGAGCGTTAAGCCCTGGCAGCGCCGTCCTTCGGCGCTCGCCCGGCAGGCGCTGGGGCTGTACACGGCGCTGATCGTCTACGGGTCGTGGTATCCGTTTTCCGGCTGGCGTTCGCTCGGCCTCGCTCCGTTTGCCTATCTGTCCGATCCCATGCCGCAGTACCTGACGGCGTTCGACGTCGTCACGAACGTGCTCGGCTATATGCCGTTCGGCGCGCTGGTGGTGCTCGCGGTGTATCCGCGTTGGCGCGGCACGCTGGCGGTGGCGTTGGCTTTCGTGCTCGGTGGGTTGCTGTCGGGCGTGATGGAGGCGGTGCAAACCTATCTGCCGACGCGCGTTGCCTCCAATCTCGACCTGGCCGCCAACGCGCTCGGCGCGCTGCTCGGCGCGGCGATCGTGTCGCCGGCCACCGGCGCGTTGCTCGATCGCGGCTTGCTGCGGCGTGTGCGGCTCCTCTGGTTCGAGCGCGACACGGCGGCGCTCGCCTGTCTCGTCGCCTTGTGGCCGTTCGCGACCATGTACCCGGCGCCACGGCTTTTCGGTCTCGGTAACTGGCCGCGCGCGCTGTGGCTGCGTTTCGATTCGACGACGCAAGATGCCTTGCTCGCATGGACACCGCCTGCCTGGCACGTCGGCGCGTGGCCGGCGCTGGTTGCCGCCTGGCTGCCCGACGACGCTTGGGAAGCCGTCATCACCACGCTCAATCTGTTCGCCGCACTGGCTCTCGCCTCGCTGCCGGTGCGCCGCCATGCGCCACTCGTGCGCCTGTTGATCGTGTTTATCGTCATGACTTTGTGCGTCAAGGCGGGAGCGACCTTTCTGCAATCGCAATCCGGTCTTGCGTTCGACTGGGCGACGCCCGGCGCGCTGGCAGGGCTCGTGTGCGGTACTGTCACCGCACTGCTGGCGCTGGGCTTGCGGCGCAGGTTGCGCGCGGCGCTCGCGGCCTGCGCGCTGACGATCGCGCTCGTGTTCGTCAATCTGCTGCCGGTCAATCCGTATTTCGATGCCGTACTGGCGGACTGGCGCCAGGGACGGTACCTGCACTTCAATGGTCTCGCGCATTGGATCGCGTGGATCTGGCCGTATGCGGCGCTGGTGTGGCTCGCCTATCTCGTCGAACAGGTGTGGCTCAAGCGGCGCGTGGAGCGCACATGAAGCAAGGGCGACGCGTGCGTGCGGCCGTGCGTCCGCCGCTCAGCGACCGCCAGCCCCGCTCGCTATAATCTTCTGCACAACAGGCGCGTTGCGGCGCTTCCAGCGCCATTCCCACTCTTACAGTCTCGCCCCTCCGGACATCATGGACTCCTACTACAAGTACCACGTCTTCTTCTGTCTCAACCAGCGCGATCCCGGCGCGGAGCGTCCGAGTTGCGCGAATTGCAATGCGCAGGCGATGCAGGAACACGCGAAAAAGCGCGTGAAGCAACTCGGCCTTGCAGGCCCGGGCCAGGTGCGTATCAACAAGGCCGGCTGTCTCGAGCGTTGTGAGCTCGGCCCGGCGCTCGTCGTGTATCCGGAAGGCGTCTGGTACACGTATGTCGACGAGAGCGACATCGATGAAATCGTTGATTCGCATCTTGTGAACGGCAAAGTCGTCGAGCGTCTGAAAATCGATCAATAAACCGCGCCATGAACGTACATACCAAGAAATATCTGATCGACGGCCCGATCGGCAAGATCGAAGTCGCCCTGGATCTGCCCGATGACATGCGTGACAACGGCGCCGCGCCGCGCGGCATCGCGCTGGTCGCGCACCCACACCCGCTGTTCGGCGGCACGATGGACAACAAGGTCGCGCAGACGCTCGCGCGCACGCTCGTGCAGTTGAACTACGTGACGTACCGCTCGAATTTCCGGGGTGTCGGCGAAACGCAGGGCGAGCATGACGCCGGTGTCGGCGAGCGCGACGATCTGCGCGCCGTGCTCGATCACATGCGCGCGCAAGCAGGACAGGGCGATCTGCCCCTCGTACTGGCGGGTTTTTCGTTCGGCACCTTCGTGTTGTCGCACGTGGCCGCGAAGCTGCGCGAAGAAGGTCAGGCGATCGAGCGAATCGTGTTCGTGGGCACTGCGGCGAGCCGGTGGGAAGTCGCGCCTGTACCGGAAAACACGCTCGTGATTCACGGCGAAATCGACGAGACCGTTCCCATTCAGTCGGTTTTCGACTGGGCGCGGCCGCAGGAATTGCCGGTCGTCGTGATTCCGGGGGCAGAGCATTTTCTGCATCGCAAGCTGCACGTCCTGAAGCGGATCATCGTCGACACGTGGCGTTAAAGCATGCGCCGCGCGTGTTTTCCGGGGTACAGGTACGTGCAAACGCAAATTAATCGCCGCCCTTTGCTCAAAGATACCAGGATAGCGCGCGTATAATGAGCGCTCTTTTTTGGGCGCAGCATCGCCCACCCGGCAGTTCGCGCGACGCGTAGCTTCTTTCTCGCGCGCAGCGGTGCCGGATGCGAGGTGTGCTGCGCGAACCGATCGCGTCGCCGGAAGTCCAATGGGCGCCGCGCCGTTTTTACGGCCTGACGCTCGCCGACCGGCTCCTCCAATCTGTGCGCCCTGCGCGCGATGTATTTTTCCGCACGAATCGACCCTATGCGTTTCTCCACCTCCGGCCGCACGTCATTCCCGTCAGTTTCTTCTTTCGTTCCCACTACGCTTAGCCGTGCCGTGACCCTCGGCATCGTGCTGCCGGCCACGCTCGTTGCCAGCACGGCGTTCGCGCAGGTGCCGCCGCCCGGGGTGAACGCGCGCTCGTGGGTGCTCGTCGATGCCACCAGCAATCAGGTGCTCGCCTCGGGCAATCCCGACGAACGTGTCGAACCGGCCTCGCTGACCAAGCTGATGACCGCGTACCTCGTCTTCGAAGCACTGCAGACGAAGAAGATCACGATGGACCAGACGGTGATGCCGAGCGAAGCGGTGCGCCGCGTGCGCACCGACGAATCGCGCATGTTCATCGAAGCCAACAAGCCGGTGACCGTACACGATCTGGTGTACGGCATGATCATCCAGTCGGGTAACGACGCGGCGATCGCGCTGGCCGAACTAGTGGGCGGCAGCGAGGCGCAGTTCGTCAACATGATGAACACCGAAGCGCAGAAACTCGGCATGAAGAACACGCATTTCGCCGACGTGAACGGCATGCCCGACGCGCAGCACTACACCACGGCGGGCGACCTCGCGGTGCTGTCGGCGCGCCTGATTCGTGACTTCCCCGACTACTACAACATCTTCTCGGTCAAGGAATTCACGTACAACAAGATCAAGCAGCCGAACCGCAACCGTCTGCTGTGGATCGACCCGACAGTGGACGGCCTGAAGACCGGTCATACGCAAGCGGCCGGCTACTGCCTGATCGCCAGCGCGAAGCGTCCGCTGCCGGGCACGGCCGACGGCTCGCGCCGTCTCGTCTCGGTGATGATGGGCGAGGTCAAGGAACACGACCGCGTGCAGGACAGCCTGAAGATGCTGAACTACGGCTACACCGCGTACGACACGGTGCGTCTGTACAAGGCGAGCCAGGTGGTAGGCACGCCGCGCGTCTACAAGGGTGCGCAGGACACCGTGCAGATCGGCGTGAAGGGCGATCAGTACATCACCGTGCCGAAGGGCATGGGCGACAAGGTGAAGCCGCAGATCGAACAGATCGATCCGCTGATCGCACCGATCGCGAACGGTCAGCAGGTCGGCACCGCGAAGCTCGTGGCCGACGGGAAGGTGCTGGCGCAATTCCCGATCGTCGCGTTGCAGGCTGTGCCGCAAGCCGGCGTGGTTGGCCGCGTGTGGGATTCGCTCATGCTGATGTTCAACAAGAAGAAGTAAGAGCCCGATTGCGATGACCGCTGTTTCCGATGTTTCGCTCGACCCGATCGTTTATTTGAACGGCGAGCTGGTGCCCTTGTCCGAAGCGCGCGTGCCGGTTCTCGACCGCGGCTTTATTTTCGGCGACGGCATTTACGAAGTCGCGCCGTTGTATCCGCATGCGAGCGGCCGTACGGCGTTTCGCTTCAGGCATCATCTGGCGCGCCTAGCGCGCTCGCTGGACAAGATCGGCATCGTCAATCCGTTCGACGATGCCGGCTGGCGCGAGCTGATCGACCGCGTGGTCGCGGCTAATGAAGCGGACGCAGGCCTGCGCGCCGATCAGGACGCGATTGCTTACGTTCAGATCACACGGGGCGTCGCGAAGCGCGGTCACGCGTTTCCGGCCGGCATCCAGCCGACCGTGTTCGTAATGGTTACGCCGCTGAACCTGCCGGACGCCGCCCAGCGCGCGCAGGGCGTGCGCTGCGTCACTGCTGAAGACCGCCGCTGGCTCAATTGCGACATCAAATCGGTGTCGCTGCTCGGCAATGTTTTGATGGCGCAGTACGCGGCTGAAAACGACGCGTTTGAAACGATCCAGTTTCGCGATGGCATGCTGACTGAAGGTTCGTCTTCGAATATCTGGATGGTGAAGGACGGCGTGTTGTACGCGCCGCCCCGCAGCCGCAAGATTCTCGAAGGGATTCGCTACAGTCTGATCGAAGAGCTGACGAGCGAATGCGGCATCCGCTTCGAAGCGCGCGAGATCGCCGAAGCCGAGCTGCGTGCCGCCGACGAGATTCTGGTCAGTTCCGCCACCAAGGAAGTGCTGCCGGTTACGCAGCTCGACGGTCAGCCGGTCGGTAACGGCAAGCCGGGCGCGGTGTTTGCGGCCTTGTACGCGGCCTATCAGCGTGCCAAGGCCAAGGAAGCGCAAGAAGCGCAGCAAGGAGTAGAAAGTGAATCCCGCGAAAGAATCATTGCTTGAGTTTCCGTGCGACTTTCCCATCAAGATCATGGGCAAGTCGCATCCCGAGTTCGCCGAGACGATTGTCACGGTGGTTCGGCAGTTCGATAACGAAGTTGATCCCGCTCGCGTGGAAACGCGGCCGTCCAGCGGCGGCAATTACACCGGTTTGACGGTTACCGTGCGCGCGACGAGCCAGGCGCAGCTCGACGATATTTATCGCGCGCTCACTGGCCATCCGATGGTGAAGGTGGTGCTTTAACGCCAGGCTCTGTGCCTACGGATGCCTCTGGATTACGGCGTGACGCGCAATGCGTCTGCCGCCAGATCGGCGCTTGCTGCAGGCCCTGCCTCGCAAGCCTGCTCGAAAAGCTGTTTGAACCGTCCCACTTCTTCGAATACCCAGGCGCGGAACGCCTTGACGCGCGCGGTTTCGAGCATCTGCGGCGGGCAGATGAAGTAGTACTGCCACGGGCTCGGTCCATCCACATCGAATAGCCGCACAAGGCGGCCTGCCGCGATCTCGTGCATCGCCAGCGAACGGCGCGTGAGCGCGACCCCCTGGCCGTCGATGGCCGCCTGCAGCAGGTTCGACGAATCCTGATATAGCACGCCACGCTTCGGCTCAGGCCAGTCGGTGAGGCCGGCGGCATCGAACCACGGGCGCCAGAGTTCGTCGTCCGAGCGCAGGAGCTGAACCTTGGCCAGATCGGCCGGCGTTTGCGGCAGCTTGCCACCGTTGAAATTCGGCGCGCAAGCCGGAAAGAAGATCTCCTCCAGCAGCAACTCCGCGTGCAGCCCCGAATATTTGCCGTAGCCGAAGCGGATCGCCACGTCGACGTCGTCGCGCGCGAAGTCCGTCAGCGCGTTCGTGGACAGCAGTTCGAGGTCCCACTGGGGATGCGCCTCGATAAAGCTGCCGATGCGCGGCGTCACCCAGCGCGCCGCAAACGAGGACAGCATGGACACGACCAGGCGCCGTTCGCGGTCGCCGGCACGGACTTCGCGGGTGGCGTCAGCAAGTCCCATCAACGCGGTGCGCACGCGCGTGGCATAGCGGCGACCCGTGTCCGTGAGCCGTACGCGCTTGCCGTCGCGGGCGAACAGTGCGATGCCCAATTCTTCCTCCAGCGCGCGAATCTGGTGGCTGACGGCGCCGTGCGTGACGAACAGCTCGTCGGCGGCGCGCGAGAAGCTCTCGTGGCGGGCGGCGGCTTCGAACGCCTTGATGGCGTTCAGCGGGGGTAGTTGCCGGAGGTCCATCGCAATATTTCTCACATAGAGGTGAAAATAGATCGTTTTGCGTAAACCCTTGCTACGCCTAGGATTGTAGTCACGAAACGAATTTTGGCGAGGGCATGATGCGAGAAATTTCCTCTAGTATCGCGTTTGAAATCCGCAATGGCGAAACCATTCCTATGAAGGTAGCACGCAGCACCAAGCTGGTCGTGCACGGCGGCGCGGTGTGGGTCACGCGCAGCGACGATACCGAGGACTACTGGCTGCAGCCCGGCCACACGCTACGGCTGCGGCGCGGTGAGCGCTTGTGGTTGAGCGCCGAGGGCAGCACGCATGCGAAGGTCGCGTTTTCGGTGCCGACACGCTGCGATGAGCGTGCGCTGAACTGGCTCGCGCGGGTCGGCGAACGGCTGGCGGCCCGCATGCGGGGGGGCTGGCGCACGGTGTGAGCGCTGGCGGCGCCGTGACGCGATGGCGGACCGGCGCTGCAGTTGAACGGCGCTCCGGCGCGAAACGAAGCGCGACTCCGGTAAGCGGAGTTCCGGCAGGAAACGAAGCGCCGCCGAGTCCTGAAGTGGGCGCGTCCGGCGGGGATGCCAGGATTTCGGTAAACTGTCGGGATCATGTGCACCACCCCGGTTTCCCCGTCTCCCTTGCCCGCCACGGCGCCGCTTACGCTGCGCTGGCTCGGCAACGAACCTTACGAAGCCAGTTTCGAAGCGATGCGCGCGTTCACCGACGCGCGCACCGCCGATACACCCGACGAGATCTGGCTGGTCGAACACCCCCCCGTCTTCACGCTAGGCCAGGCCGGCGACCCGGCGCATCTGCTGGCCGCCGACAGCGGCATTCCGCTCGTCAAGGTCGACCGGGGCGGGCAGATCACCTATCACGGGCCTGGACAGGTGGTTGCCTACCTGCTGCTGGACCTGCGCCGACGCAAGCTGATGGTGCGCGAGATGGTCACCCGGATCGAGCAGGCCGTGATCGACACCCTCGCGGCGTATAATCTCGCCGGAGAACGCAAGGCGGGCGCCCCCGGTATCTACGTGGCGCCTGGGCCGGACGCCGGGTTGCATGCCGGCGCCAAGATCGCCGCGCTGGGTCTGAAAATCCGCAACGGCTGCAGCTATCACGGCGCGAGCCTGAATGTGAACATGGACTTGCGGCCGTTTCTGGCCATCAACCCATGCGGCTACGCGGGGCTCGAAACAGTCGATATGGCAACGCTGGGCGTTGCCGCCGGCTGGGACGACGTGGCCCGTACCTTTGCAGCACGCCTCACCGCAAACCTCGACGGCAGTCCCGCGGCCGTCGCCCAACCGCAGGCCGGTGCCCTCACCGCCTGACTGGACCGAACGAATGACTGACGTTACCGCGAACCTCGCAGCTTCTCCCGCTCCTGATGCCGTGCCGGCTTCCGCCGCTGCCTACGACGCCACCGCGAAGCAGAAGGCGCAAGCCAAAACCGCCCGTATTCCGATCAAGATCATCCCGATCGAAAAGCTGAAAAAACCGGACTGGATCCGCGTCAAAGCGGCCACCGGTAATTCGCGCTTTTCGGAGATCAAGCAGATTCTGCGCGAGCACAACCTGCACACGGTGTGTGAAGAAGCGAGCTGCCCGAACATCGGCGAATGCTTCGGCAAGGGCACCGCGACGTTCATGATCATGGGTGACAAGTGCACGCGCCGCTGCCCGTTCTGTGACGTTGGCCACGGCCGCCCGGATCCGCTCGATGTGGATGAACCGGGCAATCTGGCGCGCACCATCGCCGCGCTGAAGCTGAAGTACGTGGTGATCACCAGCGTCGACCGTGACGATCTGCGCGATGGTGGCGCTGCTCACTTCGTGGAATGCATCCGTCAGACGCGCGAACTGTCGCCGGAGACACGCATTGAAATTCTGACGCCGGACTTCCGCGGCCGTCTGGATCGCGCGCTCGGCATTCTGAACGCCGCACCGCCTGATGTGATGAACCACAACCTCGAAACGGTACCGCGTCTGTACAAGGAAGCACGTCCCGGTTCGGACTACGCGCATTCGCTGAAACTGCTGAAGGATTTCAAGGCGCTGCATCCGGACGTCGCGACCAAGTCCGGCTTGATGGTCGGCCTCGGCGAGACCGAAGAGGAAATTTTGCAGGTGATGCGGGATCTGCGCGAGCACGACGTGAACATGCTGACGATCGGCCAGTATCTGCAACCGTCGGAACACCATCTGCCGGTGCGCTCGTATGTGCATCCGGACACGTTCAAGATGTACGAGGAAGAAGCGTACAAGATGGGCTTTACGCACGCCGCTGTGGGCGCGATGGTTCGTTCGAGCTACCACGCCGATCTGCAGGCGCATGGAGCCGGGGTGGTTTGAGCGATTAGACCGAATAGCTGTCTGAAAATAAAGCCCGCACTTGTTGCGGGCTTTGTTCTTTTGGGGAGCACGGAATGAACGATTCAGCAGTTCCTCCCGGCGATCTGCCTGCGTTGCCTAGCGGTAATAACGTGCGAGCAGACTGCAAGTAACAGATATCATTCCGCCGATGATCGTGAAGGGGTAAAGAAAGAGGATGAAGCGATGGCGCAGTGCGCGGTCTTCGATGAGGCGGTCGATCAAATTGGGCATGCTGGATCTCCTTGAGACTAGGATGAAAATTATAGATCAGAGCGCCGAATTTAGTTAGGTAAACGAATAATGAGATGCGGAAAAGGAGACTGCGACGACAACGGTTATGAGCAGCGAAAACCACATCAACCAACCATCACGCTCCTGTTCTCCCGCGTGACGCGCTGGGCGAGCCGCTGCATCGGCCGCACCCAGGCACACTAGTATTGACGCTGCGACGATAAAGAGCACGTGCCAGAGAAGTGCGGCCAAGATGAGCGCTAACCTGCTGCGCGTCGGCGCTTCGCTCAACGCACCACCAATCTCGTAGCATGCGCTGGCACACATCGAAATGACGACCCAGAAAAGCTGGCCATCCTGAATGGATCGCCGCGTAATACCTCGCGCCGCGTGCCGGTAGTAGCGTGAAAAGTTCAATAGGGGAAGTAATGCGATCGGCGCAAAAACAGGCACGCCGACATTGAAAAACAACCAGCTCAAGCGGCTAAGAAAATCGACCATAGGAATGCGAATTGAAGGTAACCCGCTGATCATGCCGCCGCCGCGGCAGTGTGACAATCCGCCGAATGGCCAGCTTTTGCAAAGGCATCCCAATCCGTAACCATTCGCTAGAACCCTTCTACTGGCCACCGCAGCAGTCGCCTCGATCCAACTCAGCGTGAAAAGCAATGCTCGAACAGCGTCATTAGCAATCGCGGATTAATTAGAACCGCCTGTGGACAAACTCCCTATAGTCGAAAGCCTCCCAGACAACACACACTAAAGGGGTTTCTCGATGAACCGCTTGCTTCGTCCGTTGGCCGCGTTCGCTACGCTGCTGGCGCTGTCCGCGCCGTTTTCTTCCGTTGCACACGCCGACACCAAAGAAGTCGTGATCGCGTATCAGGACATGGTCGTGCCTTGGCGTTATGCGCAGGCCACGGGCGAAGTCGAGAAAGCCACCGGCTACAAGGTCACCTATCGCAAGCTCGGCAGCGGCGCCGACGTGATCCGCGCGCTGGCTTCGGGCTCGGTGCAACTCGGCGAAGCGGGGTCGAGTCCGATTGCCGCCGGGCTGTCGCAGGGCGTCGATATTTCGCTGTTCTGGATTCTCGACAACATCAACGACGCCGAAGCGCTGGTCGCGCGTGACGGTTCCAATGTCACCAGTGTCGCGGGTCTGAAGGGCAGGAAGATTGGCGTGCCGTTCGTGTCGACCTCGCACTTTCATACGCTGGTCGCACTGCAGAACGCCGGCGTGAATCCGTCGGATGTGAAGATCGTCAATCTGCGTCCGCCTGAAGTCGCGGCGGCGTGGGAGCGCGGCGACATCGACGCGACTTACATCTGGGACCCGGTGCTGGCGAAGGTGAAGAAGAACGGCAAGGTGCTGATCACGTCCGGGCAGGTTGCGCAGCAGACCGGCAAGGCGACTTTCGACGGCTTCGTCGTCGACCGCAAGTTCGCCAGCCAGAACGCCGAGTTCGTCGCGCGCTTCGTGAAGGTGCTGGCCGCGACCGATGCGAGCTATCGCGATCACACGTCGGCATGGACCGCTACGTCGCCGCAGGTCGAGGCGGTTGCGAAGGAGTCCGGCGCTACCGCACAGGAAGTGCCGGCGAGTCTCGCGCTGTATGGGTTCCCGACGCCGGCCCAGCAGGCGTCGAATGCATGGCTTGGGGGCGGGGCGCAATCCGGCGCGGCTAAATCGCTCGCTGCGACCGCTGCGTTCCTGAAGACACAAGGCACGATTCAGAACGTGCTGGCCGATTACTCGACCGGCGTCGATCCGCAGTTCGTACAGCGTGCGGCACATTAACTTTTTAAACGTGCTTACCCATCAGCATCATGGAGCATGGCGATGAGCGGTCTTGAGATACGGCGGCTGCACGTCGCCTACGAAGGCGCACGCGGCGCAGCGCCGCACGTCGCGCTCGCTGACGTCGATCTGCACATCGAACCGGGCGAGTTCGTCGTTGCGCTGGGTGCGTCCGGCTGCGGCAAGACGACTTTGTTGAACTGCATCGCCGGGTTTATTCAGCCGACTGAAGGCGAGGTGCGTCTGAACGGCGAACCCGTACTTGGACCGGGCGCGGGTCGCGGTGTCGTGTTCCAGAAGTACGCGCTGATGCCCTGGCTCGACGTGCTCGACAATGTCGCGCTCGGCTTGCGTTTTCAGCGTGTGCCGAAAGCGCAGCGCGAGCGCATCGCGCAGGAGATGCTGGCGCTGGTTGGGCTCGAGAAGCATGCGCGTTCGCGGGTCTACGCACTGTCGGGCGGCATGCAGCAGCGCGTGGGCATAGCACGCGCGCTGGCAAGCGATCCGCAAGTGCTGCTGATGGACGAACCGATGGGCGCGCTCGACGCGATGACGCGCGAGTCGATGCAGGAACTCGTGCTCGACGTCTGGGGCCGCACAGGCAAGACGGTGTTCTTCATCACGCATAGCGTGGAGGAAGCGCTGTTTCTGGCGACGCGCCTCGTCGTGATGACGCCGGGACCCGGCCGTATCGCCGAGAGCTACGACTTGCCATTCGCGCGGCGCTTTCTCGAGACACGCGACGCACGCGCGGTGAAGTCGTCGCCGGATTTCATCGAATGGCGCGAACGGCTGGTGCGCCGTCTGCACGAACGGAGCGAGCGCAACCAGGACCAGGAAGAGGTGCTGTCGTGACGGCTTCACGTGAATCGTTGGGCACCGTGCCCCTGACCCAGACAAGCGAGCCGCCGCGGCGTAAAGCCCGGCCGGTACGCGGCTGGCGTTTGCCGGGTGAAGGCCCGACCGCGGTGCTGAGCGCGGTCTCGGTCACGACGCTCGCGGCGCTATGGTGGCTTGCCACGCATCTGCGCTGGCTGCCGCCACTCTTTCTGCCGACGCCCGAGGCCGTTTGGGCCGCATTTCTGGACGCCTGGCACGGCCGTATTCAAGGCGGCTTGCCACTCTCGGAGCATCTCGCATGGAGTGCGCTGCGCGTGTTCGGTGCGTTCGCGCTGGCCGCGATCACGGCGGTGCCGGTCGGAATCCTGATGGGCGTAAGCCGGGTTGCACGCGGTTTGCTCGATCCGCCGCTGGAGTTCTACCGGCCGTTGCCGCCGCTTGCGTATCTGCCGCTGGTGGTGATCTGGTTCGGTATCGACGAGACGGCGAAGATCGTCGTGATCTATCTCGCGTGTTTCGCGCCGATTGTGATGGCGGCGCGTGCCGGTGTGCGGAGCGCGACCATCGAGCAGATTCATGCGGCGTATTCGCTGGGTGGCCGCTTCGCGCAGATCGTGCGCTATGTGGTCCTGCCGGCGGCGTTGCCTGAGATCCTGACCGGCTTGCGGATTGCCATCGGCTTTGGCTGGACCACCCTGGTTGCCGCCGAGATGGTCGCGGCCACAGCGGGTCTCGGTCAGATGGTGCTCAACGCGTCGAGCTTTCTGCGTACCGATGTGGTGGTGATGGGCATCGTGCTGATCGGACTGATTGCGTGGCTGTTCGATCTCGGCATGCGTGCGCTGGAGCGGCGCCTGGTGCCGTGGAAGGGGCGTGTGTAGCCGCAGCTCGCGCCAGCCAGCGCAATCTCAAGCAAACAGCTCAATCACCGGCCAGCCGCGTTCCGTGGCAATGGCACGCAGGCGCGGGTCGGGATTGGTCGCGACCGGATGCGTGACGCGCTCGAGCAAAGGCACGTCGTTGATCGAATCGCTATAGAACCAGCTCTGCGGAAAGTCCTGCAGACGGTGGCCGAGCGAAGCCAGCCAGCTCTCGGTGCGTGTGATCTTGCCTTCGCGGAAGGTCGGCACGCCGACGGCGTTTCCGGTAAAGCGCGCCAAAGGATCGCCGCCTTCGGTGCCCAGATCGATCCCCAGCAGATGGTCAAAGCCGAGCGCCTTACCGATCGGCTTCGTAATGAACACATTGGTGGCGGTGACGATGCAGCACAGGTCGCCCGCTTCAATATGACGTTGCACGAGTTCCCGCGCAGCCGGCAGGATCGCCGGCGCAATCACATCCTTCATGAACTGTGCATGCCATGCGTCGAGCTGCTCGCGCGAGTGGCGAGCGAGCGGCGCCAATGTGTAGTTCAGATAGGCGGTCATATCGAGCGTGCCGGCCACATACTGCCGGTAGTAATCGTCGATTTCTTCCGCGTGCTGCGCAGCGCCGTCTATGCCCAATCCAGCGATGAAGTGGGCCCACGCCTGATCGCTATCGAGCGGCAGCAGCGTGTGGTCCAGGTCGAACAGCGCAAGGTTGCGGCTCATCCAGAGTCCTTGTGATGAAGTGGGCAAACGAAGTGATCGAGTGAATTGCGTTCCGGACGATAAGCCGGCACACAGCAATCCACAGTTCGGCACGAGCGTATATTTAAAAGCACAAAATTACAATAAGGCAAAAATGTGCAACACTACTGTCATAAACGCCCCGGGTGCCGGTTCACGCGGCATGCGGTTCGGGTCATGGCAGCAGGAACGGATGCGCAGTGCCTTATGTTGATTCTCCTTAACCTTCTGGCTGGTGTGGCGCTCCTCGTGTGGGGCTCGCACATCGTACGTACCGGCATCCTGCGCGTGCTCGGCGCCGATCTGCGCAGTGTCCTCGGGCGCAGCACGAGTAGCCGATGGCGTGCCTTTCTTTCGGGCGTCGGCGTCACGAGCCTCGTGCAAAGCAGCAATGCAACGGCGGTGATCGTCACGTCGTTCGCTGCGCAAGGTCTTCTGCCGCTCACCAGCGGCCTCGCCATCATGCTTGGTGCCGACGTCGGCACCGCACTGATGGCGCGCTTGCTCACACTCGATCTGTCATGGCTGTCGCCAATTCTGATTCTGGTCGGCGTGCCGCTCTTTCTGTCGCGCAAACAAATGCGCACGGGCCAGGTCGGCCGTACGCTCATCGGGCTCGGCTTGATCCTGCTGGCGCTGCACCTGATCGTCGAAGCCGCCCAGCCGATGATGCAGGGCGCCGGCGTGCGCGTGATGTTCGGCGCACTGACCGGCGACACCACGCTCGACGCGCTGGTCGGTGCGGCATTTGCGATGCTGTCTTATTCGAGTCTCGCGGCGGTTCTGTTGACAGCAACGCTTGCCTCGTCCGGTGTGATCTCACTCAAGGTGGCGTTGTGTCTCGTGATCGGCGCGAATCTCGGCAGCGGCCTGCTGGCGCTGATGGGCACCCTCGCGCAGAACGCGGCGGCACGGCGTCTGGCCTTGGGCAGTCTGGCGTTCAAGCTGGCCGGCGCGCTGCTGATCCTGCCGTTCGCGCCGTTGCTTGCACGCGGCCTGCCAGTGTTGATCGCGAATCCACGCGAAGCGGTGGTCGGCTTTCACGTGATCTACAACACGCTGCGTTGCTGCGCATGCCTTTCGCTGATCGATCCGGTGGCGCGCATCTGCACGCGGGTGTTGCCGGACCGGCCGCAGCCCAACGGCGAACTGCGGCCGCTGCATCTGGATGCCGCCGCACTTTCCACGCCCACGCTCGCACTCGCGAACGCCGCACGCGAGGTGCTGCGTATTGGCGATATCGTGCGCACCATGCTCGATAACGTTGCGGGCCTGATCCATGAAAACAGCCTCGACAAGGCGCGCGAAACGGTCCGGATGGACGACGACGTCGATCAGCTCTACGCCGCGGTCAAAACCTATCTGACGCTGATCTCCCGCGAGCAACTCGACGAAGCCGATAGCCGCCGCTGGACCGACATCATTTCGTTGACGATTAACCTGGAGCATGCGGGCGACATCATCGAGCGGATTGTCGGCGATATCGAGGAAAAGAAGATCGCGCACCGGCTGTCGTTTTCGGAGGAGGGGTTGGGCGAGCTGGACGACCTGCAGGCGCGGCTCGTCAGCAATCTACAGCTTGGCCTGTCGGTGTTTCTGAATAACGATCTGCGTTGCGCAGAGCGGCTGCTGGCGGAGAAGGAGCGTTTTCGCGATCTGGAGCGCGCGTACTCATACAAACATCTGGACCGACTCGCCGGGCAAACCTTGCGCAGCATCGAAACCAGCGCGTTGCATCTGGATCTGATCAGCGACATGAAGCGACTCAATTCGCTGTTCTGCTCGACGGCCTATCCGGTGCTCGAAGCTGCCGGCGCGCTGCGCGACACGCGCTTGCGCAAGCGCGTGCTCGACACAATGCATGTGAAGGAATAAGCGGCTTGCGCGGCGCGCTTGCAGCGCTCACTGAAGCGTTCGTGCGAAGCGCCGAACACATCGGCGCCCTAAGCGAGAACGATCTCTTCCAGCTTCTTTTTCAGCGCTGCAAAGTCGGCGGCTTCGGCCGCCTTCTTGTTGGTGACCAGCACATCGATCCGATCGACCGGACAGTACGAAATCCGGCTGCGCTGACCAATCTTGCTGTAGTCGGCAAGGATCACCACGCGGTCCGCGTTGGCGACCATGGCGCGAGCCACTTCGGTTTCAGCGTGATCGTAGTTGGTGGCGCCGTGCCGGTGATCGATGCCGACCGGCGAGAGCAAGGCCATGTCCGCACGATAGCGCTGGATGTCGAGTACGGTGGTCGCGCCGGTGGTCGCCATCGCCCGATCGCTGATCGAGCCGCCCAGCAGAATCACTTCGTTGGCCGCTTCCGTTTGATCCACGGCGCCACGCATTTTCAGCGCGACGTCGATGGAATTGGTGACGATCGTCAAGTTCGCCAGTTTCGCCAGCTCTTCAGCGAGCGCCGCGGTGGTGGTGCCCGCGTCGATGAACAGTGTCTGGCCGCTCGCGATCAAACCGGTGGCCGCCTTCGCAATCGCGGTTTTGGCTTTGACACGCATGTGGGCGCGCTCGGCGATCGGCGCCTCGTCAGCGGGTTTGATCGCGCCACCATGTACGCGCTTCAGTTCACCGAGTGCTTCGAGGTCGAGCAGATCGCGCCGCACCGTTTCTCGTGACACCCCGAGGTCCGCCATGATCCGTTCGGTCGACACGCGCTGAAGCGTAGACAGCAACGCGCGAATTCTCTGATGACGGTCTTCCTGCCACATGCAATTTTCCTTGGATGTGAACGCGCGTTCACACGGCTTGTTTTAATGGTGTCATCGTGGACACGGATGTGTGTCCGGACAATGACAAGCGTACTACTTTAGCCGAATTGTGTTGTATTTTTTTGGCAGCTTGCAAGTTTGTGTATTTAACCTTAGCCTTCGCAGATCGAAGTGCGGCGCATATTTCGAACATCAAATGTTCGAAAAGGAATTGAAATGTCCGATTTCGAGCATTTGGCGGCGTTTTTTGGCAATTTGTTAGACACATGTCGTCGCCATAATGGATCTTGGGATCTGCCGTCTGAACCATTCGCTACTGTATACGGTGCTGCCGGGACGCCGCACGGTTCGGCATCCTGACAATAGGATTGCAGAGCTGTAGTGGGGCGTGACGTTGGCCGTGCGGCCAGCTATCGCAGCGTCGCCCATTGGCGCGATACTACGCGCGGGGCTCGCGCGTAAAAGGCTGCATGGCGCAGTTGTGGCATGACGGCAGTGGCAGCTTGGAACGTGTCGAGAGCATACTTAACCCGCTCTATCTGGAAGGTAACGAGACGTGGGAAACGGGATTGATCGCACCTCATCCGCAGACTGGCCGTATCCGAGGCTGGTTGCGCATCGCTGCGGCGGCACGTTGGCGCCGGAGAACACGCTGGCCGGTTTCGACGCATGCGTGCGTTACGGCTACCGCATGGTCGAATTCGACGCCAAGCTCTCTGCTGACAACCAGCTCTTTCTGTTGCACGACGACACGCTGGAACGCACGACCAACGGTCATGGCGCCGCTGCTGAACACACGTGGAACCAACTGGCCGCGCTTGACGCCGGCGCCTGGTTCGGCCCGCAGTTCGCCGGTACGCATCTGCCGACGCTCGCCGAAGCCGCCGGACGTTGCGCACGAGATGGCATTGCCGCCAACATCGAAATCAAACCCTGCCCGGGGCGGGACGAGATCACCGGGCGTCTGGTCGCAAGCGGCGCATTGACTTTGTGGCAAGGGCAAACGCCGCCGCTGCTGTCGTCGTTTTCGTTCGAGGCGCTTGCGGCAGCGCGCGATGCGGCGCCCTCGCTGCGACGCGGTATGCTGTTCGAAGAGGTGCCGGCTGACTGGCTGCGCATCGTGCGGGAGTTGGACTGCGTGTCGCTGCATGCGAGCCACCGGTACCTGACCGAGCCGCTGGTCGCCGAGATCAAGGCGGCCGGATTGCGCGTGCTGGCCTACACGGTGAACGACCCCGAGCGTGCGCAGGTGCTTGCGCAATGGGGTGTCGACATGATTTGTACAGATCGTATCGATAGACTGGAGCACGACATGTTTTCAGCGCCGGTGAATCCAGACTGAGCCGGACTGAGCATGGCACGGGTGCGCGAGTGCGAACTTGCACAGGCGTGTACCCATAGAGCTAGAAATTAGAAATTTTCCAAACGTAGCAATTTCGGCAGAGGATGGGGATAACTATGAAGCGCACCGCGTTAGCTCGTTTACTTTCGATGTCGGCCGCTGCGGGTGTCGCCGCAGCCGGCGTGAGCAGCGCTTCGGCCGCGCCGCTCGACGCACTGGTCGCAGCCGCCAAGCAGGAAGGCCAACTCACCGTGATCGCGTTGCCGCACGACTGGTGCAACTACGGTGAACTGGTGGCCGGTTTTCAGAAGAAGTACGGCATCAAGATCAACGAGTTGAACCCGGATGCGGGTTCGGGCGACGAAGTCGAAGCCATCAAGGCGAACAAGGGCAACAAGGGTCCGCAAGCGCCTGATGTGATCGACGTGGGTCTGTCGTTCGGTCCGACCGCGAAGGCCGAGGGTTTGCTGCAGCCGTACAAGGTCGCTTCGTGGAACTCGATTCCCAAGGAGTCGAAAGACGCCGATGGCTATTGGTATGGCGATTACTACGGCGTGCTGTCGTTTGAAGTGAACGCCGACATGATCGACAAGGCGCCGTCCGACTGGAGCGATCTGCTCAAGTCAGACTATAAGAACGCCGTCTCGCTGGCCGGCGACCCGCGCACGGCCAATCAGGCGATCCAGGCCGTGTTCGCAGCAGGTCTGTCGCAAAGCAAGGGCGATGTGAGCAAGGCCGACAAGGCCGGCCTCAAGTATTTTGCCGACCTGAACAAGAACGGCAACTTCGTGCCGGTGATCGGCAAGGCCGCATCGCTCGCGCAAGGCACCACGCCGATCGTCGTGCGTTGGGACTACAACGCGCTGGCCGACCGCGACACGCTGAAGGGCAATCCGAAGGTGCAGGTGGTGATTCCGAAGACGGGCGTGGTCGCCGGCGTGTACGTTCAGGCGATCAGCGCCTACGCACCGCATCCGAACGCCGCCAAGCTGTGGATGGAATACCTGTACTCCGACGAAGGCCAGATCGGCTGGCTGACCGGCTATTGCCACCCGATGCGCTATAACGAATTGGTAGCGGCGAAGAAGGTTCCGCAAGCGCTGCTCGACAAGCTGCCGCCGCCGTCGTCATACAAGAACGTGGTGTTCCCGACGCTGTCCCAGCAGGACGCCTACAAGGACACCATTACGAAGCACTGGGACGAAGCGGTCGGCGCGAACGTCAAGTAATCGTCGCGGCGCACGCGGTTGCGGCGGCAGCGGGGGCGGCGATCTATCGCATGCCGCACACGCCGCCGCTTCTAACCGCAACGTGCAGTTTCAAAGGTAGCGTGCCGCTCCACGAGAGCGGCGCGCCAGGCGTTAGCCAGATTGCCTAAGGGTGAGCTATGAGCGCTTCATCGGATGCTGGATCGGTGCAGCCGGAATTGCTGGTTCCGCCTGTACCCACGCCAACGCCTCGCGTCAACGGTCCGGGCCGCGCGTCGCAGTTCCTCGCCTGGATCGGCGTGGTGCCGTTTTTCACCTTCGCGCTGCTGTTCCTGATTCTGCCGACCGGCTTTCTGATGGTCGGCGCGTTTCAGGATCCGCAAGGCCACTTCACGCTCGGCAATTTTCGCGACTTGCTCCAGCCCACGGTGCTGGACGCCTACTGGATCAGCTTCAAGGTAAGCGCCGCTTCAGCGCTCGGCGGCGCGTTGATCGGCTCGCTGCTCGCGTGGGCGGCGGTGCAAGGCAAATTGCCGGGTTGGATTCGTCCTACGTTGATGACGTTCTCCGGCGTCGCCTCGAATTTTGCCGGCGTGCCGCTCGCATTTGCCTTCATCTGCACGCTGGGGCGCGTCGGTCTCGTGACCGTATTGCTGAAGAAGTACCTCGGCTTCAACCTGTACTCGACGGGCTTCAGCGTTCTGAGCTTTTCCGGGTTGACGTTGACTTACCTGTACTTCCAGATTCCTTTGATGGTGCTGATCGTCACGCCCGCGCTCGACGGCCTGAAGCGCGAGTGGCGTGAAGCCTGCGACTGCCTCGGCGGCACGGCCTTCCAATACTGGCGTCACGTAGCGTTGCCGGTGTTGTGGCCGAGCGTGCTCGGCGCCACGCTGCTGCTGTTCGCCAATTCGTTTGGCGCAGTCGCCACGGCTTACGCACTGACCGGCAGTTCGTTGAACATCGTCACGATCCTGCTGTACGCGCAGATTCGCGGCGACGTCATGCACAACCAGAACCTCGGCTACGCGCTCGCACTCGGCATGGTGCTCGTGACGGGCTTGTCGAATGGTGGTTACATCTGGCTGCGTTCACGCGCTGAAAGGGGCCGTCGATGAAAAGCCAGTCGCGTGTGGGTGCGTGGACCGCGATGATCGTCGGTTCGCTGTACTTTCTGATTCCGTTGCTCGCCACCTTCGAATTCAGCCTGCGCATGAAACGCGGCGTTTACAGCTTCGAGGCGTATAGCGTCGTGCTGAGCGATCCACGCTTCCAGGCCTCGTTCGGCTATTCGATCCTGATGGCGGTGCTGACGATCATTGTTGGCGTATTGCTGGTGGTGCCGACCGCGTACTACGTGCAGTTGCGGCTGCCGAAGCTGCGGCCGGTCGTCGAATTCATCACGCTGTTGCCGCTGGTGGTCCCGGCGATCGTGATCGTGTTCGGTTATCTGCGCATATACAACAGCAGTTCGATTCTGCCGCTCACGGCCAACGAACGCGCGACCGACCTGTTACTGGTGTTCGGTTACGTCACGCTCTCGCTGCCGTACATGTATCGCGCAGTCGACGCCGGTTTGCGCGCGGTCGACGTGCGCTCGCTGACCGAGGCCGCCGAATGTCTCGGGGCGAACTGGCCGACGATTCTGTTCAAAGTGATCTTCCCGAATATCCGCTCGGGCATTCTGTCCGGCGCGTTTCTCACCTTTGCTGTCGTGATCGGCGAGTTCACGCTGGCGAGTCTGCTCGACCGCCCCGCGTTCGGCCCGTATCTGCAATTGATCGGCGCGAACCGCGCGTATGAACCGTCGGCGCTTGCGATCATCGCGTTCGTGATCACATGGGCGTCGATGGGTTTGATTCAGGTATTCGGCTCGGCACGCGCGCTTAGCGGCCAGAAAATTTGACGGACTAATTTGACCGACTAAGGCAGCGAATCATGGCATTCCTTGAGATCGAAAATCTGCATAAGTCCTTCGGGGCGAACACGGCGCTGCATCACTTCGACATGAAGATCGAGCGCGGCGAATTCATCACGTTCCTTGGACCGTCCGGCTGTGGCAAGACCACGGTGCTGCGGATGATCGCCGGCTTCGAAACGCCGACGCGCGGCATCATCCGGCTGGATAACAAGGACGTGACGTACCTGCGCACGCGGCAGCGCAAGGTCGGCATGGTGTTCCAGTCGTACGCGCTGTTTCCGAACATGACGGTGGCCGATAACATCGGCTTCGGATTGAAGATCACGCACCGCCCGCAGGAGGAGATCAAGAAGCGCGTCGAGGAGATGTTGCAACTGATCAAGCTGCCCCATCTCGGCGAGCGCTATCCGTGGCAGTTGTCGGGTGGCCAGCAGCAGCGCGTGGCGCTGGCGCGCGCGCTCGCCGGCAAGCCACAGGTGCTGTTGCTCGATGAACCGCTGTCGGCGCTCGACGCGAAGATCCGCATTTCGTTGCGGCAAGACATCCGCGCGTTGCAGCGCGAGTTAGGTATCACGTCGATTTTCGTCACGCACGATCAGGAAGAGGCGCTGTCCATTTCCGACCGCATCGTGGTGATGAACGAGGGGCGCGTCGAACAGATCGGCACGCCTTCGGAAATCTACAACTATCCGCGTACGCGCTTTGTCGCGTCGTTCGTCGGCACGCTGAACATTCTGGCGGGGCATGTGATCGACCCGAAGACCGGCAAGATGGCCGTCGACGGTCAGGAGTTGACTACCACGCAAGAACTGCCGGCAGACGACGCGGGCAAGAAGCGCATGCTCGCGCTGCGGCCCGAAGCCATTGTGCTGGAACCGGCCGCGCCGGGCCGCAATACGCTGAACGCGACCGTCGAAGAAGTAAATTTCCTCGGCGCGGTGGTGCGTATCAGAGCGCGCGTGAAAGACGCGGTGATTTCACTCGATGTGTTCAACGACCCGAATCGCGGCTTGCCCGAACGGGGTCAACCGGTATCGCTGGGTTTCTCGCACGAGAACTTGCTGGTGCTGGAAGAGGGTGGTGCATAGAAGCCGAACAGCAGTGTCTGACGTTGGCGAAAGCCCCGCGTACAGACCAGGCGGTTTCGGATGAAGTGGGCAAAAGCCCCAGCCCCAAAGGCTCTCCGGGTTTTCCCGCATTTGTGGCATGGACGGATTCCGGATTCCCCGACGCCCCTCGTCCGGATTTCCGGAATCCCGGACTGCGCGTGCTGTAACACGCCAAAAAACCTATAAAAATCAAAGCAGTTCGCTTTTCGTCAAGCTGGCATCGACCTTGCAATTTAGATCACGCGGCCGCAACGGTCCGACAACTAAAGCAAGGAGACAACGATGTCTGATTTCCCTTCCCGGTATATCTGAATTCGTCGTCTTGTCGCGGCCTAATGCCGTGCACAGGCGTGACGACTATTCGTTCGCATGATGCGCAGCGTGGCAGGCCTTGAGCTCACCCATATCGCAGGAAACATCGTGAAGAAACCTATCCACAAAGTGCTGTACGTCCAGGTGATCGTGGCGATCATCATCGGCATTGCGCTTGGCCATTATTCGCCGGACTTCGCCGTCGACATGAAGCCGCTCGGCGATGGCTTCATCAAGCTGATCAAGATGGTGATCGGGCCGATCATCTTCTGTACGGTGGTGACGGGTATCGCCGGTATGGAAGACATGAAGAAGGTCGGGCGCGTCGGCGGCAAGGCGCTGCTGTACTTCGAAATCGTCTCGACGTTCGCGCTGGTGCTCGGCCTGATTGCCACGCACGTGCTGAAACCGGGCGTCGGCTTCAACATCGATCCGGCTACGCTCGACGGCAAGGCGGTCGCTTCGTATGCCGCGAAGGCGCACGGTCAGACCACGGTCGACTTCCTGATGCACATCATCCCGGACACGCTCGTGTCGGCGTTCGCACAGGGCGAAATCCTGCAGATCCTGCTGATCGCGCTGTTGTTCGGTGCGGTGCTGGCCACGGCCGGTGAGAAGGGCAAGGTCGTCACCAACTTCATCGACGGGCTCTCGCATGTGCTGTTCGGCGTCGTGCGCATCATCACAAAGCTGGCGCCGATCGGCGCGTTCGGCGCGATGGCGTTCACCATCGGCAAGTACGGCATCGGCTCGCTGCTGCCGATGCTCAAGCTGATCGGCACGTTCTATCTGACTTCGATCGTGTTCGTGGTGGTCGTGCTCGGCATCATCGCGCGTGCGGTGGGCTTCAACATCCTGCGCTTTGTCGGCTACATCAAGGAAGAGATGCTGATCGTGCTCGGCACGAGCTCGTCGGAAGCCGCGCTGCCGCAACTGATGCTGAAGCTCGAAAAGCTCGGCTGCTCGCGTTCGGTTGTGGGCCTCGTGGTGCCGACCGGTTACTCGTTCAACCTCGACGGCACCAACATCTACATGACGATGGCCGTGCTGTTCATCGCTCAGGCGACCAACACCGACCTCACTTGGACGCAGCAGCTCACGCTGCTGGCGGTGACGATGCTGACGTCGAAGGGCGCGAGCGGTGTGACGGGCGCAGGCTTCATCACGCTGGCCGCCACGCTCGCTGTGGTGCCGACCATTCCGCTGTCGGGCATGGTGCTGATTCTCGGTATCGACCGTTTCATGAGCGAATGCCGCGCGCTGACGAACATCGTCGGCAACGGTGTGGCGACGGTGGTGGTGTCGGCATGGGAAAAAGAACTGGACCGCAACAAGCTGAACGCCGCGTTGCGGGGTGAAGTGGCGGTCAAAGAGCCGGCCGAGGCTTAAGTCAGGCAACCGTCACGAGCACGACTTCGGCCGCGGACGCCCACCCATGAAAGCGGCGACCGCGAGCCGGGACCCAGCGCCGTCGGCCGACGAAGCTTACGCCGACGACGCGGCGCCTTATGCCACAATATCCGATCCTCACCGATCGGATATTGCCAACGTGACGCGCCGCCTGCTGATCCTCTTCGCGCTCGTCGCCGGGCTCGTGGTGGCGTGCGGGCTTACGTACACCATCGCGTGGCAGAGCGGGATCGATAATTTGCGGCGCAACGCCGCGGTGCGGGTCGATCGCACGACCAGCGCGCTGAAAAGCACGCTCGAGCGCTACGAATCGCTGCCTTATCTGCTGGCCGAACATCCCATTGTGCAAGACGTGCTGGTCAATCCCAGCCCTGCCAACGTCGAACGCGCCAATCTCTATCTCGAGGACCTCAACCGCCACGCGCGGGCAACGGTCACCTACATCATTCCGCTCGACGGCTATTGCGTCGCCGCGAGCAACTGGCATGGGCCGGGCAGCTTCATCGGCGCGGGCTATCAATTCCGGCCGTATTTTCTCGATGCGGTGAAGGGTGGCGTGGGCCGCTTCTTCGGTATCGGCACGATTTCCCAGGCGCCCGGTTACTACATCTCGCAGCCGGTGCGGCGTGACGGCAAGATCGTCGGCGTGGCAGTCGTCAAACTCGATCTCGAATGGTTTCAGGGCGCGGATGCGTCCGAACCTCTAGTTGTCACCGACGATCACGGCGTGATCTTTCTGTCGTCGGTGCCGGCGTGGAAATATCACACGATCAGGCCGTTGTCGGGGCAAGTCGCGGACTCGATCTACCAGGCGCGCCAGTATGCGCAGCAACCGATCCCGCCGCTGCCGGTGACGATCGAGCGCACGCTCGAAGGCAATGCGCAGATCGTGCGTATCGGCGGCGGCCGCTATGCGCCGCGCTATCTGGCGTCGCGGCGCGGCATGGGCGAGCCGGACTGGCATCTGATCACGATGTCACCGGTCGGTCCTGTCAACGCTGACGCGCGCAATGCGACTATCGTGACCGGCTTCGGCTACGTGTCGCTGGTGCTGTTCGCGTTCTACTGGAGAATGCGCCGTGCCCGGGTGCGAGAAGTGATGCGCAGCCGTTCGCTGCTGCAAAAGGCCTACGCTGAATTGAACCAGCGCGTGGCCGCGCGCACTGCGGATCTCTCGCAGGCGAACGAGCAGTTGCAGAAGGAAGTCGCCGAGCGAACGCGCGCCGAACAGGAACTGCGCGCGGCGCACGATGAACTGATCCAGGCCAGCAAGCTAGCCGCGCTGGGTCAGATGGCGGCCGGCATCACGCATGAATTGAATCAGCCGCTCGCGGCACTGCGTGGTTTCTCGGACAACACGCGCGTGCTGCTCGAACGCGGCGACCAGGCGTCGGCGTTCGAAAATCTCGAAGCGATCGCTGCGCTCACCGAGCGCATGGGCAAGATCACCAATCAGTTGAAGTTGTTTGTCGGCCGCGCCCGGCCGCGCAGTGCGCGTGCGCCGGTCATGCGAGCGTTGCGCAACGTCATCGCGCTGCTGCAAAAGCGCCTGCAAGGCGTCGAAGTCGAGTTCGCTTTGCTCGATGCCGGCACCGGCGCGCGCATGCCGCTGAATCTCGCCGACGATCCCTCCGATCTGGTTGCCAATTGCGACGATCTGCGGCTCGAACAGGTGTTGATCAATCTGCTCGGCAACGCGCTAGACGCAACGGCGGGGATGACGCCGCCACGCATTTCGATCGAGATCGAAACCGCTGAGTCGAGTGTGTCGTTCGCTGTGCACGACAACGGCCCAGGCATTCCCGACGACGTGCTGCCGCGTCTGTTCGAACCGTTCTTCACTACGAAAGAAATGGGCCAGGGCCTGGGGCTCGGCCTCGCGATTTCATCGTCGATTGCGCGCGACTGCGGCGGCACACTGGTGGCGCGCAACGCGCCGGACGGCGGTGCATTATTCGTATTGACGCTGCGCCGCGCGCGCGTGCAGACGAGCCATACATCGGACCCGCTCACCACGGGTTCCTGAATCAGACGAGAACAACATGCTGAACGACGGCTTGCAGGTGCTGTATATCGAAGACGACGAGCTGGTGCGGCGCGCCAGCGTGCAGAGTTTGCAACTGGCGGGCTTCGAGGTGATCGGCCATGCGTCGGCGGAATCCGCAGCGAAGATGATTAGCGCGGATTTCTCCGGGGTGATCGTCAGCGATATTCGCTTGCCTGGCGCGAGCGGACTCGAACTGCTTGCGCAGTGCCACGAGCGCGCGCCAGACGTGCCGGTGATTCTGGTCACCGGTCACGGCGATATTTCGATGGCCGTGCAGGCGATGCGTGACGGCGCGTATGACTTCATCGAAAAGCCGTTCGCATCCGAGCGTCTGATCGAAACCGTGCGACGTGCGCTGGAGCGCCGCAAGCTGGTGCTGGAGAACCTCGCGCTGCGTCGTGAGCTGGCCGGGCAGAACACCGTCGCGCCGCGCATCATCGGTCGTAGTCCAGCAATCGAGCAGGTGCGGCGGCTGATCGCGAATATCGCGCCGACCGACGCGTCGGTGCTGATCAACGGTGACACGGGCGCGGGCAAGGAGTTGATCGCGCGTAGTCTGCATGAACTGTCGCCGCGGCGTGACAAACCGTTTATCGCGGTGAACTGCGGCGCGCTGCCGGAGCCGATGTTCGAGTCGGAAATGTTCGGCTACGAACCCGGTGCCTTCACCGGCGCGGCAAAACGCCGCATCGGTAAGCTTGAACATGCTTCGGGCGGCACGCTGTTCCTCGATGAGATCGAGAGCATGCCGCTCGCGTTGCAGGTCAAGCTGCTGCGCGTGTTGCAGGACGGGGTGCTGGAACGGCTCGGCTCGAATCAGCCGATTCGCGTGAATTGTCGCGTGGTGGCCGCCGCGAAGGGCGACATGGCCGAGCATGTCGCGGACGGCTCGTTCCGGCGCGATTTGCTATACCGGCTGAACGTGGTGACGATCGCGCTGCCGCCCTTGGGCGAGCGTCGCGAAGACATCGTGCCGTTGTTCGAGCACTTCCTGCTGGATGCGGCGGTGCGTTATCAACGCCCTGCGCCGATTCTCACGGACCGGCAGCGTGCGAGCCTGATGCAGCGCGAATGGCCGGGGAATGTGCGCGAGCTGCGCAATGCCGCCGACCGTTTCGTGCTCGGCGTCGCCGACGATCCGGTCATGTCTTTCGCCGACGACGGCGTAGCGCCACAACCGTTGAAGGAGCGTGTCGAGCAATTCGAGCGGGCGGTGATCGCGGAGGCGTTGGAGCAGGCCGCCGGGGTAGTCGCGGTCGCAGCAGACAAGTTGCAGCTTGGAAAGGCGACGCTCTACGAGAAGATCAAGCGATATGGCCTCGCGGCCAAAGGGGAAGGGGAACGGTGAGGATTTGAAGCGCCGGCGGCGAGGCGGTATGACCTCGGCGCCGGCGTGTTTGTCTGGGTGTTTTACTTCAGGCTGTTCGTGGGGCAATCAGGCCGCGTTGAGCGCTTTTTCCAGCAACTGGTCGAGTTCCGCGAATTGCGGTTCGCCGACATAACGCTTCAGAATCTTGCCGTCCTTATCGATCAGGAAGGTGGTCGGCGTGAGCTGCACATTGCCGAACTGCTTGGCGGCAGAGCCGTCGTCCATTGCAACCTTGAACGGCAACTGGCGGGTTTGCGTGTAGTTGGCCACGTACATCGGTGCGTCGTAGTTCATTGCGACGGCGACGAATTCGAGCCCTTTGCCTTTGAAGCGGTTATAGGTCTGGACCATCTGCGGCATTTCCTTCATGCAGGTGTCGCAACTGGTCGCCCAGAAGTTGACCAGGTAGACCTTGCCTTTCAGATCGGCGGTCGAGACTTTCTGGCCCGACAGCAACGTGAAGGTCGCATCCGGCACGCGCTGCTGGCCGGCGAACGCGAAATAGCCGGCAATCGCGATCGCTACGGCCACGACGGCAATGATGATGATGCGAAGCGGATTCGCGCGCCGTGCGGCGGTGGACGGGGTGGAACTCATGAACGGAACCTCGAGAGTCGCGCAGAACGCGCGGAACAGTACGTGGATTTGGACTGTTAAATCCGGTATTGCTTGGCTCCGCTATTGTAGCCCCATTCCGGCAACGCGGCAGCGGGCGGCCCGGGAGGCGATAATAGGACTTTACGTTCCTGTCAGTCCGATCTTCTGTCCCCATGCTCCGAACTGCTTTTCGCTTGCTTGCCCGAATCTCCATCATCCCGTTTGGCCGCCCCGTTAGCCGTTCCTCACGTTTCGCCCTGGCAAACGGTCGCCCGGCCGGTGCCGCTTTCCGCTTGCGGCGAGCACGAGCAGTTCTCCGAACGGTGGCCTGCGCGCTGGCGTTGGGCGGCGCGTTGACAGCGTGTTCGCCGACCTTCGACTGGCGCACCGTCATGAATAACGACAACGGCTACACGGTCGACCTGCCGGCCAAGCCGGACAACGATCAGCGCGCGGTCCAGATCGACGGCAAGCCGATGCAGATGGCGATGCAGACAGCCGAAGCCGGCGACGCCGTGTTCGCGGTCGGCACCGTGATGCTGCCGAGCGATGACGAAGCGACGCAGCGTGCCGCCCTCGAATTCCTGCGCACGGGGCTCGCCCGTAACGTCGGCGCCGCGCCGGACGCGCACGCGGTGCAAATTCCGCTGGCCGCAGGCGGTCAGGTGCTGGGTCTGGAAATGAAGCTGACCGGTGAGGCTGGCTCGCAACACGAGACGCGCACAGTCTATGCGCGGCTGGTCGCGCGTGGCCGGCATGTGTATCAGGCCGCGATCATTGCGTCCAAGCCGGTGCAGCAGGAGCAGGTCGACCAGTTTTTTTCGTCGTTCCAGCTCTATTGAAAGTTGAAAGCGGCGTTTTTTGGTCAACTCGGTGCGCGACAAGATCGTAGTGCACAGTGAAAGTTCCTTCGTAGCATCGCGCGCTAATTCCCGGTTTACGTTGAAGTTTTCCGGTTGCGCACGGAGGCTGTGGATAACTCTGTTGAGAACTTCGCGTTTTTTGCCGCAGATGCCCATCCCGTGGGCATTCTGTCAGACTGAGTCAGCTCCGGGCGGTCGAAATAAGTCAATTAAATCAATGCTTTTGGGATGCGTGTCTCTGTATGCCTTTCAGTTGTTTCCAGATTTATCTGGAACGCGCACTTGTGCATAAGTCAAGTCTTGACAGGCGATTTTTCGCCTTATACAGACCCAAACGCCCGGCGATATTGGATGACTTCACCGACTTGCGCCGCGCTCGGCATAGCCGCGCCGGCCAGGTCGGCGATGGTCCGCGCCACCTTCAGGACTCTGTAGTAAGCACGCGCCGACCAACCGAAGCGCTCGCCGGCCTGGCGCAGCAAAGCTTCACCGTCTGTGCCGGGGCGGCAGACCTCGTCCACTTCACGTCCGCCCAGTTCCCGATTGGTTTTGCCTTGCCGGGCTAGTTGCCGCTCGCGAGCGGCATTCACCCGTAGGGCGATCGCTGCACTCGATTCACCGGCGGTGGTGGAGCGCGCCGACAACTCCGCCGGCGTGAGCGCAGGAATCTCGAGCTGGATGTCGATCCGGTCGAGCAGCGGCCCGGACAGCTTGCGCAGATAACGCGCCGCGATTTCCGGCGTGCATCGGCAGCGACCGTTGGGGTCGCCGCGCCATCCGCAGGGGCAGGGGTTCATCGCGGCGATCAACTGGCAGGCTGCTGGAAAATCCGCTTGCAAGGCGGCGCGCGAGATCGTGATGCGCCCGGCCTCGAGGGGCTCGCGCAGGGTCTCCAGCACATGGCGGTCGAATTCCGGCAATTCGTCGAGAAACAGCACGCCCAGATGCGCCAGGGTGATTTCGCCGGGTTGCGGCGGATTGCGCCCGCCGACCAGCGCCGGCCCACTCGACGAATGATGCGGCGCGCGAAACGGCCGCTGCCGCCATTGCGAGGGCGTAAAGCCGGCCCGGCTGGCGGACAGCAACGCCGCCGAGCTGAGCGCCTCGTCGTCGGTCATGGGTGGGAGCAGGCTTGGCAGGCGGGCGGCGAGCATCGATTTGCCCGCGCCGGGCGGCCCGACCAGCAAGACGTGGTGTCCGCCGGCCGCGGCAACTTCAAGTGCGCGGCGCGCGCCGCGCTGGCCGATCACGTCGGCCATGTCAGGAACGGCGGCGGGCGCGGTCTCGCTGAGGTCGGGCGCCGCGACAGGGTAAAGCCTGGCGTCGGGCGCGCCGGCCAGATGTGCGCACAGCGACGGCAGATCGGTGGCGCCATAGACATCGACACCCGGCACGAGCGCTGCCTCGGCCGCGCTTGCCGCGGGCAGATAGAGCTGCGGGGTAGATTGAGCGGACGTCTCGGACGTCGCCGGTTCGGCTGAAGTAATACGAATAGACGCAGAATCAGACATGCCGCCCGAGCCGCCGTGAGAAGCACCGCTGCGGGCCGTTCCGCAGGCCATCGCGAAAGCCCCGCGCATCGGCCGCAGCGCGCCGGTCAGTGACAGTTCGCCGGCGAATTCACGATGCAGGAGGGACTCGGCCGGAATCTGCCCGCTCGCCGCCAGAATGCCCAAGGCGATCGGCAGATCGATCATTTTGGTGCGTTTCTAACAGTTAGTTTGTTTTTCGTTGCGGAAAAACGACCACTTGGCGCTTCTAACTGTTTTTGAGCGGCGCTCGGGGGAACGTTCTGACGTTCCCGGCGGCCGCCGCAGCTTCGAGAGTACGAACTCGGATGAGCAGTGTTTCGTTGATGCTTGCGAGGTTAGCGATCATCGCCTGAGCTTCTTTGAGGTCACTGAGAAGCTGCTTGTTCTTGATTTTCTCTTCCTTCAGTTCGTTTTGCTTTACATCCCGCTGCTCTCGACTGGACCTCCCGGTCTTGTTCCGGATCTGTTCGGCAATGTCAGGGTGGCAGTTGTGAATCAGGCTCGCGGAGACACCTGCTTCGAGCGCCACCGTCGTGAAATTGATCTTGGTGGCCTTGGTATGTGCTCGCCCTCTCTCAATGCGGAAGATTGCAAGCTTGAGGTCCTTCTCACGCGCCTCTGCCGTTTTGCGTACTCGGGTCATTGGACGACCTTAAGCTGGTCATGCCCCAGCTGGATAAGAAGCTTGCGGCACCGATTTAAGTCGCGCTCCACACGCGCAACTCCACCAGCCCCGATGTCATCACATGAACGGAGACGTTCAAGATCGCTGTAGAGGCTGCTGTACATCGGGATATGCTTTTCGCCAACTACACCGTTTGAACACCCGTCGCCGCAGCGCAATCGATCAATATCATTTCCCGCGCAGTCGTGGCTGTCTGCTGTGCACCATGCATGGCCGTTGCTACGAATCGCCGTTGACCGTGCGATAGATCGCACCATCGCTCCGTGACTCTTGAACATTACGATGTTCTCTTCTCGGCTGCGCCAGTCGACTAGGTTGATGCCATAGCCACCTGCGAGCCGCGCAGAAGGCGATAGCCAATCTGCCGCTGCGTTTTCCTTCAGATCGTCCAACTCGTCCTGGATTTCCAGAAACAGAGCCATCTCCTGATCTTCGTTTAAGGCATAGCCTAAAGTCATGTCCATTGACCAGTGCTTGAAATGACGCTTCAGGTACCGAAGATCCCCGAACTGGCTCCTAGCGGCGTAGTTGGCGAACGTGCGCCGAAACTGATGCGTCCGAAGGCGAATCTTGATGCCATGCTGGCTCGCAAACTCTTTCAGAACGACATTCCAACGATGGGTTGCGATCGTCCTGACGACGGCGTGCCTGGCACGATCTTGGCCAACGAATAGTGCATCGATGTGATCTTCGGCATCGGCGATCGCATCAACTGCTGCGCCTTCGCGGCAAAGTCGGTCGATCTCTTCGTTCAATTCGACATGAAGCGGTGCCGCCCAGCGCTCCATGACCCCAATGGCGGTAACCGCGGCTTCTGGGATCATCCATTCGGTGTGCCCTTCGTCGGTCTTGGAGGATCGAGATCGCATCCACCAATACCGCACCCCGTCTGAGTCTTCGGTGCTGTAGCAGCAGCCTTTGCGAAGGAAGGCTAGCTCGTGGTTTCGGCATCCGCTGAGACTCGCCACGACGATGTAGCACGCCGTGCGCAGTTTAGTAAGCTCAATATATAGTGTCTTGACGCCTTCGTTCCAGCCGAGAGCTTGCAGTGATTTTGCCTTCCTAACGTTGACCGTCTGACGAGTCAGTCCATGCGCTGCGCGCTCAACCTCTGCCAGCGCATCGCGAAGATCAAGCAGGTAGTCTGCCCGCTGGACGAGCGCCCATGCAGCTTGAAACAGTTGCGCGAACTGCTCATGAGGAATGAGCGGTGTCTTCCTACCCTCGATTCGTCTACTTTTGCCGTAACCGGATAGGTGCATAGCGGACGACTCTGGCCAGGGATGAGATGGCATTGGGTCATCCGTGTGGAGACTCAACTCATACAACGCCTCAATGGACGCCAGCCTCTTTATGACGGTACCTGCGAGCAGTGGCTTCGCGGTCGCCTCCATCCTCTGCGTCAAAAACAGAGCATAATTGGAACAAACCAAACGAGTTACGTCAGAAAGGCCCGAGATGCCGAGGTCCGACAGGTAGCGAAAGAAGGCAACCATCCCCCTGAAGTAGTTAACGACGCTCGCGCTTTTGGGGCGCTTGCCGCCGTCTCGGCCGCGCCGCAAATACCGGTACGTTGTCTCTTTAGCGATGTCCCGGAACTCAGCTGGGATGAAGTCAAAGTCCAGCTTCTTGTCACTCTTGCGCGTGGCGGTTGTGAATCCGCTCAGCCACCAAATCTGATCGCCGTAATTACTGACAACCGACCAGGTGTGGTCGGTCGTCTTTCGCATCGAGACGATCAGAGCGTTCCGCTGTTCTGCTACTAGGCCCTTGACGGTGGCCGGCTGCTCAAGGAAGTACGCGGGTGCGTTGCTCATGCCTCTGCTCCCGCCAGATCAGAAATGATGGTGTCAGCCTTCCAGAAAGGATGCGGATCGATACGGGCTCGCTCACGTTCATAATCGAGCATCGCCTGAGTGAACACCTTCCGCCGAAGACCTCGCTCAATGACATCTTGCTCGATAAGCCGAACGATGTGCGCGAGCTGTCGCCGCCAACGCTTGACGTCCATTCGAGTCCGCTCCTTCAAGATGCGCCAGTAGAAGCTAAAAAGACGATATAGGTCGTCGCCCGTCACAACAAGGTTCCTGCACCTTAGGCAGTTCAGGAAACTCATGCAAACCGACCGATCTTGCTTCTGCGCGTACTCCCCATGGCTCGTGTCGCTACACCGCGCAATCGGCGTTCTTTCGGTCGCACCGAGGGTTCCGGTCAGCATTTCGTTAACGAGCGTCATGCCCATGAATCGCCAGTTCTTACTCGCTTCTTCGCCAGGCTCCAGATAGCTGCGGTCAACGACTGAAGGTGAGTTTCCAGCGGCGGCGGCCGTCGCCGCGAGATCTCCGTCGAGAAGCTCAAACATTCGATTTACGAACGTTTTGCGCAGGCGACTAACATTCAGTCGCAGCGGCTTTCCTGAAGCGTCAATCAAACCATTAGCTGATACCAGAGCAGTGATTGCGATGCCCAGTGTCGACGAAGACAAAGCAGTCACACGGCCCGCAGATCCGAAGCTAAACGTGGCGCTGGCGAGCGGGTAGATCCACACCATTTGCCGCAGTCCCTCTGGCGCTTGATTGCGCGTATGACTGGTGATGTGAATGACGCGCCGAATGATTTCCGTTACCGTAGCCTTAACTGCGCCGACGGATTCGATGTCGAGTGTGTCGGTGCGATCGTTCCTCAATGCGACCTTACTGGTCGAGTGCCCACGACGCTTGTAGAGGACGAGAAACATCGTGCCGTCCTTCGGGTGCGGACGAAGTGAGTCCAGAGTCATCTCAAGGAGAGGAGTCGTGTTGCGGCCGGTGTGCAGTGCGACCAGCAAGAAGGCGGCGGCTAACAATTGGGATGTCGGCACTGCCGCTTCATCAAAGAGCGGCGTGATGGCTGTCCTTAACACGCGTGCCACCTCTCGCTTTTCGCGGAGCGTCAGTGGCTTCTCACCTTTCGTTGTTCGGTGGACTCCAGGAAACGGGTTCGACGGGAATGTTCGCTCATCGCCGGCGAGTTCCTCGCGAATCAGCTGTCGACGACAAAGCGCCTTTAGTACCGCCTTGACCGCGTGATAGCAGCTCTTCTGCGAAGATGTTGCCGTTCCCGTGTCGCGCAGAAACCCTAGGAATCCGTCAATCAGGCTCCGGTTAATGTGCCTCAAAGCGAGTGGCTCGCCGCGCGCGGCCGCAACCATCGATGTATAGTTGAAGAAGCCATTCAAGGCGTCAGCGTACGCCCGAACGGTGGCAGGAGAGACTTCGGCGTCCTGCTTGTCCGTGAAGCGCTCAATTTGTCGCTGACACGCGTACACAATCTCGTCTATCTTTACCCCATACCACTTACCGAAGTCGTAACTGCGTGCCCCTTCCGTCGCCGATACAGCGAAATACACGCGCGTGATGGCGGGCGGAATGGCATCCGGCGAGATGGCGACGACTCCATCGGTGGCGATGACCTGCTCGACCGCCGGTGTTGCCAGATCTGAACGCGGGAAGACTTTCCGCTTGCTCATTCGTCGTATTCCATCGCAAGTGCCATCAGTTCCTCGTCGTACGCCAGTTGGGCGTCGTCAGCTAGCTCGTTGACCAAATGCAGATAGAGCATTGTTGTTGCGATGCTCGAATGCCCGAGCTGACGCTGAAGAAACACCACCGGCTCGATACGATTGCTCTTGCGGTGCCTCTGCAATGCCACTAGCGTTTGAGTCGCATAGGTGTGCCTCAACATGTGCGGATATGTGGCGATGCCAACTTTCCTGCCGAGGGTTCTGACCATCGCCTCGATTCCTTTCCCATCATCTGCCCATGGAAGTCCAGCCTGGGTGAGGAAGAGTGGCTTTTGCTCTTCATCTGACAGGGACGCTCGTTCGCCGCGCCAATGCAACAGGTAATGATGAAGTTCATCCATGAGCCTTCTCGGGATGAAGATGGCCCTTGGATTGTCCCCTTTGGTCTTCATCCCAGTCCCGTCACTGGGATCTAGGACAATCCGAACGTTGTTGGTAGCCGGCCGAGAACTTTGAGCGTTAGCGACATAGCTTGCGGGAAACGTCGCTAATTCCTCTCGCCGCAGGCCCGAACCGAGGGCCAATCGAATGATCATTCGATGGTGCGGGTTGACGGCTGCTGCGGTAAGTGCCTTAGCCTGATCTAGCGTCAGATATTTGATTAGCTTCCGCCGTGCACGCGGCATCGGCGAAGCAACCTCGCGGATATTGCCGGACGCGTCAGTATGTGCAAGGAAGGCCGACGAATTTGGGGCACGGCGTCGTTCGTACTCGAATGGGATCTTGCTGATCCAGCCTTTGCTCGCAGCGAACTTGTAAAACGCAATCACATAGACAAGGCGTTGTCGAACGGTCGACCGCTCGTGCTTCACCGTATCGAGACAGTAGTCACGATAAGCACCGACGAGATCTTTCTGTTCTCCGCGATCGACATCATTCCAGGCCAACTCATGGGCTTGGAGAAATCCGAAGAAGTCGTAGATCGCTTGGCCAGTCGGCCTCCACGACTTCTTCGAGCCGATTGAGCCTCGCGACAGGTAGTGCCGCAGAAACTCATTGGCCTCCCAGCAACTGCTCATGTCGTTCCAAAGCAATATCGGGAATCCAGACCGTGATCGGCCGTCAATCTTGTACTCGGCGGTGCTGCGAACGAGATACATCTAAAGTCCCTTTGTTCGGAGCATCGCTACAGCGTGCTTGAAATCGATGCTCAGCAAGTGCATCGCGAGATCTACCGCACCGCAGCCGCCCGCCTTGTTCCGTGTGTCCCAGAACTTCGGCCCCGTACAAAGGAATTCAAAATGGAGATCGCCGACGGTCGCGTGCCATCGCGTTGACATAGCCGATTTCAACGGTCTGAAGGAGGCATCGATCTTGGCGTAATCGGCAATGGCGGAAAGCGCTTCAGCGGCCGACAGGGCACGCCAGCGTTGCAGGTCAAAGTTATCCACAGCCTTGCGACGCATCGAATCCTCCCCCGGACCCCCACCTGCTGCTCGTCTCTAAGAGACTGAATTCAAAACCATTTAATACTAACACTTCGTACACACTATATCGAAGCGGCCGGACTCCTTCGGCAAATCGGCAGGCGCGAGATTGACGGTGATGCGCCGCACGGGGAAATCGAAGCTGCAGTTCTGTAGCGCCGCGCGCACGCGCTCGCGGCTTTCGCGCACTTCCAGATCCGGAAGGCCGACGATCGAAAAAGAGGGTAATCCGTTCGCGAGGTGGACCTCGACGGTTACTTCGGGCGCGCGGCCAGAGGCCGGCGCGCGACTGCGCACCACGGCAAGCGACATGTTTTCTCCCGTCGGACCGCGCGCAGATGGCGCGCGCGAGTCCCCTAAAACGCTGATGACGTCACGGCTCGCTTGCCAGTGATGTGCAGCACTACGCAGCTAAAGCGCTGCGAGCAAAGCTTCAGGGCGTTTGCGTTGTGACCGGCAGTTTCTGTTCGAGCTCGGCGACGCGGCGCTCCAGCTCCTCGAGGCGCGCGCGGGTGCGCACCAGCACCTGGGTCTGCGTATCGAATTCCTCACGCGTGACCAGGTCGAGCTTGGAAAAGCCCTGCGACAGCATGGCTTTCACGTTGCGTTCGACATCTTTGGCCGGCGAGTTCTTGAACAGCTCGCTCATGCGGGCCTGAAAATCGTTAAAGACATCGTTCGGTTGTTTCATGGTGTTCCCCTTAATGCACAAAAAATGTGCATGTTTCATTGCGCCTGTGCTTTGTCGCGTCGAATGGTCCGCTTTGGTGCATGGCTTGTTGCCTGCCGCTGCCGCATGAGCCCGTTTGGTGCGCGCTCAAACGTTAAATGCCTTCGAACACTCTAGCAACGATCCATACGCCGCGCCACCGTGCCCCGCCAACGTTGGCCATCCGGCCAGGGCGGCTTGCGCCCCTTCTGCAGCATGCCCCGGACGAAGTCTGACACAACATGGCATGCGAGTTGCTGTTACTGCCCCGCGCGCACTGCCGGGTGCTTTTACCGGCAGCGGAACGAGACCACGCGAACGGGTTACAGGGTACGCAAACAGGGTTACGCAACGGGTTACGCAACTTAGCGAGGGATTTCATGAAACTCATTACCGCAATCATCAAGCCGTTCAAGCTCGATGAGGCGCGCGAAGCCTTGTCGGCCATCGGCGTCTCAGGCATCACGGTGACGGAAGTCAAAGGCTTCGGTCGTCAGAAGGGCCATACGGAACTGTATCGGGGCGCTGAATACGTCGTCGATTTCCTGCCGAAGGTGAAGATCGAGGCCGCTGTCTCGGACGACATCGTCGACCAGGCGATCGAGGCGCTCGAACGCGCGGCACGCACCGGCAAGATCGGCGACGGCAAGATTTTTGTCACGCCGATCGAGCAAGTGATTCGGATTCGCACCGGGGAGACCGGCGCGGACGCTCTGTAACACCAAAAGATAGCGACACAGATAGCGACAAGAGGAAACGAAGATGCGCAAATTATTGATGTCCATGCTGATGGCCGGTTCGCTGCTCGCGGGCGGTATCGGCGCCGCCCTCGCGGACGACGCTTCCGCCCCCGCAGCCGCCTCGGCGCCTGCTTCCGATACGACGGCGAGTGCGCCGGCGCCTGACGCTTCGGCAGCGCCTGCTGCCGCCGCGGCTTCGGCACCGGCCGCTGATGCGTCCGCCGCACCGGCTGCCAGCGCCGCCGCAGCCGCGCCGGCAGCATCGGACGCCGCGCCTGCCGCCCCGACCGCGCCGTTCTCGGTCGATTCGTCGAAGATCAATTCGGGCGACACCGCCTGGATGCTGACCTCCACCGCGCTCGTGCTGTTTATGACGATCCCGGGTCTGGCGCTGTTCTACGGCGGCATGGTCCGCAAGAAGAGCGTGCTCGCGATCCTGATGCAAAGCTTCGCGATCACCTGCCTCGTGTCGATCATCTGGGTCGTGGTGGGCTATAGCCTTGCCTTCACGCCGGGTGGTTCGTTCATCGGCGGCTTCTCGCGCTTCTTCATGGCGGGTATGAACTACATCAAGGGCGACAAGGCCACGACGCTGACCGTCAGCCACCTCGCACCGACGATCCCGGAAACGGTCTACGTCGTCTATCAGATGACGTTCGCGATCATTACCCCGGCACTGATCACGGGCGCGTTTGCCGACCGTATGAAGTTCTCGGCAATGCTGGTGTTCATGACGCTGTGGTCGATCATCGTCTACTCGCCGATCGCGCACATGGTCTGGGAACCGAGCGGCTGGCTGGCTGCCGCGGGCATCCTCGACTTCGCGGGCGGCACGGTGGTGCACATCAACGCCGGTATCGCGGCGCTGGTCTGCGCGCTGGTGCTCGGCAAGCGTGTCGGCTACGGCAAGGAAGCGATGGCGCCGCACAACCTGACGCTCACGCTGATCGGTGGCGCCATGCTGTGGGTAGGCTGGTTCGGCTTCAACGCGGGTTCGGCAGTGGCGGCAGACGGCCGTGCCGGTTTCGCGATGTTCGCAACGCAAGTGGCAACCGCAGCAGCAGCACTTGCATGGATGTTCGCCGAATGGGCAACCAAGGGTAAGCCGTCGGTACTCGGTATCGTGTCGGGTGCCGTGGCAGGTCTGGTGGCGATTACGCCGGCTTCCGGCTTCGTCGGTATGGCGGGTTCGCTGGTGATCGGCATCGCGGCAGGCGTGATCTGCTTCTGGTCGGCAACGTGGCTCAAGCACAAGCTCGGTTACGACGACTCGCTCGACGCGTTCGGCGTGCACTGCATCGGCGGTATCGTGGGTGCGCTGCTGACCGGTGTGTTCGCGGTCAAGGACATCGGCGGCGCGGACGGCAGCGTCATCCTGCAAGCCAAGGGCGTGCTGACGACGCTGATCTACAGCGGCGTGGTGAGCTACATCCTGCTGAAGGTGATCGACATGGTGATGGGCCTGCGCGTGACGGAAGAAGAAGAACGCGAAGGTCTGGACGTGAGCCTGCACGGCGAACACGTCGAATAAGGACTTCTCCAAGGAAGGTCGAGCTCTCTCCAGGGCTCGACGGAGCAGAATCAAGCGCAGCGACTTTGGCCCGCCTTTATGGCGGGCTTTTTTCTGGCCGCGCATCTTGTGAGCAGTAGTTTTCCGCGCCTATCATGGCGATAGCGAGAATGCATCCGCATCGGCTTGCGAATGGAGAAAGCGTCCCCAAATGGACAAAGCATTTGCTCTACAATCTTTTTTCTCCAGTCTGCGAGTGATCAATGGTTCCGCACCTAGTTACGGCGTTAAACGGCCCGCTGCTCGACCTCGAGCGGAAGATCCTCGACGCTACCCCCGCCATCGAACGCTGGTTCCGGCTCGAATGGCAGGAGCACACGCCGCCGTTCTACTGTTCAGTCGACCTGCGTAACGCGGGGTTCAAGCTCGCGCCGGTCGACACCAATCTGTTTCCCGGCGCATTCAACAATCTGCCGCAGGAAGTGCTGCCGCTCGCTGTGCAGGCCGCGATGGCGTCGATCGAAAAGATCTGCCCGGACGCGAAGAATCTGCTGGTGATCCCCGAGCGCCATACGCGCAACGCGTTTTATCTGGAGAATGTCGCCCGTCTGGCCGCAATCATGCGCCAGGCCGGCTTGAACGTGCGTTTCGGCACGCTCGACGAAAGCATCGTCGGGCCGGTCACGATTGCATTGTCCGACGGCCAGAAGCTCGTACTCGAACCGCTCGAGCGTTCGCCGCGGCGCCTCGGCCTGAAAAACTTCGACCCTTGCTCGATTCTGCTGAACAACGACCTGTCGGGTGGCATTCCGCCTGTGCTGGAAAATCTGCACGAGCAGTATCTGCTGCCGCCGCTGCATGCCGGCTGGGCCGTTCGCCGCAAATCGACGCACTTCTCCTGTTATGACGACGTCGCGAAGAAGTTCGCGAAGATGGTCGAGATCGATCCGTGGATGATCAATCCGTACTTCGCGCATGTCGAAGGCGTCGATTTCCAGGAGCGCACCGGTGAAGAAGCGCTGACGGATGCGATCGACGGCGTGCTCAAGAAGATCGCCAGGAAGTATCGCGAGTACGGCATTTCCGAGAAACCGTATGTCGTCATCAAGTCGGATGCGGGCACGTATGGCATGGGCGTGATGACCGTGCACGACGCCTCGGAAGTGGCCGCGCTCACCAAGCGCGAACGCGCCAGGATGGCTGCCACCAAAGACGGCCTCGAAGTGCATGACGTGATCGTGCAGGAAGGGGTGTACACCTTCGAGCGGATCGGCGAAGAAGTCGCCGAGCCGGTCGTGTACATGATCGACCGTTACGTGGTGGGCGGCTTCTACCGCGTGCACGGCAGCCGCGAGCGCGATCAGAATCTGAACGCGCCCGGCATGCACTTCGTGCCGCTCGGCTTCGAGCATACGGCCCTGCCGGATGCCCACGCCAAGCCCGGCGCGGCGGTGCCGAACCGCTTCTATATGTACGGCGTGGTGGCGCGGCTCGGGTTGCTGGCCGCATCGGTCGAACTGGAAAAGACCGATCCGGAAGCGATTCAGGTTTAAGCCTCGCGAGGTGGTCGATGGCGGCATGCGTGCCGCCATCGTCATTTTCAGCGACTAATATTGACGATCAATGCCAAGCCCTAAGGGCGCACCGGAATCCTCATGGACATTCTTTTCATTGCCGATCCGCTCACGCAGTTCAAGATCTACAAAGATTCGACCTACGCGATGATGGCGGAAGCCGCGCGCCGCGGTCACACGCTCTACACGTGTGAGCCGAAGCATCTGGCGTGGACCGGCGGCGACGTCGAGGCGAACGTGCAGCGCTTTGCGATTACCGGCGACGTGACCGACCTGCATCGCGACACGTGGTACGCCGCTGAAGCGGCCACGCCAAAATCGCTGAAGAGTTTCAGCGCGGTCGTGATGCGCAAAGATCCGCCGTTCGACATGGAATACGTGACGTCGACGTGGCTGCTGGAAATTGCCGAACGCGGCGGCGCGCGCATTTTCAACAAGCCGCAGGCAATTCGCGATCATTCGGAAAAGCTGGCGATCGGCGAGTTCGCGGAGTTCGTCGCGCCGACTCTGGTGACGCGCGACGCCGCCCGTTTGCGCGCCTTCCATGAGGAACACGGTGACGTGATCCTGAAGCCGCTCGACGGCATGGGCGGCATGGGTGTGTTCCGCGTGAAGGCCGATGGCATGAATCTCGGCTCGATCATCGAGATGCTGAGCCACGACGGCGCGCGCTCGGTGATGGCGCAAAAGTTCATCCCCGAGATCAAGGAGGGCGACAAGCGCATTCTCCTGATCGGTGGCGAAGCGGTGCCGTTTTCGCTCGCGCGGATTCCTCAGGGTAATGAAGTGCGCGGCAACCTCGCGGCGGGTGGACTGGGCGTGGCGCGCCCGCTCACCGATCACGACCGCAAGATCGCCGACACGCTTGCGCCGGTGCTCGCCGCGCGTGGTCTGCTGCTGGTCGGGCTGGATGCGATCGGCGACTGGCTCACCGAGGTGAATGTGACGAGCCCAACGTGTTTCCGCGAGATCATGGATCAGACCGGCTTCGATGTCGCCGCGATGTTCATCGACGCATTGGAGCGCGCGGCCGCTTGAGGCGCAGCCCTTGAATGGCCGCCAAGGCCCCCAAACTGTGTAGTAAATCCGCATCAAGCGAAACACCGGCTTTGGCGTGAAAATGAGCCTGATACAATGCCCGCTCTTCCGCGCCAAGCGAGTGGAAGGCGCCTGTCAGGCGCCACTGGCATGGACTGCGGACTGTGAACGAGCTGTTTCCCGCCTGCGCCGTAGCGATATCAGGCACGGCGGGCCGCTCGTCAGGTGATGCGTTCCGGCCCTCACGACCCACGGCCAGTCGAGGGCGCTTACGAACCGGGCTTCGTCCCGGTCCACGGTTCGGGGCCGTTCTTTTGCAGCAAGGCTGACATGGCAGGCATTCTGATCATTGCGCACGCTCCGTTCGCCACCGCGTTGCGCGATTGTATTTCGCACATCTACGGTGGCTTGCCGGCTCGCATCGGCGTGATCGATGTATCGCCGGATTGCGATCCCGCACAACAGGTCGCGTTCGCGCATTCGGAAATCGAGCGGCTCAAGGAAGAAAACGGCGCACTCGTGCTCACCGACATGTTCGGCGCCACGCCGGCGAATATCGCCGGGCGGCTCGCTTCGGTGCCGAACGTCCGTGTGCTGTGTGGCGTCAATTTGCCGATGCTGGTGCGCGCGGTCTGTTATCGCGCGACGCCGCTCGACACGCTGGTCGACAAAGCGCTCGCTGGGGCCACCAAGGGCGTGCACGCAATCGGACCGGCCACGCCTGCGCCGGTTGCGCCGCCTGCGGGGTCCGGGGATTGTTTGCCCGCTTTGCCGCCTGAGGCCGCTGCTGCTGACTGTTTGCCCGCGTTGCCAGCAGAGGCCGACCTGACTCAGAAAGCCGGCTCGACCGGGTTGTAAGCGGATCTCACGGCTTTAAACGATTGCGATTGGGTCGCGCCCAATCGCAGCCGGTTTGCAGTTTCACCTTTCACTACAACACTTACCCGCGCTTCGGACCATCACATGCTGCAACAGGAAACGACTATTGTGAACAAGCTGGGGCTGCACGCGCGCGCGTCGGCCAAGTTGACGCAACTCGCGGGCAACTACCAGGCGGAAATCTGGATGAGCCGCAATGGCCGCCGTATCAATGCCAAGAGCATCATGGGTGTGATGATGCTGGCCGCGGGTATAGGCAGCACGGTGCTGATCGAAACGGAAGGCACCGACGAAAAAGAAGCCATGGACGCATTGTTGAAACTGATTGCTGATAAATTCGGCGAAGGTCAGTGAATTCGCGCGTTATCGTTGCCTGAAGCAAAATGCCGCGACTGTCCGCGGCATTTTTTTTAGCGCGAGACAATCGCAGCTTGAGAGGCGCCTGCCCGCGGCGCGCAGGGGTTCGCGTTGCCGGAGCGCAAGCTCGTCGAAGGCGCAGTGTTGTGGTCGGTTACGGTATTTCGTGCTGCGCTGCACACAGACCTAACGTATCGACAACGGGCGCGGAATTTATAATGGCCAACAGAGTCTGAGAGCATTGCAGCGGTTTGCCGCGGCATCACACAACTAGAGGAGGTGCGCGTGTCCTTCACGCTGCATGGAATTCCCGTGTCACGCGGTATCGCCATCGGGCGGGCCTATCTGATCGCCCCGGCTGCACTTGACGTAGACCACTATTTGATCGAACCCGCCCAGATCGAGGGCGAGATCGAGCGCTTTCGCGTGGCCCAGCAACATGTGCATTACGAACTCGACACGTTGCGCGCCGATCTCGCGGCAGACGCGCCGAGCGAAATGGGTGCGTTCATCAACGTTCATTCAATGATCCTGAACGATGCAATGCTCGTGCAGGAAACCATCGACCTGATCCGTACGCGCCGTTACAACGTGGAGTGGGCGCTGACCGAACAGCTCGAGCGCCTGTCGCGCCATTTCGACGATATCGAAGACGAATACCTGCGCGAGCGCAAAGCCGACATCGAACAGGTGGTGGAGCGCGTGCTGAAGGCGCTTGCCGGTGCTTCGGTGGCGCTGCTAGACAGCGTGCACGGTACCTGCGACGAGATGATTGTGGTCGCGCACGACATCGCGCCGGCCGACATGATGCAGTTCAAAACGCAAACGTTTCAGGGTTTCGTCACCGATCTCGGCGGACGGACTTCACATACGGCGATTGTCGCGCGCAGCCTCGGCATTCCGGCCGCGGTCGGCGTGCAGCATGCGAGCCAGCTGATCCGGCAGGACGACCTGATCATTGTCGACGGTGATCACGGCATCGTGATCGTCGATCCCGCACCGATCGTGCTGGAAGAATACTCGTACCGTCAGAGCGAAAAAGCGTTGGAGCAGCGCAAGCTGCAACGGCTGAAGTTTTCGCCCACGCAAACGCTCTGCGGCACACGCATCGAACTGTGCGCGAACATTGAGTTGCCGGAGGACGCGCGCGCCGCGGTCGATTCGGGTGCAACCGGTGTGGGCCTGTTCCGCACCGAGTTCCTGTTCATGAATCACAAGCACCACTTGCCGGAAGAGGAAGAGCAGTTTGCTGCCTACCGTCGCGCCGTCGAGTTGATGAACGGCTTGCCGGTGACGATCCGTACGATCGACGTCGGCGCCGACAAGCCGCTCGATTCGATGAGTGGTGGCGGCGACGGCTACGAAACCGCACCGAACCCCGCCTTGGGGCTCAGAGCGATTCGCTGGAGCCTCTCGGAACCGCAGATGTTCCTGACGCAACTGCGCGCGATTCTCCGTGCATCGGCGTTCGGCAAGGTGAAGATTCTGATTCCGATGCTCGCCCACGCGCAGGAGATCGATCAGACACTCGATCTGATTCGCGAGGCCAAGCGGCAATTGGACGATGCCGGTATTGCCTACGATCCGAACGTGCAGGTCGGCGCGATGATCGAGATTCCGGCTGCCGCGATTGCGTTGCCGCTGTTTCTCAAGCGGCTGGATTTTCTGTCGATCGGCACCAACGATCTGATCCAGTACACGCTGGCGATCGATCGCGCGGATAACTCGGTTGCGCATCTGTACGATCCGCTGCATCCGGCGGTGCTGCATCTGATCGCCTTCACGCTGCGCGAGGCGAAGCGGGCGGGGGTGCCGGTGTCGGTGTGCGGCGAAATGGCGGGCGACCCGGCATTGACGCGTCTGTTGCTCGGTATGGGCCTCACCGAGTTCTCGATGCACCCGAGCCAGTTGCTGGTGGTCAAGCAGGAAGTCCTGCGCTCGCATCTGAAGACGCTCGAGAAGCCGGTGGCCGACGTGCTGGCTTCGTTCGAACCGGAAGAGGTGCAGGCGGCGCTCAAGCGCGTGGTGTTGGCTTGAAACTGACAACCCGGATTGGTGGGTTCAAATGAAAAACGCCGCACATGTGTGCGGCGTTTTTCATTTGGCGTCTTGCTTGCGTCGGCTCACGGCTGATGCTGTTGCCCGCACACCGGACAATCCGGCTGACGCGCAATGCGCATCGTGTTCCATTCCATACGCAGCGAATCGAGCATCGTGAGACGGCCCACCAGCGGCGTGCCGATTTCGCCGATCACTTTCAGCGCTTCAGCCGCTTGCATCGAACCGATGATGCCGACCGTGGGCGCGAATACGCCCATGGTCGAGCACGCGACTTCCTCGAACGGTTGGTCCTCCGGGAACACGCACGCATAGCAGGGCGACGCTGCGTCCCGGAAATCGAAGGTGCTGATCTGGCCGTCGAAACGCAAGGCCGCGCCTGAGACCAGCGGCACACCATGCTTCACGCAGGCGCGGTTGATCGCGTGGCGCGTCGCGAAGTTATCCGTGCAATCGAGCACGACAGCGGCGTGCGGCACCTCGCGATCGAGCCATGCATCGTCGACCCGTTCGGCCACCGCGTTCACCACCACCTCAGGATTGATCTGGGCGATCGCGTCGCGCCCGGACTCCACCTTTTTGCGCCCGACCGACGCCGTCACGTGCAGAATCTGCCGCTGCAGATTGGTCAGGTCGACCGTATCCGCATCGACCAGCGTCAGACGGCCGACGCCTGCCGCCGCCAGATACATCGCTGCCGGCGAACCCAGGCCGCCCGCGCCGACGATGATCGCGTGCGCGTCGATAAAGCGCTGCTGCGCCTCGATGCCGATTTCGTCGACGAGGATGTGGCGGGAATAGCGGAGGAGTTGATCGTCATTCATGGCGGGGCGCGTGGAGTGTCGCGCAATGAGATGCAGGACCGGTGGCCTGCCATGCGCGGTTTCGTTATTTTAATCGCGCGGGGGAGCGGGTGTTCTTGCTGGTGCCGGGTATTACAACTGTACTGCTACGTGTCTTCGCAGCACGTTCCGCTGCGAAGACACGTTGGGTTTGCTGCTTAGTTGCTTTGCGTAGCAGGCGCCGAGGCCGGGACCGATGCGCCCGGTACCGGTTGCGTCGACTTCACCGCGACCGGCGCGGAGGCCGATGCCGCCGGCTTGTTCTGCGCGAGACGCCGCTCGGTCAGCGACTTCGATTCCTGCACCGGCTTGCCTTCCAGCTTGTTCAATGCCTGCGTCAGCATGAAGTCGTCGGTCGAACCGAACTCGACCGGCTTGCGCTCACGATCCTTCTGACGCTGTTCCGGCGTCTTCTTGTCGTTCTGCTCTTCAAGCTGGCGCAGCTGGTCCATGCGTTCCTGTTCGCGCTGATCCGCTTCCTTCTTCTCGTTCGGATCCTGCGTGTTCGCAAGGTGGTTCGAGTAGTCGACTTCGCGAGTAACCAGTGCGTCGTCCGGATCGCCTTCTGCGTATTGATCGACCGCGATGTCAGGACGGATGCCCTTATTCTGGATCGAACGGCCGCTCGGCGTGTAGTAGTACGCCGTGGTCAGACGCAGTGCCGTTTCAGCTGTCATCGGACGGACGGTTTGCACCGAACCCTTGCCGAAGGTGGTCTTGCCGACGATCAGCGCACGATGCTGATCCTGCAGCGCGCCCGCGACGATCTCCGAAGCCGACGCCGAATAGGCGTTGGTCAGCACGATCATCGGCACAGTCTTGAAGATCGGTGCTTCGTCTTTCAGCGGATCGCTGTCGAACGACTGCAGGCGGTAGTTATCGTACGTGTCGCGATAGACCTGCTTCGAATCCGGAATCTGGCCGTTGGTGGACACCACCACCGAATTCGACGGCAGGAACGCGCCGGCAACACCGACCGCGCTTTGCAGCAGACCGCCGCCGTTATTGCGCAGGTCGAGCACGAGACCCTTCAGGTTCGGCTGTTGACGGGCGATGTCTTGCAGTTTCGCAGCCAGATCAGGCGTGGTGCGTTCCTGGAAGCTGGTGATGCGGACATACGCGTAGCCCGGCGCCAGAATCTTCATCTTGACCGACTGGACCTTGATGATCGCGCGCGTGACCGTGAGCGGGAACGTACGGTCGTCGGTCTTGCGGAAGATGGTCAGCGTGACCTTGGTGCCCGGATCGCCGCGCATCTGCTTGACGGCCTGGTCGAGCGTCATGCCGCGCACCGGCTTGTCATTGATGCGGGTGATCAGGTCGCCCGGACGGATGCCGGCGCGGAACGCGGGCGTGTCTTCAATCGGCGAGATCACCTTGATCAGGCCGTCTTCCGACGAAATTTCGATGCCGAGACCCGCGAAGCGACCCTTGGTCTGCTCCTGCAGTTCCTCGTAATCGGTCTTGTCGAGATACGACGAGTGCGGGTCGAGGCTCGACACCATGCCCTTGATCGCGGCGGTGAGGAGCTTTTTATCGTCCACCGGTTCGACGTACTCATGCTTGATTTGCCCGAACACTTCGGCAAAGAGCCGGAGTTGGTCCAGCGGCAACGGTGCAACGGCGCTCGAGGCGGCGCCGGCGGGTTGCTGGGCCGAGGCGGAGAGTTGCAGGGTGGCAAATGCGCCGGTAGCAAGGCCCGCGGCAATCAGGCCGATATTTTTCAGGTTCTTTCGCATAGAGTCTGTTGCGGTCGGGAGCGCGTGGCAGCGTCGATAGAGATGGGGACGGACAAGTATAACTGCACACCCGCCCGGTCAGGGCGCAGCGCAGGCAATCGTGATTCGACAGCGCGGGCGGGCCCTGGTTCGTGAGTCGGAGGTCGCGAAGCCGAAGTAATGTGCGGTAACGGCAAGATGGCAGTGGGATGGCGCAATTGACAGCCGGCGGGACGCGTACGCCGGCAGGTCTTGCCGGTGGGGTGGCCCGTTTGCCGGGCCCCCGCTGCAGATTTCCACTACAGGCGGGGGGCGGCGGCCGGCGGCCCCGGCTTAGCCCGCCTTGCCTTGCTTGGCCACAGCGGCCTGCGCCTTCGCAATCGCGTCCTGGTCGCCCAGATAGTAGTGCTTGATCGGTTTCAGGTTTTCGTCGAGTTCATAGACGAGCGGCACGCCATTCGGGATATTCAGGCCGACGATGTCGTCGTCCGAAATGTTGTCCAGGTACTTCACCATGGCGCGGATCGAGTTGCCGTGCGCGGCGATCACAATCTTGCGGCCTGACTTGATGGCCGGCGCAATCGACTCGTTCCACAACGGCAAAACGCGTGCGACGGTGTCTTTCAGGCACTCCGTGAGCGGCAATTGCTCGCGCGGCACCTTGGCGTAGCGCGGATCGTTGTAGGGTGCGCGTTCGTCCGACGGATCGAGCGCCGGCGGCGGCGTGTCGTAGCTGCGGCGCCAGACCAGCACCTGTTCGTCGCCGAATTTGGCGGCGGTTTCCGCCTTGTTCAGGCCCGACAGCGCGCCGTAGTGGCGCTCGTTCAGGCGCCACGAATGCACGACCGGCAGATACATCAGGTCCATCTGGTCCTGTACGTGCCACAGGGTGCGGATCGCGCGCTTGAGCACCGACGTGTAGGCGATATCGAACGAATAGCCCGATTCCTTCAGCAGCACGCCCGCTTGCTGCGCTTCACGATTGCCCTGTTCGGTGAGGTCGACGTCGACCCAGCCCGTGAAGCGGTTTTCCTTGTTCCACGTCGATTCGCCGTGGCGGATGAGAACGAGTTTGTACATGAGATTGCCGGTCGGTAGTAAGGAAGCGGTAAAGCGTTGCGAGGGTCCTCTGGAGGAGCGCCGCCATCGCGTCAGACGGTTATTTTATAATGGCTCGATTGCCCTTTTCGATTTCTCTCTTTTTCGGCGGATTTTCCGTGAAGTTTTTCACTGATTACACAAACCTTGTACTGATCGCAATCGTCCTCATCTCCGGTGGGTTGCTGCTGTGGCCGACGATCAGCCGGCGTGGCCGCGGCGGCCTGTCGGCCGCTGAAGCCACCCAACTGATCAACCGGCGCAATGCGGCGGTCATCGATCTGCGTCCGTCCGCCGACTTTGCCAAGGGCCATCTGCCCGCGGCACGGCACCTTGAATTTGCGGAGCTGCAGGCGAAAGTCGCGCAACTCGTGAAGAACAAGAGCAACCCGGTGCTGCTGGTGTGCCAGACCGGCCAGCAGTCGAACAAGGCAGCGCGTATCGTGCAGGATGCGGGATACGCCGAAGTCCATGTTCTCGAAGGCGGTGTCGACGCCTGGCAGAAAGCCGGTATGCCGGTTGTGAAACAAGGAGCAGCCAAGTGAACAAAGTCATCATGTACAGCACCCAGGTGTGCCCGTATTGCCAGATGGCCGAACGTCTTTTAAAGTCGCGCGGCGTCGAGCACGTTGAAAAGGTACTGATCGACAAGGACCCGGCCCGTCGTGAAGAAATGATGACCCGGACCGGTCGCCGTACGGTGCCGCAGGTGTTCATCGGCGAGACGCATGTCGGCGGGTACGATGACCTGTCCGCGCTCGATCGCGCGGGCGGTTTGATGCCTCTGCTCGAACCTGCCTGAACGAAGTTGCCCCACTCATGCGCCGGCCGGCGCGTGAGTGGGGCAGGTGAAACACAAGTCGGTGCATGCTGGCCCTTCAAGGACAACTTCGAGGGCCGGCGATGCGCCGCAACGATCTGGCGGCCCGTGGAGTCATGGGCCGCCGCCACGCATACCTATCAGGGAATCACTCAATCATGTCCGACGAGAATAACCAGCCGTTCTTCAACATCCAGCGCATCTACCTGAAGGACATGTCGCTCGAGCAGCCGAATTCGCCGGGCATCTTCCTCGAGCAGGAAATGCCGTCGGTCGAAGTCGAAGTCGACGTGAAGGCCGAGCGCCTCGCCGACACCGTGTTCGAAATCCTCGTGACGGGCACCGTCACGGCCAAGGTGTCGGACAAGGTTGCGTTCCTGATCGAAGCCAAGCAAGCCGGCATTTTCGACATCCGCAACATTCCGGCTGAGCAGATCGATCCGCTGGTCGGCATTGCCTGCCCGACGATCCTGTTCCCGTACCTGCGCTCGAACATCGCCGACGCGATCACCCGCGCAGGCTTCCCGCCGATCCACCTCGCCGAGATCAACTTCCAGGCGCTGTACGAGCAACGTCTCGCGCAAATGGGCGGCCAGGAAGGCGCGGCGCAAAACGGCGTCACGCATTAACGCGTCCGTTCGGTGCCGGCTATGAAGGTTGCTGTCCTCGGCGCCGGTGCATGGGGCACAGCCCTCGCCGGCCATCTGGCCGCACGGCACGACACGGTGCTGTGGGCGCGTGAACCCGCGCTCATCGCCGATCTCTCCGCTTCGCACGAAAACGCCCGCTATCTGGCGGGCGTTGCGTTGCCGGCGTCCCTTCGCTATGAAGCCGATCTGAACGCAGCGCTCGACCACGCGCTCGCCGACGACGCGTTATGCGTCGTGGCGACGCCCGTCGCCGGTCTGCGGGGTCTGTTCCGGGCGATGCACGACGCGGGCAAAGTGCCGGCACATGTGGTGTGGCTGTGCAAAGGTTTCGAAGCCGACTCGCAGTTGTTGCCGCATCAGGTGGTCGCGGCTGAATTGCCGGGGCATGGCAGTAACGGTGTGCTGTCGGGCCCCAGTTTCGCTCGTGAAGTCGGGCAGGGCTTGCCGGTCGCGTTGACGATCGCGAGTACGTCGGCGACATGCCGGGAGCGCACGGTTGCCGCGTTCCATCATGGCGCCATGCGCATCTATACCGGCGATGACATCGTCGGCGTGGAAGTGGGTGGCGCGGTGAAGAACGTGCTGGCGATTGCCACCGGTATTGCCGATGGCCTCGGCCTCGGTCTCAATGCGCGCGCGGCGTTGATTACGCGCGGTCTCGCTGAAATGTCGCGCCTCGGCGTGACGCTCGGCGGGCGGGCGGAGACGTTCACCGGTTTGACAGGGCTGGGCGATCTGATCCTGACCGCCACGGGCGATCTCTCGCGCAATCGCACGGTCGGTGTGCAGCTCGCCGCGGGCCGTACGCTCGACGATATCCTCGGCGGCCTCGGTCACGTGGCCGAAGGCGTGCGTTGTGCGCAAGCTGTGTTGGCAATCGCTCGCGCTCATGCGATCGAGATGCCGATCACGCAGGCGGTCTGTGCCGTGCTGTTCGACGGTGTAGCGCCCCGCGACGCCGTCAGCGCCTTGCTGCGGCGCGATTCGAAAGCAGAATAAGTCTTGTCTTTCAGCCGTTTAGCGCGAAAAGCGCTGAACGGCTGCCCGCTATCGCTGTCCACGTTTTATCGACGCTTCGGACCAGCGAGGTTCTCATGCTCAGTTTTAACAATTGCACGCTAGAAGCGCGCGTGGTCGATATCACGACACTCGCCGTGGATGCGATCGTCAATGCCGCGAATACTTCGTTGCTAGGCGGGGGCGGCGTGGACGGCGCGATTCACCGCGCGGCCGGCAGGGAATTGCTGCGTGAGTGCGAAACGCTCGGCGGCTGCGCAACCGGCGATGCGAAAATCACCCGAGGCTACCAGTTACCGGCCAAACACGTGATTCATGCGGTCGGCCCGGTCTGGCAGGGCGGTACGCGCGGCGAGGCGGACCTGCTTGCCTCCTGCTATCAACGTTCGCTCGAAGTCGCGCATCAAGCGCGTTGCACGAGCATTGCATTTCCCGCGATTAGTTGCGGCATCTACCATTTTCCTGCCAACGAAGCCGTGCAGATCGCCGTGGGCGCTGTGCTTGAAACTTTGCCACGTACCCCGACAATCGAGCACGTGGTGTTCGCCTGTTTCGACGCCGCCATGCTCGCGCGCTACGAAGCCGAATTGAAGCGCCGTCAGGCGCCGCCGTCGAAGCCGGTCTGACGCCACGCTTCGAACACGACCACGGCGACCGTATTCGACAGATTCAGGCTGCGGTTGCCTGGTCGCATCGGCAGACGCACGCGTTGTTCATTGGCGAATTGATCGAGCACCGTGTCAGGCAGGCCGCGCGTTTCGGCGCCGAACACGAACCAGTCGCCGGATTGAAACGCATGCTCGTGAAACCGGCCCGAGCCACGGGTGGTGAAGGCGAACATTCGAGCCGGATCGGGCGCTTCCTTGGCGACGAACGCTGCCCAATCGGCATGCACGTTCATCTGCGCATACTCGTGATAGTCGAGACCGGCGCGGCGCAACTTGGCGTCGTCGAGTGGAAAGCCGAGCGGCTCGATCAGATGCAGCCGCGCGCCGGTGTTGGCGCACAGGCGGATAACGTTGCCGGTGTTCGGCGGGATTTCGGGTTCGACGAGAACGACATTGAACATGATGGCTTCAGGTAGAGACTAGTTTTTCGGCGTACGCAGCGCGACGAAGTTGGTGACGCGCCGCGCACCGGCCGCTTTGAGCGTGCGCGCCAGCGCTTCGAGTGTCGCGCCGGTCGTCATGACATCGTCGACGATGCCGACATGCAGACCTTGCACCGGTTTGACGACTTTGAATGCTCGGCCCACGTTCAACCGGCGCGCGTCCAGGTCGAGCCGCGATTGTGGTGCGGTGTCGATCACACGATGCAGCAAGGTGGCGTCGCTGCGCACATTCAGCTCGCGGGCCAAGGGCCTCGCAATCTGCCAGGCCTGGTTGTAGCCGCGCTCAGTAAGACGTTTGTTGGCCAGCGGCACGGGCGCGAGCACATCGGGTTTTTCAGCCGCGTCTACCCATGAGTCCCCCGCGAGGCGGGCAAGGCGTTGCGCAAACTCGCGGGCCAGCATTAGCCGGGCGCGGAATTTCAGCCCAAGCGCCAGGGCGTCGAGCGGCTGGCGGTAATCGGCGAGAGCGAAGGTTGCCTCGAACGGCGGCGGCTCGCCGATGCAATCCGCGCAGCGATATTGCGCGTGGCTCGCCCAGCGCGCTCCGGACAAAGGGACCGCGCACACCGTGCAACGCAGCCTGGCTTCGTTCCAATACGCCTCGTCACAACCTGCACACAGCGTCTTATGCGACAAATTGCCGCACAGTGCGCACAGGTTCGGCAACGCAGCGTGCATCATATGCGGCCACGCCGAATCCAAGCCGCGCGTGAAGCGTGCAAAAAGTGCGCTCGAGCCGCCGGGAGACGAGGAATTTTTTCGGAATGGCATGATTGGACCGCCCGCAAAGACCTTTCACGCTGAAGGGGAGGAAGCGAGCGAGTATACTTCGTGCTCTACGCCAGTACGACACCCATGCCCCCAACTACGTCTCAATCTGGCCGTCCGGCCTATGATGCCCGGCGCCTCAGGCAGATTTTCGACCGCCGTGCGGCGACCTTCGACCAAGTCGCGTTCCTGCCGCGCGAAATCGCGCAGCGCATGCGCGAGCGGCTCGACTACATCAAGGTTACGCCGTCGAGCGTGCTCGACGCCGGTTGCGGCGCAGGCGAAGACATCCCCGCATTGCGCGAACGCTTCCCCGAGGCGCCGGTGTTCGGCACCGACATGTCGCACGGAATGCTCAGCCGCGCGTTGCGTCACGATTCCGGCGACACAAGCTGGCGGCGCTTTCTGCCGGCCACGCTCGGCAAGGCGCTCGGCGCCCGCGGTCCGCGTTTTGCGCAGGCCGACTTCTCGGCGCTGCCGTTCGCAACCGGCGCCTTCGAATTCATCTGGTCCAATCTCGCTCTCCACTGGCACTCGCGGCCCGATCTCGTGTTTCCTGAGTGGCAACGCGTGCTGAAAGTGAACGGCCTGCTGATGTTCAGCACGCTCGGCCCCGATTCGCTGAAGGAATTGCGCGGCGCCTACGCCGAGGTCGAGGCCGCGCATGGCGTTGCTTCGCGCAAGCATGTGATCGACTTTGTCGACATGCATGACCTCGGGGACATGCTGGTCGAGAGCGGTTTCGAGATTCCTGTGATGGACCAGGAAACACTCACTATTACGTATAAGTCGCCCGAGTCGCTGCTCGCGGATGTGCGCCGCTGGGGCGCCTATCCGTTCGAGCGCGAGGCTACCGCGAATGCCGTCGCGCGTAGGCTGCACAAGGCTTTGCTGGCAGCGCTCGAAGCCCGCCGGCGCGCCGACGGCACGATCGCGCTGACCTTCGAAGTGATCTACGGCCACGCCTGGAAAGCCGTGCCGCGCACCACGGCCGAAGGGCATGGGATCGTGCGGCTCGAGGATATCGGACGGGGTTCGTCGAGGAATCGGTGAGGAATCAACGAAGCGGTAAAGAGGACATCTGTTATGTCTGAAATTACCGCTTCAAAAGACGCGCGAAAGCTGCGTCAAAACGGCGCGGAGGCTTGTCGCACCGGGCTTGTGAGCCGATTGAGGCTTGCTTGTGGATGCCATGGATCGCGCCTATAATGCGTCAGTTTGTCGCCCGGAGTTCCCACATTTGGGGCGGCAGGCCCGAGGCATAGGGCTGCAACATGAAGTGACGCGGCGGTAATCAAGTGGCTGGATTCTGCGGTCGCGAGCAATGGCCGCAGGCGGTGATGGGTGACGGTCGGCGGGAGGCAGCGATGGAAGCATCAGATCTGCTGGCGGATTCAGAACCGGTTCTCAAAGACTGGACGATGAAGCGCAACTGTTCGATATCGCCGCGGCAGTTCGTATGTTTCTACGTGTCGCTTGCGTTGTTCTCGTTGGCAATTGCTTTCATGCTGGTTCTGGTCGGCGCCTGGCTGGTGTTGCCGTTCACCGGTATTGAATTGCTGGCGGTGGGCATCGCGTTTGCCATATATGCGCGTCATGCTGTCGATTACGAGCGCGTCCGGCTGTTTCCGAACCGGCTCGTGATCGAGCAAGTCAGAGCCGAGCGGCTCACGCAGTTCGAATTCAATCCGCGCTGGGTGCGGATCGAACCGGGCGCAACGCCGCGTGACCAGATCAAACTGGTCTCGCGCGGACAGACGATCATGATCGGGCAACATCTCGCGCAGTATCGGCGCGCGCAGTTCGCCGGCGAATTGCGTATGTGGCTCACGCGTTGTTAGACGTGTTGAGACGCGCGGCGTTCACGGGGAGCGCGAGACAGCCTGCCAGCGGGGTCGAGGGTTTGAATGGAAATTTTGGGTAAGGAAGCTATGAAAACAATCAAGCGAGCCCTCATGGGCGTGCTGGCGATGAGCGGACTGCTTTTCGCTGGTGCGGCCCTGGCAGTGGGCGATGTTCCGGGCGGCCCTGCCGTCAACGAGATCAATCTCCAGCCGCCGGCGACGAAAATCGCTGAGGAGCTCTACAGCCTCCACACGTTCATGCTGATCCTGTGCACGGTGATCTTCATCGGCGTGTTCGCAGTGATGTTCTATTCGATGTTTGCGCACCGCAAATCGAAAGGCCATAAGGCTGCCCATTTCCACGAAAGCACGACCGTCGAAATCATCTGGACGATCGTGCCGTTCGTCATCGTCGTGCTGATGGCGCTCCCCGCCACCAAGACCGTCGTCGCGATGAAGGACACCACGAACGCCGACGTCACCATCAAGGTCACGGGCTACCAGTGGAAGTGGGGCTACGACTACGTGAAGGGGCCGGGTGAGGGCATCAGCTTCCTGTCCACGCTGGCCACGCCGCGTGCGCAAACCGATGGCCGCGAGCCGATTTCCACCACGTACCTGCAGGAAGTCGACAATCCGCTCGTCGTCCCGGTCGACAAGAAAATCCGCATCATCACTACCGCGAACGACGTGGTCCACTCCTGGTACGTGCCGGCTTTCGGCGTGAAGCAGGATGCGATTCCAGGCTTTGTGCGCGACACGTGGTTCAAGGCTGACAAGACCGGCACCTTCCGCGGCTTCTGTACCGAACTGTGCGGCAAGGAGCACGCATTCATGCCGGTGGTGGTCGAAGTGCTGTCGGCAGACGACTACGCGAAGTGGGTCGATACGCAGAAGCAGAAAATGGCCGCCGGCCAGGACGATCCGAACAAGACCTACACCATGGCTGAGCTGATGGAGCGCGGCGGCAAGGTGTACGCGGCGAATTGCGCGGTCTGCCACCAGCCGACCGGCAAGGGCGTTGGCGCATTCCCGGCGCTGGACGGCAGCAAGATCGCCAACGGCCCGATCGCCGAGCACGTAAGCTTGGTGCTGAAGGGCAAGAACGCGATGCCTTCGTGGGCGCCGACGCTGAACGACGTCGAAATCGCTTCGGTCATCACGTACGAACGTAATTCGTGGGGCAACCACACCGGCGACATTCTCCAGCCGAAGCAGATTCTGGAGGCCCGTAACGGCAAGCTGCCGGAAGGTGGCAATCATCTGGCCGACGCAGGCGCGGCTGCTAGCGGCGCAGCGGCTGCCTCGGGTGCTGACGCGGCTGCGGCCGGTTCGGACAGCGCGGCAGCATCGCAAGCAGCTCTCCCGGCAAACGTCTACTTCGACACCGGCAAGAGCACACTGCCGGCCGACGCGAAAGCGGCGGTTGACGCGGCCGCCGCCTACGCGAAAGCACACCCGGACGCCAAGTTCACACTGTCGGGCTTCACCGACGCCACCGGCTCTGCCGAAGTCAACGCGAAGCTCGCGAAGACCCGTGCCGAAGCCGTGCGCGACGCACTGAAAGCAGCCGGCATTGCCGAAGACCACATCATTTTGAAGAAGCCGGAAACGATCACGGGCGGCGGCGACGCGAAAGAAGCCCGGCGTGTCCAGATCAGCCCGGCTGCCTGACGTGTTCATGGTCAGCACCGCAGTATTCGCATTAGGAGATTGTCATGTCTAGCATCGGACACGATGTAGTCGCGGGCCACGAGCACGTACACGGCGACCACGCCCACGAAACGCCGCATGGCTGGCGTCGTTGGCTGTTCGCAACCAATCACAAGGACATCGGTACGTTGTACCTGATCTTCTCGTTCACCATGTTCCTCTCCGGGGGCGTGATGGCGCTGATGATCCGTGCCGAACTGTTCGAGCCGGGCCTGCAGATCATGCGCCCCGAGTTCTTCAACCAGTTGACCACCATGCACGGCCTGATCATGGTGTTCGGCGCGATCATGCCGGCCTTCGTCGGCTTCGCGAACTGGATGGTGCCGCTGCAGATCGGCGCATCGGACATGGCTTTCGCGCGGATGAACAACTTCAGCTTCTGGCTGCTGCCGGTGGCTGCGGTGTTGCTGGTCGGTTCGTTCTTCGCACCGGGCGGCGCGACCGCCGCGGGCTGGACGCTGTACGCACCGTTGTCGACGCAGATGGGCCCGGGCATGGACTTCGCGATTTTCGCGGTCCACTTGATGGGTGCTTCGTCGATCATGGGCGGGATCAACATCGTCGTGACGATCCTGAACATGCGCGCACCTGGCCTCACGCTGATGAAGATGCCGATGTTCGTCTGGACGTGGCTGATCACCGCGTACCTGCTGATTGCCGTGATGCCGGTTCTGGCAGGCGCGATCACCATGGTGCTGTTCGATCGTCACTTCGGCACGTCGTTCTTCAACGCGGCAGGCGGCGGCGACCCGGTGATGTACCAGCACATCTTCTGGTTCTTCGGGCACCCCGAGGTGTACATCATGATCTTGCCGGCGTTCGGGATCGTGTCGCAGGTGATCCCAGCGTTCTCGCGCAAGCCGCTGTTCGGCTATAGCTCGATGGTGTACGCAACCTCGTCGATCGCGATTCTGTCGTTCATGGTCTGGGCGCACCACATGTTCGCAACCGGTATGCCGGTGACGGGCCAGCTTTTCTTCATGTACGCGACGATGTTGATCGCCGTGCCGACGGGTGTGAAGGTGTTCAACTGGGTCGCGACGATGTGGCGCGGTTCGCTGTCCTTCGAAACGCCTATGCTGTTCGCGGTCGGCTTCCTGCTGGTGTTCACGTTCGGCGGTCTGTCGGGCCTGATGCTCGCCATGGCGCCGCTCGACATCCAGTATCACGGTACCTATTTCGTGGTGGCCCACTTCCACTACGTGCTGGTTGCGGGTTCGCTCTTCGCGTTGTTCTCCGGGTGGTACTACTGGGCGCCGAAGTGGACCGGCTGGATGTACAACGAAACGCGCGGCAAGATCCACTTCTGGGCGTCGATGTTCTTCTTTAACCTCGCGTTCCTGCCGATGCACTTCGTCGGTCTCGCAGGTATGCCGCGTCGTTACGCTGACTACCCGGCACAGTTCACGGACTGGAACCAGGTCATCTCGATCGGTGCCTTCGGCTTCGGTCTGGCACAGGTCTACTTCCTGTTCGCGGTTGCGCTGCCGGCCTATCGTGGCGGCGGTGAACTCGAAAAGGCCGGCGACAAGCCGTGGGACGGCGCAACGGGCCTCGAATGGACCGTGCCGAGCCCGGCTCCGTTCCACACGTTCGAAAATCCGCCGACCGTCGAGTAATCGGCGTTCAGCGAGGTTGCCGGTTTCGTCGGCGCGGTGTTAGTCGCCGCCGGGACCCGGCAGCCACGCGAGCAGTGGTGGCACCCTGTAGTCACGAAAGTATTCAGAAAGTCGAGCATGACGCGCAATCCTCAAGAAAGACGTACGCCCGAGCAGGTTCGCGCGGGTAACCGGCGGATCGGTATCGTGTTGTTTGTCATCGCCGCGGCTTTTTTTGCGAGCGTCATCATTCATCAGAAGTGGTTCACCTGACGCGGTACGCGGTAGTTAGAGTCTGTGTGCAGGATTGTTGAGGATTGAGATGTCGACGCAACCGCCGGCCCAGGCCGATCGCTCTTTTAACCGTTCGATGCTGATCAAGCTGTTCGTCGTCGCGTTGATGATGTTCGGTTTTGGTTTTGCGCTGGTGCCGATGTACCGCGCGATCTGCCAGATCACCGGCATCAACAACCTCGTGCAGCGTGATGCCACGGTGCGTGAGGCGAAGAATACGCAGGTCGACATGAGTCGCACGATTTCGATCGAATTCGATGCGAACGCGCGCGGCCCGCTGGGTTTCAAGCCGGAGCAACGTAGTCTCGACGTGCATCCGGGCGAAGTGACGACAGTGATGTACGAGGTCAGCAACGAACAGGCGCGCACGATTCAGGCGCAAGCCATTCCGAGCTACGCGCCGAAGCAGGCAACCGAGTACTTCAAGAAGATCGAGTGCTTTTGCTTTACGCAGCAGACTCTGACTGCGAACCAGACCAAGCGGTTGCCGGTGGTGTTCGTGGTCGACCCGAAGTTGCCGAAGGATGTGAAAACGATCACGTTGTCGTACACGTTCTTTGAGTTGAATACGCCGGCAGCGGCGACGGCCGGGAGCGTAGCACCCACGGCCAACACGGCGGCAACCACCGCCAATCCCACCTGACGGCACTGGCCGCAGGCGAAGGAAGAAGACGTAAATGAGCGATAACCGCGGCAGCCCACGCAAGAGCAGTTTCGGCCAGTCGATGAAAGCCGTGTTCTGGTCGTTTTTCGGGGTGCGCAAGCGTCGTGATCTGGAAGCGGACGCAACGCAGTTGAACCCGCTGCATGTGCTTGCAGCAGCGCTGATCAGCGTAGCCATCCTGATCGGGGTGCTGATCCTGATCGTGCACGCCGTAGTGGGTTGAGCCGGCAGGCACACAAGTCGTACCGGGCGAAGCAGAGCCCACGAATTAGAGAGAAGCGGTGCGGTATCGACGCGCCGCCGAAGATACAGCCGGAGATTCCGGAACAACTGGACTGAAGTGGAGAATCAAGAATGAGCGGTCAAAACGAGAGCCCGTACTATTTCGTACCGCATCCGTCGCGGCATCCGATCAGCGCCGCCGCTGGGTTGCTGGTCATGCTCGGATCGCTTGCGGCCTGGATCAACGACCATGAACTGGCGCCGATCGGCGTCGTCGTCGGCTTGCTGTGGCTGCTCTATACCCTGTGGCACTGGTTCGGCGACGCGATCGCCGAGTCGGAAGGCGGCATGTACGGCAAGAATGTCGACAAGTCGTACCGCTGGAGCATGAGCTGGTTCATCTTCTCCGAAGTGATGTTCTTCGGCGCTTTCTTCGGCGCGCTGTTCTATGCACGTGAAATCGCGCTGCATCAGCTCGGCAGCCTCGACTACAAGCTGATCTGGCCGGATTTCTCGGCGGTGTGGCCGAACAACGGTCCGGCAGCGCTGGTCTCGACCTTCAAGTCGATGCAGCCGTGGCCGGTGCCGACCATCAACACGGCGCTGCTGCTGTCGTCCGGCGCTACGTTGACGGTCTCGCACCACGCACTGCGTGAAGATCATCGAAAGAAGGCGATCATCTGGCTGGCGGCTACGCTGGTGCTCGGCGTCTGCTTCCTGTTCCTGCAAGGCTTCGAGTATTTCCACGCGTACAACGAACTGAACCTGACGCTGTCCTCGGGTGTGTATGGTTCGACGTTCTTCCTGCTGACGGGCTTCCACGGTTTCCACGTGTTCCTCGGCGGTACGATGCTGGCCGTGGTGCTGGTGCGGATGATTCGCGGCCACTTCACCGCGGAGCATCACTTCGCATTCGAAGGCGCCGCCTGGTACTGGCACTTTGTGGACGTCGTGTGGCTTGGGCTGTACGTCGTCGTGTACTGGCTGTAACGCAGTCTGGCCTGCATACGTACTGAAAACCGGCCGGTTTCCGGAGCGTGTGCAGGCCGTTTGCGCATCGCCTTTCAAGGGCGCGGCGCACGAGCAGTACGCAAGTCATAGAGCGCCGCCCTCGACCCTGTCAGGGCGGCGTTTTGTTTGGTGGGTTGGGTGACGTGAAGCTTTTTCCGCCGAGCTCAACGCCCGTAAGGAATACCGGTCGACTGAATCCAGCCCATCCAGTGAGCGAACAGGATGAACAGGAACAGCGAGATCGACAGACCCACCCGCGTGGCGAGCGACCAGACCATCCGCTTGGTTTTGCCCTTGTCATGCATCATGAAGTAAAGCGCGGACACCATGCTGGCGATGATCAGGACGAAGGCGATGGGAACGAGAATGTGCATGGAACCAACTGAAACCGGGAAGCGCAGAGGCAAGACGTTTATTATCGCACCGCGCGCCAGCGTCTGCCGTACGTTCCAGACGCCGTCGCGGGCTGTGGTGCCGGAGTGTGTTCGATGAAGTTCCGCCTCATTCCCGCACTGCTGATTCTGTTGGTGATTGCAGTGACGGTGCGGCTCGGCTTCTGGCAGCGCGACCGCGCGCATCAGAAGGAAGCACTCGCAGCGCACATCACGCAGTTCGAAGACGCGCCCGCACAGCCTGTGAGCGCTACGCCGGTCGAACTCAAGGACATCGAATTCCATCGCGTGAAGGCGCGCGGCAGTTTCGTCGCGGACAAAGTCGTCTATCTGGATAATCGCCCGTATAACGATCAGCCGGGCTTTTACGTCGTGATGCCTTTTAAACTGGCCGACGGTGGTTACGTGCTGGTCAATCGCGGCTGGCTGCCGCGCAACATGAACAATCGCGAGACCATCGCGCCGTACAGCACGCCGCAAGGCGAGATCGAAATCGAAGGCATTGCGCGTGCCGATGCCTCGCGTGCATTCGAGTTAGGGCAGGGTGGATCGGCCGCGCATCAGAAGATCCGCCAGAATCTGGATACGGCGGCCTACGCTGCGGAAATCGGGCTGCCGTTGCAATCGTTCGTGATCCAGCAATTGAGCGACGACGGCGACAAGCTTGTGCGCGACTGGCCGGCGCCGACAACCGGCGTCGAAACCAACTACGGCTACATGTTCCAGTGGTGGGGCATGGCGGCCGCGGCGCTGGTCTTCGGCTTGTACGCCGCGCGCCGCGCCGCGAAGAAAGAGCACGCCCCGAGCGTGTAACGCATCGCCTGCGGTTTCGTGCCCTGAGCACGGGCTCGAAGCCGCGCAATCATTGAAAGAGGTCCTGTAGTGTCGACGCAATCTCCCCGTTCGCCGCAAGCCGGCAAACCCGCAGCTCCGAAAGCGATGCCTGGTCAACCCAATGGCGAGGGATCGTGGAAGCGTGGCCGCTGGATGCTGCTGTTGCTGGCGGTCATCTGCGCCGCGCCGATCGTCGTATCGTATTTTGTTTACTACGTGGTCAAGCCGGCCGGCGGCAGCACGAGCTACGGCACGCTGGTCGAACCGCAGCGACCGATTCCCGATTCGCTCGTCGTCACGGGTGAAGACGGCAAGCCGCTCAAGCTCGCGACGCTGCGCGGCCGCTGGCTGCTGATCTCTGTCGACAACAGCGCATGCGACAAAGCCTGCGTCACCAAGCTGTACTTCATGCGACAAATCCGTGCAGCTCAGGGCCCGGAACGCGAGCGCGTCGTCGAAGTGTGGCTGCGCACCGATGCAGGCAACGTGTCCGATGTGATACAAAAGGCCTACCCCGACACCCACATGCTGATCGCCAATCCGGCGCAGGTGTCCGCATGGCTGCCGACCGACACCGGCACCCAACTCACCGACCACATCTATATGGTCGATCCGAACGGCAATCTGATGATGCGTTTCCCGAAAGATCCGAACCCCAGCAAGATCAAGGGCGACGTGACCAAGCTGCTCAAGTGGTCGAGCATCGGCTGACGCCGCAACAAGGGTAAGAAAGATGTCTGCATTGCAACTTCTGCAACTGGCCCTGATCGGCTTGTGTATCGCGTTGTTGCCGCTGTCCTATGTATGGGTCAAGGCCGACGACAACAAATTCCGCAAGCTGGTGTGGCTCACCACTTTCCTGACGCTGGACCTGGTGATGTTCGGCGGCTTTACGCGTCTCACCGATTCTGGTCTCGGTTGCCCGGACTGGCCTGGTTGCTATGGCACGTCGTCGCCGTTCATCGCGCACGCCGCGATTACCGCCGCGCATCAATTGATGCCGACCGGACCGGTCAGCATGACGAAGGCCTGGATCGAGATGATCCACCGTTACTTCGCGATGGCGATCGGCGTGCTGATCATCGCGCAGACGTTGATTGCGTGGACGGCTCGTATCAAGCGCCGTCCACTGCATGTGTCGCCGTGGTGGCCGACTTCGCTGCTGCTGCTGATTCTTGTGCAGGGCGCATTTGGGGCGTGGACCGTGACCATGAAGTTGCAGCCGATCATCGTGACGACCCATTTGCTGCTTGGCCTCGCGTTGCTCGGCACGCTCGGCTGGCTGGCCGCGCGCCAAACGCCGCTGCCGGCCTATGAGCCCGAAGCCGCGCGCTGGCGGACGGCTGCGATCGCCGGTCTCGTGCTGCTGGTGGTGCAGATCGCGCTGGGCGGCTGGGTCAGCACGAACTACGCGGTGCTTGCCTGCACTGACTTCCCGACCTGCAATGGCCAATGGGTCCCGCCGATGGATTTCGCGCACGGCTTTCACCTGTGGCGCGCGCTCGGCATGACCGGTGACGGCGACATGATTACGCAAGATGCGCTGGTCGCGATTCACTGGACTCACCGCACGTTCGCGATCGTCGTGGTCGCCTATCTGGTGTGGTTTGCGCTGAAACTGCGCCGTTTCGAGTCGCTGCGGCGGCCGGCAAACGGCGTGTTGCTGGTGGTGCTGATCCAGTTCATCAGCGGCCTGTCGAACATCGTCCTGCAATGGCCGTTGCCCATTGCGGTCGCGCATAACGGGGGGGCCGCGATCCTGCTGCTTCTGCTCGTTATGTTAAACTTTCGGATCGCTTATAGCCGTCCCGGCCGCGCCGTGTTGCCTGCGCGCGATGCCGCGCCAGCGTGACCCCACATGGACAGCACAACTCTCTCCCAAACGCCCGGTAGCCGGGTCTCCCAGTACATCGCCCTGACGAAGCCGCGCGTCACGCAGCTCGCTGTGTTCTGCGCAGTCATCGGCATGTTTCTGTCGACGCCCGGCATGGTGCCGTGGACCGTCCTGATCGGCGGCACGGTCGGCATCTGGCTGCTGGCCGGTGCGGCGTTCGCCATCAATTGCCTGATGGAACAGAAGATCGACGCGAAGATGCGTCGCACGTCGTGGCGGCCGTCCGCGCGTGGCGAAATCACGACCCCGCAGATCCTGTTGTTTTCGGCCGTGCTCGGCGGACTCGGCATGTGGACGCTTTACACGTTCGCCAATCCGCTGACCATGTGGCTCACGCTCGCCACCTTCGTCGGCTATGCGGTGATCTATACGCTGCTGCTCAAACCGGCCACGCCGCAGAACATCGTGATCGGCGGCGCGTCGGGCGCGATGCCGCCGGCGCTCGGTTGGGCCGCCGTCACCGGTCACGTGCCGGGCGACGCATGGATTCTCGTGCTGATCATTTTCGTGTGGACGCCGCCGCATTTCTGGGCCCTCGCACTGTATCGCCGCAAAGACTACGAAAACGCTGGTCTGCCGATGCTGCCGAACACGCACGGCGAAAAGTACACACGCCTGCATATTCTGCTGTACACGGTGATCCTGTTCGCAGTCACGATGATGCCGTTCATCTCCGGCATGAGCGGCGTGGTGTACCTCGCGGCGGCCGTGTTGCTCGGCGCCGTGTTCCTCGCGTATGCGTGGAAGATCTATCGGGACTACTCCGACGATCTGGCGCGCAAAACCTTCCGTTACTCGATCGTTTATCTGTCGCTGCTCTTCGCCGCGCTGTTGATCGACCACTATGCGCGCGTCGTGATTGGCGCGTAACACCCATGCTTACACAACGCTTTGTGCGCACGGCGCGTGCCGCCGCGCGTGTCACTGTGATGGCTTGCGCACTTGGTGGTGCGTTGCTGGTGGCCGGCTGCGGTAAGCAGCCGCCGGCGTTCCAGAACCTCGACATCACCGGCAACACACAATTCGGGAGCGATTTCTCGCTGCCCGACACGACCGGCCAGGTCCGCACAATGGCGGATTACAAGGGCAAGGTGGTGGTGCTGTTCTTCGGCTACACACACTGTCCGGACGTCTGCCCGACCACGATGGCCGAGCTTTCGCAAGCGCTGCAGCAACTCGGCCCGGAAGGCGCGAAGCGCGTGCAGGTGCTGTTTGTCACCGTCGATCCCGACCGCGACACGCCGGCCCTGCTCGCGCAATACGTGCCGGCGTTTAATCCGACGTTCGTCGGCTTGCGTCCGGCTGACCAGGCGCAGCTCACCAAGATCACGAAAGACTTCCGCGTGTACTACGCGAAAGTGCCGGGCAAGACAGCCGATAGCTACACGATGGACCACACCGCGGCGAGCTATGTGTTCGACCCGGACGGCAAGCTGCGTCTATTCGCGCGTGACGGCCAGGGCGCTACGCCGTGGGTGCACGATATCAAGCTGCTGCTCGATTGATGCATTGATGCAGATGGGCGCGCGCGTCTGCCGCGCGCCCGTATTCAATTTCCTTCGCAGTTGTCCTCAAGCCGGCATCGGCAAATTCATTCCCGGCGCGAGGCGCGTCGCCTTGAACTCCGTCACCTCGTAACGTGCGAGCTTCTGCTCGGCGAACGGGTCGCTGGCAAGAATCTCATCCAGCTTATCGCGCTCGATGCGCACCGCCAGAATGATGCCGCCGTCGCGCGGCACCTTCGGTCCGGCGGCGACGAATACTCCTGCTTCGAACTGTTGTGTCAGAAACGCGCGATGTGCTTCGAGCGCGTCGTCGACGCGGTCAAGCGATGCGGTGTAGACGAGGTTGATGACGTACATGAGCGTTCTCGTAAGCGATTGAATGGGCCGCACGGATTTGCGGGCAATGACCTTCGATTATCTGTCAGCAGCCGACCCGCTGGCGGCTTCGTTGCAGGATCAGACGGGACGTCTACAAGATACGGCGAGTGTGTCGCGCATCAACCGCGCCGTTGCAGGGGCATAACCATATGCGATCGTGATATTTCCCATCTCGCCGGGCGTATGAGACCATTTGCGGTCCAGTTGGCGGCGCGTCCACAAGATGCCTGCCGCCGGCTTCCACCCGAATCTGACATCGATCAGAACAAGCGAGAATTACATGCAGCGCAGAAACATCCTCAAAGCCCTCTCGACAGTAATCGCCAGCGCGGCGATCGTCACCAGTTTCGGCGCACACGCCGACGACAAGGTCATCAAGGTCGGCACCATCGGCGGCCCGGATGCGCAAATTTGGGAAGTCGTCACGAAAGTGGCGAAGCGCGAAGGCCTGAATGTGAAGGTCGTCGAATTCAACGACTACGTGCAGCCGAACGCCGCGCTCGACGCCGGCGATCTGGATGCCAACAGTTTCCAGCACCAGCCGTACCTCGACAGCCAGGTCAAGCAACGTGGCTACAAGATCGTCAATGCGGGCCTGACGTACATTTCGCCGCTCGGCATCTATTCGAAGAAGCTGAAGTCGCTGAAGGATCTGGCGCAAGGCGCGAAGATCGCGGTACCGAATGATCCGTCGAACGAGAACCGCGCGCTGCTGCTGTTGCAGGCGCAAGGCGTGATCAAGCTGAAGGCCGGCGCGGGCACGAACGGCAATAACGCCACGGCGCTCGACGTAGCGGAGAATCCGAAGAAGATCAAGCTGGTCGATCTAGACGCAGCACAACTGCCGCGCTCGCTGTCGGATGTCGACGCTGCCGCGATCAACACGAACTTCGCGCTGGCCGCCGGTCTGCAGCCGACCAAAGACGCGATCGCGCTCGAAGACATCCGCAGCCCGTACGCGAACCTGATCGCCGTGCGCGCGCAGGACAAGGACAAGCCGTGGGTCAAGAAGCTGGTCGCGGCTTACCAGTCGGAAGACGTGCGCCAGTTCATCAAGACTCAGTTCAAGGGTTCGGTGGTACCGTCGTTCTAAGCGGCACCCTTTAACCTGCTTCGCAAAACGAAAACGCCACAGTGACAAACCGTGGCGCCTTTTGTCCGTGCGTCGCGCATTCTTTGGCGACCCTACAACCCCAACTCCCACCGCTCGATCATCAGATCCTTGCCGAAGCGCCGTTCCGCCGTCGTACAGACGAGCCGGAAGCCGGCGCGCTCGCATAGCCGGCGCGGCTCCTTGAGCGTGCTGGCTGTGGTCAGCGTGAGTTTGGTGTACCCTGCGCGCCGCGCGAATCGCACGCATTCGCTCATCAATTGTGTGCCGATGCCAAGGCGCTGCACGTCCGGCTCGACCCATAAGAGCCGCACGCCTGCCACGGTCGTCGAGATCCCGACGATGCACACCGAGCCGACTACGATGCCTTCCTGATCGGCGACCCAGCACATCTCGCGCACCGGATCGTTGCGCTGCGAATAATCGGCGACGACGCGCGCGAGCAACCCCTCGAACGATTGATCCCAGCCGTACTGCGCGGCGAACCACTGCGCCTGCCGATGCACGAGCCAGCCGCACTCGCCGGCGCGTGGCTGCCGAAGGATCACGAGTTCGGGCTGCGGCTTGCTGTCGAGCAAGCGCTCGATCACTTTCATCGCGGCGATCAGGTGTTCCTGGGAAAGCGCGGTGAGGCCGTTCAGCAACGCCGATACTTCTTCGATCGCCGCCGTATCGAGCGGTGCGTAGGCCGCGTAGCCGTTGTCGGTGAGGGCGATCAGCGATTGGCGCGCGTCCGAGTCGGACGGGCGCCGCGTAATCAGGTTGCGTCGTTCGAAACTCGTCAGAAGGCGGCTGAGGTAGCCGCTGTCGAGGCCGAGGTTGCGCCCAAGCACCGAGGCTGTCTGCGCGCGTCCGCGGGACAGTTCGTGCAGAACGCGCACTTCCGTCAGCGAGAAGGCGCTCTTTGCCAGATGCTCATGCAGAGCGCCGATGAGCTGGGTATAGAAGCGGTTGAAATGGCGGACGGCCTGAGCACGCCGCAGCGCCTCGGAATCTGTCAAATGCTGCTCCCCGGGGGAATTTTTATGGCTTGCTACACGCCACTATATTGGAACGGAACCCATTAAAAAAGCCGCGCGGCCAAGGGGCGTACCAAAGTGGTATCAGAAAGGTATGGATTTTGGGGCGTCTCTCTGGGCAGGAAGAGAACCAATATGGACCACCCGGATGCCGTCCGGCATCTCGAATACGGGTAAATCCCGATCCCTGTGAACCGCTCTCCGAAGCCCTCAAATCACCCTCTGACGCCTATCCAGCAAGGCTTTCCGTCAATCCATACCAGAATGGAACCAGTCGATTGACTGGTATTATGTTGGTTATATAATGGGCTCTCATTTTCGTAGGCCGCACTCTTCAAGACGACCGCCGGAGCCCCATGGAAACTCGCTGGTCCGCACTGATGCCTGACGCTCGCAACGTCACGCCGCTCTATCTCCAGCTCGCGCGCAATCTGGCGACGGCGATCCACTGCGGCGTGTGGTCGGCGGGTGAAGCGCTGCCTTCGGAACGCACGCTCTCGGATGCGATCGGCGTGTCGCGCATCACCGCGCGCAAGGCGATCGAGCTGCTGGTCGAGCAAGGCTTGATCCGCCGGGCGCGAGGCGCGGGCAGCTTCATCACGCCACGCGTCGAAGATCCGCTGTCGCGGCTTACCGGCTTCACGAAGAAGATGCAGCAACGTGGTTTCCGGCCGGATTCGGTGTGGCTCGAGCGCGATATCCGCGCCGCCAACCGTGACGAACTGGTGCACCTCGGCCTGTCGCCAGGCGCGGCGGTGGCGAGCCTGCGGCGTCTGCGGCGCGCGGACGGCATCGTGATGGCGGTCGAGCATTCGGCGCTGCCGGCGGCGATCGTGCCCGATCCGCTGGCCATCGGCGTGTCGCTTTACAGCTATCTCGAACAACGTGGCGCTGCCGTCGTGCGCGCCTTGCAGCACTTTCGCGCGGTCAATGCTTCGAGCGAAATCGCCTCGTTGATGGATATCGAACCGCGCTCGGCGCTGCTGGTCATTACCCGTATCGGGTATAGCGCGGACCAGCGTGCGATCGAACTGACCGACACCTATTGCCGCGACGATTACTACGACTTTGTCGCTGAATTGCGCACCTGACTGGCGCGCCTGAGCGGGCAGCCGTCACGTGCGGCACAGCCGAACGCAATTCAGTCACACCCCGCATTACGCCTCACCAGAGAGACTCATGCTGACCGGAAACATACTCACCACCGATGGGTGGATTCACGGCACGCTCGAATACGAAAACGGCCGCATCACGGCGCTGACAGGCGAACGCGCCGATCCGTCGAAGAACGACGCGCCGTACATCCTGCCCGGCTTCATCGATCTTCACGTGCACGGCGGTGGCGGCTCCGACGTGATGGAAGGCGGCGACGCGATCGAAACCATCACCCGCACGCATGCGCGTTACGGTACGACCAGCCTGCTCGCCACCACGATGACCGCGCCGCGCGACGAGCTGATGAGTGTCGTCGCGGAGCTTGGCAATAACGCGCGCATTCGCACGCCAGGCGGTGCGCGCGTGCTCGGCGTCCATCTGGAGGGTCCGTACATCAACCCCGGTAAGCTCGGCGCGCAACCAGACGCCGCTGTGTCCGCGGTGATGGATGAAGTGCTGAAGTATCTGTCGATCGCACCGATTCGCGTGGTTACGCTGGCGCCGGAAATCGCCGGCCACATGGAGATCATCTCCGAGATGGCGGCGCGCGGCGTGCGCGTGCAGCTCGGCCATTCGCTCGGCACCTACGATGACGCTGTCGCCGCACTCAAGCATGGCGCGTGTGGCTTCACGCATCTGTTCAACGCGATGTCGCCGATGCATCACCGCAATCCCGGCCTCGTCGGCGCCGCGCTCGCGCACGCCGAATTCGCCGAAATCATTCCCGACTTGCTGCACGTCCATCCGGGCGCGATCCGCGCCGCGTTGCGCGCGATTCCGCGTCTGTACGTAGTGACGGACAGTACGTCGGCGACCGGCATGCCCGATGGCGAATACCGCCTCGGCAGCCAGCATGTGACGAAGTGCCTCGGCGGCGTGCGTCTCGCCGACGGCACGCTCGCCGGCAGCACGCTGACGATGGATCAGGCGCTGCGCAATCTCGTATCGATCGGCTTGCCGATCGCCGATGTTTCAAACCGTTTGTCGCGCTACGCCGCCGACTACCTCGGCATCGAAGACCGCGGCCGCATCGCGCGCGGTGCGTGGGCCGATGTGGTCGTGTTCGATCGTGAACTGGCGTTGACCGCGACTTACGTCGAAGGAGAATCAATTGTCGAATATGCTTAAAGAGGCGCTGGCGTCCGCTGAAACGGTTGCCGCGCAGCTCAGGGATACCTCGCGCGTGGAAGCATTGGCGGCGAAGCTCGCCCAGCAACCGCGCCATGTTGCGCTGACGGTCGCGCGCGGCAGCTCGGACCATGCGGCGAGCTACTTCGCAAGCCTGACGATGAGCCGCCTCGGTGTGCCGGTCGCCTCGCTGCCGATGTCGGTCGCGACGCTCCAGCAAGCGCCGCTGCAAGTGCGCAATCAGCTCGCGCTGGCGTTCTCGCAATCGGGCAAGAGCCCGGATCTCGTCGGCACGATGGAAGCGTTGCGCAAGGCCGGTGCGTTGACGGTGGCCGCAGTGAATGCGCCGAACTCGCCGCTGGCGGACGCTTGCGAATTTCATTTGCCGCTGGTGGCCGGTCCGGAATTGAGCGTCGCGGCGACCAAGAGCTACATCGCGATGCTGTCGATCTCCGCGCAACTGGTCGCGCATTGGCAGAAAGACGAAGCATTGCTCGGCGCGTTGAAGACGCTGCCCGACGTGTTGCAGGCCGCCGGCAAACTCGACTGGTCGAAGGCAGTGGACGAACTGCGTGGCGTCGAACGCATGATCGTGATCGGCCGCGGTCTGGGCCTCGCGATCGCGCAGGAAGCCGCGCTGAAATTGAAGGAAACCTCCGGCATTCAAGCCGAAGCGTTTTCGAGCGCGGAAGTGCGTCATGGTCCGATGGAACTGATCGACCGCGACTATCCGCTGCTGGTCTTCGCGCCGCGTGGTCCCGAACAAGCCGGCTTGCTGCAACTCGCGCGCGACATGCAGGCGCGCGGCGCCCGCGTGCTGCTGGCCGCGCCGGCCGACGTGCCGGAAGCGACCCTGCCGCTCGCCACCACCGCTCATGCGGCGCTCGATCCGATCGCCGCAATCCTGTCCTTTTACGTGATGGCTGCCGGCCTTGCCGCCGCTCGCGGGCGCAATCCTGACGCGCCACGCCATCTCAACAAAGTCACCGAAACTCACTGACGAGAAATCAGATGCGACGTGTCGAGGAGTCCCGCTTGATGAGCCATTCTGAAGGCCATATTGTTTTGCTCGCGCCGATGACCGGTCCGGTCGTGCCGCTGGCGAACGTGCCCGACCCTGTGTTTTCGGGCGGCATGTTCGGCGACGGCATCGGCATCGATCCGCTCGAGGGGCGACTCGTCGCGCCGTGCGACGGCACCATTACCCATCTCGCACGCACTGGTCACGCGGTCACGCTCGCGACGGCCGATGGCGTGGAGATTCTGTTGCATATCGGCATCGACACCGTCGAGCTGAATGGCAAGGGCTTTGCGCCGATGGTCGCGCAAGGCGCCCATGTGCGTACCGGCGACATCCTGATCGAGTTCGACCAGGACCAGGTCGCGCTGAATGCGCCGAGTCTCGTCTCGGTGATCGCGATTGCCAATTCGGATGCGTTCGAGATTGTCGAGCGTGCGCAGGACGGCATGCTGAAGGCAGGCGAAACGCCGTTGCTGGTGCTGCGCGCTCGTAGCGGCGAAGCGGCGAACGCATCGCGCCAGGCAAGCGCCACCAACGTGACCGAAGAAGCCCGTCAGCAAGTCACGCTAGTCCACGCGGGCGGTCTGCATGCACGTCCGGCAGCGCGCGCTCGCGAAGCGGCGCGCGGTTTCGATGCGCGTGTCGAAGTGCGTTACGAAGGGCGCAAGGCGGCGATCGAGAGCGTGGTCGGTTTGCTCGGTCTCGGCGCGGGCGAAGGTGCGACTGTTGAGTTGCTCGGCGTTGGGCCACAAGCCCAAGCCGCGATCGAAGCAATCGCCCACGAGTTGACGCGTGAAGCGCACGGCGAAGTCGAAGAGAAACCGGCGCGACAAAGTTCGCCGGCGCCGCAAGCAATTGCCCACGCCGCGGGCGAAACGCTCGCGCCGAATACGCTCGCGGGTGTGTGCGCGTCGCCGGGCGTCGCGGTCGGCAAGCTGGTGCGCTGGGACGATGCGGACATCGATCCGCCGGAAAAGGCGAACGGCACGTCGGCGGCTGAAAGCCGGTTGCTCGACAAGGCGATTGCCACCGTCGACGCCGACCTCGGTACGACAGTGCGCGATGCGTCGCAACGCGGTGCGGTGGGCGAGGCGGGCATTTTCGCGGTGCATCGCGTATTGCTCGAAGATCCCACGCTGGTCGACGCCGCACGCGATCTGATCAGCCTCGGCAAGAGTGCGGGCTTTGCGTGGCGCGAAGCGATCCGCGCACAGATCGCCATCCTGACGAATATCGAAGACGCATTGCTCGCGGAACGTGCCGCCGATCTGCGTGACATCGAAAAGCGCGTGTTGCGCGCGCTCGGTTATACGAATGCGGCGGCGCGCACGCTGCCGGAAGAAGCTGTGCTGGCGGCTGAAGAGTTCACGCCGTCGGATCTGTCGTCGCTGGATCGTACGCGCGTCACCGCGCTGGTGATGTCGCGTGGCGGTGCCACTTCGCATGCGGCGATTCTTGCGCGCCAGGCCGGCATTCCGGCGCTGGTGGCAGTCGGCGATGCATTGCACGCGATCCCCGAAGGCACGCAGGTTGTGGTGAACGCCACCACCGGCCGCCTCGAATTCGCTCCGACTGAGTTCGACGTCGAACGTGCACGCCTTGAGCGCAGCCGCCTCGCCGGCGTGCGCGAGGCGAACCGCCGTACGTCGCAACAGGCGGCCGTGACTTCCGATGGCCGCGCGATCGAAGTCGCCGCGAACATCGCCACGCTCGACGACGCGAAAACCGCCGTCGACAACGGCGCCGATTCCGTCGGCCTGCTGCGCACCGAACTGCTGTTCATTCACCGCGCCGCGGCGCCGACCATCGACGAACATCGCCAGAGCTATCAGGCCATCGTCGAAGCGTTGAGCGGCCGCACCGCGATCATCCGCACGCTGGACGTCGGCGCGGACAAGGAAGTCGACTACCTGACGCTGCCGCCCGAACCGAATCCGGCACTCGGCCTGCGCGGCATCCGCCTCGCACAAGTGCGCCCGGATCTGCTCGACGATCAGTTGCGCGGCCTGCTCGCGGTGCAACCGCTCGGCGCCGTACGCATCCTGCTGCCGATGGTGACCGACGTGGGTGAATTGATCCGCATCCGCAAACGCATCGACGAATTCGCCCGTGAATCGGGTCGTACTGAACCGATCGAAGTTGGCGTGATGATCGAAGTGCCATCGGCTGCCTTGCTCGCCGATCAACTGTCGCAACACGCGGATTTCCTGTCGATCGGCACCAACGATCTGACGCAATACACGCTCGCCATGGACCGTTGCCAGGCCGATCTCGCGGCGCAAGCGGACGGCTTGCATCCGGCGGTGCTGCGTCTGATCGCAGCGACCGTGCAGGGCGCGAACAAACATGGCAAATGGGTCGGCGTATGCGGCGCACTGGCGGGCGATCCGCTGGCCATGCCGCTGCTCGTCGGCCTCGGCGTGACCGAGCTTTCGGTGGATCCGGTGTCGGTGCCGGGCATCAAGGCGCGAGTGCGCAACCTCGATTATCAGTTGTGCCGTCAACGCGCCCAGGATGCACTGGCGCTCGAATCGGCGCAGGCGGTAAGAGCAGTAAGCCGCGAAACCTGGCCTTTGGACTGAACCCCACACAGTCTGCAACCAGCTTCGCTCCGTAACCACGTAAAGCTAGAACTCAACGACGACTGTCGACAACGAGACAAGGATTGGAGGTGTCAATGGATGGGAATCCGTTTCTGAAGATTCAGCGCCTGGGACGCGCGCTGATGCTGCCGATTGCAGTGCTGCCGGTTGCCGGCTTGCTGCTGCGATTGGGCCAACCCGATGTGTTCAACATCAAGATGATCGCCGACGCCGGTGGCGCGATCTTCGACAACCTGCCGTTGCTGTTCGCAATCGGCGTGGCGGTCGGCTTCGCGAAAGACAACAACGGCGTGGCAGGTCTCGCGGGCGCGATCGGTTATCTGATCGAAATCGCGGTGATGAAGGACATCAACGACAAGCTCAATATGGGCGTGTTGTCCGGGATCGTGGCGGGTATCGTCGCGGGCTTGCTGTACAACAGGTACAAAGACATCAAGCTGCCCGACTACCTCGCATTCTTCGGAGGGAAACGCTTCGTGCCGATTGTCACCGGCGTGGTCTGTCTGGCGATAGGCATTGTGTTCGGTTACGTATGGCAGCCGGTGCAAGGCGTCATCGATACGGCCGGCCATTGGCTGACCACTGCGGGTGCGCTCGGCGCGTTCGTGTTCGGCGTGCTGAACCGTTTGTTGCTCGTCACGGGGCTGCATCACATCCTCAATTCGCTGACGTGGTTCGTGTTCGGCAATTTCACGCCGCCGGGTGGCGCGGCCGTGACAGGCGACCTGCATCGCTTCTTCGCGGGCGACCCGACTGCGGGCACGTTCATGACGGGCTTCTTCCCGGTCATGATGTTCGGCTTGCCGGCTGCCTGTCTCGCGATGTATCACGAGGCACCGAAAGAGCGCCGCGCAATGGTGTTCGGCCTGCTGGCGTCGATGGCGCTCACCTCGTTCCTGACGGGTGTGACCGAGCCGATCGAATTCAGCTTCATGTTCCTCGCGCCGGTGCTGTATGCGATCCACGCGGTGCTGACGGGCTTGTCGCTGGCGATCTGCTCGGCGCTCGGGATTCATCTCGGTTTCACCTTCTCGGCTGGCTTTATCGACTACGTGCTGAACTACGGCCTGTCGACCAAGGGCTGGTGGGCGATTCCGATCGGCCTCGTGTACATGGTCGTGTACTACGGCCTGTTCCGCTTCTTCATCCGCAAGTTCAACATGGCAACGCCGGGTCGTGAACCTGCTGCCGAAGAAGAACAGATCGAGTCGTTTGCGGCTGGCGGTTTTGTGTCGCCGGTTGCGGGTGCCGCCGTGCCGCGCGCACAGCGTTATATCGCCGCGCTGGGTGGCGCGTCGAACCTGTCGGTGGTGGATGCCTGCACGACGCGTCTGCGTCTGTCGGTGGTCGATGCCAGCAAGGTCTCGGAAAGCGAACTGAAGACGATTGGTGCGCGTGGCGTGCTCAAACGCGGCTTGACCAATGTGCAGGTGATTATTGGACCGGAAGCGGACATCATCGCCGATGAAATCCGCACGGTGATCGCGCAAGGCGGTGGCGATGCGGTGAAGCCGGTTGTTGCTACTGCGCCTGCTGTCGCTGCGGCTCCTGTGGCGACTGCAAGCGGTGCTCAGGGCGGTCCGCTCGACCCGGATCCGTTGCGTTGGCTCGCCGTGTTCGGCGGCGCGGGCAACGTCGTGTCGCTGGATGCCGTGGCGGCAACGCGTCTGCGGATCGTGGTTCGCGATCCGTCTGCGGTTGATCGTCAACGTCTTGCTACGCTCGATACTGCATGGGTTTCGGCCGACACGTTCCACATCGTCGTTGGCGACGCAGCCCAGCGCTATGCCGCACAACTGGCGACACGCCTGTCGCCCGATACGGGTGCCGGTACGGCGCCGCAGCCCGCGTAATGCAACGTTGAGGAGCGGCCTGCGCCGCTCCATTACTGCGCTTCTGTTCCGATGACGCAGCAATAAAAAAGCGGCACCTTGAACCAAGGTGCCGCTTTGCGTTTACCGGCTTGAGCCTAACGGCGCGCGACCGGCAACGGTTCCATCAACGTGCTTTCTGCTTACTCGTTTCCAAAGGCCGGCGCGTTTCCAGCCACATCACGTTGATAATGCCGAACGCCAACGCCACGCCAATGCCGAGAAGCCAACTGAAATACCACATCACAAACTCCTGTTATCCGTATTCCTGATCAATACATTGAATGGTGATTTTCTTCGAGCGCCGCGGCGGTCACCTTGCCTCGCATCACGCGATACACCCAGCTCGTGTAGATCAGGACGATCGGCAGGAAAATGATCACGGCGATCAGCATGATCTGCAGCGTCATGCGGCTCGAGGTCGAATCCCACACGGTCAGGCTGCTGCGGCCGTCGAGCGAGGAGGGCATGATGAATGGGAACATCGAGAAGCCCGCCGTCAGGATCACGCCGATGATCATCAGCGAGGTCGCCAGGAAGGCGCTCTTTTCAAAACGCGAGCGCGCCAGCAACAAGGCAAGCACGCCACCGACGAGGCCGGCCACCGGCGCGATCACCATCCACGGATAGTTTGCGTAGTTGGTGAGCCACAGGCCGGGTGCGCCGATCACGTTCTTCAGCAGCGGGTTGGCCACCGTATCGAGCGGCGCGGCATCGACGATCTGATAACCGCCGATCATCGTGGCGATCAGCGCGCCGGCAAGCAGGAACAGCACCACGGCGGCGAGCGAAGCGATCCGCAGCGCCAGTGACGCACGCTCGGCGACGACGTCGTCTGCCTTCATCTTCACGAAGGCTGCGCCGTGAGCAGCCAGCATCGACACGCTAACGAGCCCGCATAGCACGGCGAACGGGTTGAGCAGGGCGAAGAAACTGCCGTGATACGTGACGCGCAGATCGGTGTCGAACGAGAACGGCACGCCTTGCAGCAGGTTGCCGAACGCCACGCCGAACACCAGCGCCGGGACGAAGCCGCCGACAAACAACGCCCAATCCCATGCGCTGCGCCAGCGCGGGTCTTCACGTTTGCTGCGGTAGTCGAAGCCGACCGGCCGGAAAAACAGCGAGAACAGCACCAGCAGCATCGCGAAGTAGAAGCCGGAGAACGACGCGGCGTAAACCAGCGGCCACGCGGCGAACATCGCGCCGCCCGCTGTGATGAGCCACACCTGATTGCCTTCCCACGTCGCGCCGACCGTGTTGACGACAATGCGTCGCTCGGCGTCGGTCTTCGCGATGAACGGCAGCAGAATCGCCGCGCCCATGTCGAAGCCGTCGGTGAGCGCGAAGCCGATCAGCAGCACGCCGATCAACACCCACCAGATCAGTTTGAGGGTTGCGTAATCCATGATGATCTTTCCCTTGGAACAGAGTGGCGGCGAATCATGCGGCCGTGTTGGTCGGCAGCGACTGATTCAGCGGCTGTTGTTGTTCGTGGTGATAGCGCCCCGTGTGCAGCGACGAAGGCCCGAGTCGCGCGTACTTGAACATCAGCATGATTTCGATGATGAACAGCACCGTGTAGAACACGACGAAGCCGGCAATGCTCAGGTACAGATCGCCCGGCGTTAGGCTCGAGGCGGACAATGCGGTCGGCAGAATACCGGCGATGGTCCACGGTTGACGGCCCACTTCAGCAACGATCCAACCGAATTCAGCAGCGAGCCACGGCAACGGAATTGCCCATACTGCCCAGCGCAGGAACCAGCGGCGTTTCTCCAGCAGCAGGGAGCGCTGCGCGCAAAACCAGAACGCTAGTACGAAGGTCGCAAGGAACAGGATGCCGAGGCCGACCATCAGGCGGAACGAGAAGAACACGGGCGCCACCGGCGGAATTGTCTTCTTGGCGGCCTGCACGATCTGATCCGGCGTGGCGTCGGTGACGTTCGGGGTGAACTGCTTGAGCATCAGGCCGTAGCCAAGGTCCTCCTTGTGCGCGTCGAAGGCGGCTTTGACTTCGTCCGTGGCGTCGCCCTGTTTGAGCCTTTGCAGCGCGGCATAGGCGAGCATCCCGTTCTTGATGCGCACTTCGTTCTGCGCCATCAATTCCTTTAGGCCGACCACCGGTTCGTCGATCGAGCGCGTGGCGATGAGGCCGAGCGCATACGGAATGCGGATCGCATAGTCGGTGCGTTCTTCCTTCTGATTCGGAATGCCGATGATCGTGAAGGGCGCGGGTGCGGGCGCCGTTTCCCATTCGGATTCGATGGCGGCCAGCTTGACCTGCTGAACTTCGCCGGTGCGATAGCCGGATTCGTCGCCGAGCACGATCACGCACAGTGTCGAGGCCAGACCGAAGCCGGCGGCAATAGCGAACGAGCGCAAGGCGAACTCGGTGTCGCGGCGCTTCAGCAGATACCACGACGACACACCGAGCACGAACATCGAAGCGGTCACGTAACCGGCCGATACGGTGTGCACGAACTTCACCTGCGCGACCGGATTGAACAGCACCGAGAAGATGCTGTCGAGTTCCATGCGCATGGTCTGGTAGTTGAAGGTGGCGCCGACCGGATTGTTCATCCAGCCGTTGGCCACCAGAATCCACAGCGCCGACAGGTTCGAGCCTAGCGCGACGAGGAACGTGACGCCCACGTGCTGCACTTTCGAGAGCCGCTTCCATCCGAAGAAGAACAGGCCGACGAAGGTCGACTCGAGGAAGAACGCCATCAACCCTTCAACGGCCAGCGGCACGCCGAAAATGTCGCCGACATAGTGCGAGTAGTACGACCAGTTGGTGCCGAACTGGAATTCCAGCGTGAGGCCGGTGGTGACGCCCATCGCAAAGTTGATGCCGAACAGCTTGCCCCAGAACTGGGTCATGTCCTTGTAGATCTGCTTGCCGGTCATCACATAGACGGATTCCATGATGACCAGCAACCAGGACAGACCGAGCGTGAGCGGCACGAACAGAAAGTGATAAAGCGCCGTGATGGCGAACTGGAGGCGCGACAGTTCTACGACTTCGCTAACGGGCATGTTGACCACCTTGGGACGGATGCGAGGCAGGCACGGACAGCAGCGCCTGCGCGACTTGTTCAGGCGGCAGCGACATATGCTCCGCCTGCGGATGATTGAAAAATGCGTACTTGAGCGCCATCAGCAGTACGAATTTGATGGCGAGGACGATGGCGATATCCCGCGCCAGCGTCGGACCGCGTACCCAGGCGGCGAGCCGTTTGCGCAGGCTCGAGCGAGGGTTGTTATTGCGATTCAGGGCTATGGTCATGATCGGTAGAAGGCAACTTCACACCGGTTTAACCGGCTGGATCCAGGCCGTTTCAGGGGCTTGGCAAGTTCATCCCGATTCTAGGAGCAATGACCTAGTGCGCGTAAGTTCGGCACTGCGGCATTGGGTCGCGAACGTCACGCCGTCTGAACAGTATTGCTATGGGGTTTGTGATACGTCAAGAAACACGTGTTTGGTGGGCATGTTCTTGAGTGAGTGCGCGTGCGTCTTCGATTGAGCGCAGGCATTGTCGAGTGGGCACAAAAAAGCCCTGCCTTCTTGCGAGGGCAGGGCTCTGCAGCTAAACAGCGCGCGCCGGACGAGCCGGCACGACTCAAGCTTTAAGTGTTATGCATATTCACTCAACGCGCCGCGCATTTTCTTCATTGCGCTCGCCTCGATCTGGCGAATGCGTTCGGCCGACACGCCGAATTCGTCGGCCAGTTCGTGCAGCGTCGAGCCGCCTGAACCGTCGTCTTCCACCTTCAGCCAGCGTGCCTCGATGATGCGGCGGCTGCGGGCGTCCAGCGCGTCCAACGCGCTCGCGATACCGTCGCTATGCAGCTTGTCGCGCTGACGCGAAGCCAGCACCGCAGTCGGCTCGCTATGCGAGTCGGCGAGGTAGGCGATCGGCGCGTACGACTCTTCGCCGTCTTCGACCTGGCCTTCCAGCGCGATATCGCCGCCGGACAAGCGCGTTTCCATCTCGGCCACTTCTTCACGCTTCACGTTCAGCTCTTTGGCAAGACCTTCGATCTCGTCCGGCGTGAATGCGCCCAGGCCCTGCTTGTGGCTGCGCAGGTTGAAGAACAGCTTGCGCTGCGCTTTGGTGGTGGCGACCTTCACCATCCGCCAATTGCGCAGAATATATTCGTGGATCTCAGCCTTGATCCAGTGCATGGCGTACGACACGAGGCGTACGTTTTGCTCGGGGTCAAAGCGCTTCACGGCCTTCATCAGGCCGATATTGCCTTCCTGGATCAGGTCGGCATGCGGCAGTCCATAACCAAGGTAATTGCGCGCGATCGATACGACCAGCCGCAGGTGCGACAGGACGAGACGGCGCGCGGACCCGAGGTTGTCCTGCTCGCGAAATTCGGTGGCGAACTGGCGTTCTTCCGCCGGCGTCAGCATCGGAATCCGATTTACGGCCTGGATGTAGGCGTCGATATTGCCCAGTTGACCGGGCAGCAGCGAGGAATGCGAGAGCGCCAGTGCACCTGCCGAAGCGGCCTTAGCCGATGACGGGCTCAAAGTACTCGGAAGGGTCATTGCATGGCTCACGTAGGAAACTCCTTTGGAATCAGACAAAAGCGTATTCAGGTAAACGACTCCAGCGTTGGATGTTAGCACTCTGATTTGCCGAGTGCTAATACTTAGAGGCTGTAGGGACATCCAAGTTCCGCAAATTCCTATTGAAATTTAGATTTTGATAGTAATGGTATACCTTTATGGCCAGATGTGCGTGGGTCGCAGGATTTACCTAACAAAACGCCTTCATTCTTATAAATGACCGATATTTTTAAAAATAGAAGTGACTAATTGCGGAAATTTTGCTTTCTTCATACGATCCGCCGGATGTACATTGTCTTTAGAATAAACGGGACAGTGATCTACTGACCAACGTTCGACTAGCTCGGGTGTGCGATGAAGAACAAAAAAAATGCGTTGCGTGGTGTGGTTCTAAAAGGCGCTTCGGCGGCCATCCTGTTTGGCGCTTCGGGACTGGCGGCAGCCGACCAGTTCGGCGTGCAGATCGCCGGCGGCCTGGGAGATAACCACATTAAAAAGCTCGATCTCGGCCTGGTCTGGGATCCGAATCTGACGTGGTGGCAGATCGGCGATTGGCACTTTTCGCTGATCGGCGAAGCGCACGTGGCCTGGTGGCATACCGACGAAGGGAATGTGCACGAGAACATCGGCGAGATCGGTGTGACGCCGATCATTCGCTTCATCGACGGAGCGGGCGCGATTCGTCCTTACGTCGAAGCGGGCGCCGGTATCCGCCTTCTGACGAGTCCGAGAATCTCCACTGACCTCACGCTCTCGACCGCGTTCCAGTTCGCCCCCATGGCGGGTGTCGGCCTGCAATTCGGCAGTCACCAGCAGTACGAGGCGGGCTATCGCTTCCAGCATATTTCCAATGGCGGTATCAAAGAGCCGAATCCTGGTATAAATTTCCACCAGCTATATTTGCAATATAACTTCTGACGACCGTGGCCACGTTCGGCTCACCGGTGCAAGGGGCTGAGCAATGGCGGCAAAGATAATCGAAGCGATTCGCGGGCTCGAGCGAGAACGCTTCCGTGCGATGGTCGACGGCGACGGGCAGTCGCTCGATGCGCTGCTCGCGGACAACGTGAGCTATGTCCATACGAACGGCAAGCGTGAAACGAAGCGACAGTTCATCGACGGTATTACCGCCGGGCGCCGCCGCTATCGGCAGATCGAGGTGCAGTCGCAAGAAGTGCTGCCGGTGGGGCGCGAGACCTGCGTCGTCACCGGGCGCGCACTGATCGAAATGGAAGCGAACAACGGCGCGCTGCTGTTTCCGATCGCGTACACGGCGATTCACACACAGGAAGATGGGCAATGGCGCCTGATCGCCTGGCAGGCGACGCGTTGCGCGATCGAGTGAGCCTTGTGAGCCCACTTCGTTTCGCTGGTCGCAGTTGGTGAGCGCCTTGTGAGCGCTCGAACGGCACGAGCAGGCGGGTCGCACCGCCCATGCTGAATTCGCCGCCTGGTGGGTTCGGCCGGGCGGGTTTTGATGCAGTTACCCCGCCACGAACGCGGTCTAAACCGCGAGGGGCGGCTCCGCTTCGCCTCAAGTCACTTAGGCAGCGACGCGCTGCAGATCTTCATCGCTCCACACCGGCCGCTCTGCAGCATCGCCCGCATACGGATGCCGCGGATGCACCGGAATCTGATTGCAGCGCTCGACCACGCGCCGCACCGCACCAATATCCGAAAAGTCGAGGCCTGGGTCGACGCCCTGCGCGTCAAGGTTCATCGCGAGCGTAACGAGGTCCACGTTGCCCGTGCGCTCGCCGTTGCCGAACAGGCATCCTTCGACGCGATCCGCGCCCGCCAGCAGCGCCAGTTCCGTAGCGGCCACGGCGGTGCCGCGATCGTTATGCGGATGCACCGACAGCACGATGCTGTCGCGATAACTGAGATTGCGGTCCATCCATTCGATCTGGTCGGCGAACACGTTGGGTGTCGCGGCTTCGACGCTAGCGGGCAAATTGACGATCATCTTGTGGTCGCGCGTGGGACGCCACGTCTGCGCAACTGCGTCGCATACTTCACGCGCGTATGGGAGTTCGGTCGTGTTGAAGGTTTCGGGCGAATACTGGAACGTCCAGTGCGTATCGGGCCGCGCGTGCGCATGTTTCTTGATGAGGCACGTGCCTTCCACAGCCAGTGCCTTGATCTGCTCCTTCGACTGGTTGAAGACGATTTTGCGAAACGACGGGCAGATTGCGTTGTACAGGTGCACGATGGCGCGCGGCGCGCCCTCCAGCGATTCGAACGTGCGCGCAATCAGTTCGGCGCGTGAGGGCACGAACACTTCGATCGTCACGTCGTCGGGAATGCGTTTTTCTTCGATCAGTTTGCGCACGAAATCGAAGTCGGTTTGCGAGGCCGACGGGAAACCGACTTCGATTTCCTTGAAGCCGATCGCCACCAGCATCTCGAAGAATTCGAGCTTTTGCGCGGCATTCATCGGCTCGATGAGCGCCTGATTGCCGTCGCGCAGATCGGTGCTCATCCAGATCGGCGCGTGGTTGATCGTGCGGCTCGGCCATTTGCGCCCGGTGAGGTGCACTGTGGGGAAGGGACGGTATTTTTCAGCGGGATTGCGCAACATGAAATTGACCCTCGCGCTTCGTCCGAAGGGTAAACGGACGAACGCAAACGACTACAGGTTGTGAAGAACTACGGTCGGGGGTGAGGCAGTAACTGCGGGGAACTGCTTTGAGGACCGCGCTTTGGGCAACTAATCTGGGTGATTCAGGCTGCCAACGCGCGGCGCTACGTCTGACTTACGCTAGACGTAGCGATAGGGGCCGCGCTAGGCGGCCGGAGGTAATTCGGAGGGTGTTCGGAAGGGAACGCATAGGTCTAATGTATGACGGCTCTCAGCGGCATGTCAACCCGCGACCGTCATCCTGGCGCGTGAGTGCAATGCCGCAAGCGCTGCGTTGCACTCACGCCGCGCACGTCACACGGGTATTTTCGCGACGTCGACGATCAGCTCCACTTGCCGTTCGATCGCGCTCGGCACAGGTGCTTCGCCGCGCAACACGGCGTCGATCCACGCGGCTGTGGTCGGGGCGTCGCGAGCTTCGGGCACGTCGACTTCAGGCGCGTCGGGCGACGAGCGCTCGTGCGGCACGCGCGTTTCGCAGATGCCGTCGTGCAGCCAGTCCACTTGCACCTGGCGCCGCGTGTCGGCCACCGCTTCGCCTTCGGTGCCGCGCGCGAGCAGGGCGCCGCCCTCCGCGGCGGCGGGGTGCGTGTTGAACAACTGCGTGAGACTGTCGCGATACGGCGGATGCGTGTAGTTCACGAGCCGTAGCCCGGCGGGCGCGAACGGCTGCAGAATTTTCACGAGCGTATGCGTTGAATTGCGCACGCCCATCCGCCGGCGCAGCGAAAGAAGATGCGCGAGCTTCGGCGCGAGTACTTCGATCGGTGCGAACGCGAGACGACGCTCGGCGAGACCGTCTTCGATGTCGGCGTGCGATCGCGCATGCGGGATCTGCAGATGCGTGAAGATTTCAGCACTCGTCACGCGGCCCGGATCTTCCGTGACGCCATGCACCAGCACCGGCACACCTTCGCGTGCCAGCAGCAGCGCGAGCAGCGGCACCAGGTTGGGCTGTTTGCGCGCGCCGTTGTAGGTGGGTATCGACACGGGCCGGAATGCCGCGTGCGGCAGATGAAGCGGTTCGAACGACGCCTGCGCGCCGGCCAGCATGGCGGCGAGTTCGTCGGCAGTTTCGCCTTTCACGCGATACGCGAGCAGCACGGCGCCGAGTTCGAGATCGGCCACGCGGCCGTCGAGCATCGCGGTGTAAAGCGTGCGCGTATCTTCAGCAGTCAGCGCGCGGGCGCCGTTCGGGCCGCGGCCGATTTCCTTGATATAGCGGGCGCAGGGGAAAAGATTGGCGGTGTCGGCGGTGTCGGTCATCGGGCGCAGTGGGACGGGGGCGTGCCGCGTTGGGGCGGTCGGCCGGGGAATTCAAAGGACGCTATCCAGTGTGAGTATCGCATCTATAGCGGCGAGGCGGTCCGGCGGGCTGGCGATCCCGTGAGACGACGCGGCGGAATCGCCGGTCCGCGCGTGCCGGTGCCGATCCGCTGCGCGGCGCTTTACCGCGCGTTACACTCGATGTTTTATCGCCGCGCGGGCGCGGCACAATCCAGAAACGGAGAACGGGATGAGTTACGTATTTGCACCCGCACCGGTCGTTGCGGTGCCGGTCGTGGGGTCCAGCGAGCAGTTCGCGGTGCGTCGCATCTACTGCGTGGGCCGCAACTACGAGGCGCACGCGCGTGAGATGGGGCACGATCCTGACCGCGAACCACCGTTCTTCTTCGCCAAGCCGGCCGATGCCGTGCTGTATGTCGCGCCCGGTGCGACCGGCGAATTCCCCTATCCCTCGCAATCGAAGAACGTCCACTTCGAGATGGAACTGGTGGCGGCGATCGGCAAAGGCGGCAAGAACATTCCGGCCGAAAGCGCACTCGACCACGTGTACGGTTATGCGCTCGGTCTCGACATGACACGCCGCGATCTGCAGGCCGAAGCGAAAAAGCTGGGCCGTCCGTGGGATACCGCAAAGGGCTTCGATCACTCGGCGCCCCTTGGTCCGATCCATCCGGTCACGACAGTCGGCCATGTCGGCAAGGGCGCGATCTGGTTATCGGTGAACGGCGAGGAAAAACAGAATTCGGACGTGTCGCAACTGATCTGGTCGGTGGCCGAGACGATTGCCTATCTGTCGACGCTGTTCGAACTGCAACCGGGCGATCTGATTTTCACCGGCACGCCGGAAGGCGTCGGCGCGGTGGTGCAGGGCGACCTCATGAAGGGCGGCGTGGACGGGCTCGGCGAGCTCAACGTACGCGTCGTCTGAAGCGCGGTGGGAGGAGACACATAACATGAAGCTTTACAGCTATTTCCGGAGTTCGGCGTCCTATCGCGTGCGCATCGCGCTGAACCTGAAGGGCCTGCCGTACGACTATGTGCCGGTGCACCTCGTGCGCGACGGCGGCGAGCAGTTGAAGCCCGAGTATCGCAAGGTGAATGCGGACGGCATCGTGCCCACATTCGTCGACGGCAACGAAGTGATGCCGCAGTCGCTCGCGATCATCGAGTATCTGGAGGAAACGCATCCCGAACCGCCGCTCTTGCCCGGCACGCCGGCCGAGCGCGCGTATGTGCGCTCGGTAGCGTTGCAGGTGGCGTGCGAGATTCATCCGCTGAACAATCTGCGCGTGCTGAAATACCTGAAACACACGCTGTGTCTCGACGACGATGCGAAAGACGCGTGGTACAAGCATTGGGTCGAAGCGGGTTTTGCGACGCTCGATGCACATCTGGCGGGCGATTCGCGCACCGGCAAGCTGTGCTTCGGCGACACGCCGACACTGGCTGACGCCTGTCTGATTCCCCAGGTATTCAACGCCCAGCGCTTCAAGGTGGATACGGCGAAGTTTCCGACGATTCAGCGCATCTACGAGCACGCAATGCAGATCGACGCGTTCGCTCGTGCAGCGCCCGGTGTTCAGCCCGACGCGGAATGATGCGGTGATTTGAATGAAAAAAGGGCGCTCGGTGAAGGGCGCCCTTTCTGCTTGTTCTGCGACGAACGTTGCTGCGTTCAACCGCCCAGCAACGCGTCCGAAAACTCTTCCGCGCTGAACGGCTGCAAGTCCTCCACCTTTTCGCCGACGCCGATGAAGTACACAGGAATCGGACGCTGCCGCGCGATCGCCGCAAGAATGCCGCCCTTCGCCGTGCCGTCGAGTTTGGTGACGATCAGGCCGGTGAGGCCGAGCGCGTCGTCGAAGGCCTTCACTTGCGCGAGACCATTCTGGCCGGTGTTCGCATCGATCACCAGCAGCACTTCATGCGGCGCGCCGTCTTGCGCCTTGCCGATCACGCGCTTTACCTTGCGCAGTTCCTCCATCAGATGCAACTGGGTCGGCAGACGGCCGGCCGTGTCCGCCATCATGACGTCGATCTTGCGCGCACGCGCGGCGCCGACCGCATCGTAAATCACCGCTGCCGGGTCGCCGCTTTCCTGCGACACCACCGTCACGTTGTTGCGCTGGCCCCAGATTGCAAGTTGCTCGCGCGCGGCTGCGCGGAAGGTGTCGCCCGCAGCCAGCAGCACCGACTGATCGAAGCTCTGCAGATGCTTGGCGAGCTTGCCGATGCTGGTGGTTTTGCCTGCACCGTTGACGCCCGCGATCATTACGACCAGCGGTTGCGCGCGGCCGAGCATCAGCGATTTTTCCAGCGGCTTGAGCAGGTCGATCAGCAGCGTGCGCAGCGCTGCTTTCACCTGCTGAGGATCGGTGAGGCGTTCGGTGCGCACTTTTTCGCGCAACGATTCGAGCAGGAATTCGGTGGCTTCGACGCCCGCATCCGACATCAGCAGTGCCGTTTCGAGTTCTTCGTACAAGTCTTCGTCGATCTTCGCGCCGACGAAAATGCCGGTCAGGCTCGAACTCGTTTTCGACAGACCGGTCTTCAGGCGCGTGAGCCACGAGCGCTTTGCGCTCGCGTCCTGCATAGGTGGCGGGACGATTTCGACGGTTTCGAGCGCGGGTGCTTCGGGTTCGGGCTCATTGATGGACGCGGCAGCAGCCGGTTGCGTATCGGCGCTAACCGGAGCAACCGGCCGCGGCGCCGACGGCGCGACGGGCGCTTGCGGCGCCTCTACGGCGGGTTCGGGCGCGAGGGCTTCCGGCGCCGTCTGCGATTCTTCTGGCGCGTTATCGGACTCTTTCGAACCCTTGAATCGTTTGAAAAAGCTGAACATGATCTGGCGTGGTGAGAGCGCGCGCCGATGCGCGCAGCCGGGACGGGCCCGTGGGAGCGGCAGGCAGCGTTGCGATGCGGGATGCAAGGCGCTGGAAGCCGCACATTTTATCAGGCGCGCCGCCGCCCGTCGTATTGGCCGAACGGCCAGGCTGGACGCCCGGCGCCCCTGTGGTAACGTTGGCGCTCCAGTCCGCACGCATCGGCGTCGCGGGTGCCCTTATAACGTAATCGAAACTGCATGCCCCGTTCTGCTCCTTCACGCGCCCACGGCGCTTCGTCCAAAGGCGGCAAGCCGCACGCCATCCGTATCATCGGCGGCGACTGGAAGCGCACACCGCTGCCCGTGCTCGACCTCGACGGCCTGCGCCCCACGCCCGACCGCGTGCGCGAAACGCTGTTCAACTGGCTCGGCCAACGGCTGGACGGCCAGCGCTGCCTCGATCTGTTCGCCGGTAGCGGCGCACTCGGCTTCGAAGCTGCCTCGCGCGGCGCGGCGCGGGTGTTGATGGTCGAGCGCAATGCGCGGGCCGCAAGCCAGTTGCGCGCGAACCAGGAGCGCCTCGCGGCGCGTGCGATCGAAATCGCGGAAGCCGACGGCTTGCGCCTCGCGGCAAGCCTCGCCCCCGGATCGTTCGACGTGGTTTTTCTCGATCCGCCGTTCGACGGCGATCTGCTCGACAAGGCGCTCGCTCTGGCCGTGCCGCTGCTGAGCCCGGAAGGTTTTCTGTACGTGGAGGCAGGCGATGCGCTCGAACTGGATGGGAATGAGACGCTCGCCGGTTGGGAAATCGTGCGGCAAGGCAAAGCGGGCGCTGTCCACTTTCATTTGCTGCAGCGCGAAAATAAGGAATAATGCGCGTTCCAAAACAAGCAGCGGACGGGTACCGTCACGCGTGCGGTCGGTGCCAAATGCGTCGCGTGGACGCTTTGACGTGCCCATTTGTCTGAAGAGAGGAGAAGTCTCATGGTAGTCGCCGTGTACCCGGGCACGTTCGACCCGCTGACGCGCGGTCACGAAGACCTCGTTCGGCGCGCGTCGAGCATTTTCGACACGCTGGTGGTGGGCGTTGCCGACAGCCGCAACAAGAAGCCGTTCTTTACGCTGACAGAGCGACTCGACATCGCTCATGAAGTGCTCGGGCATTACCCGAACGTTCAGGTGATGAGCTTCAAAGGGCTATTGAAAGACTTTGTCCGCAGCAATAACGCTCGGGTGATCGTGCGTGGCCTGCGTGCCGTCTCGGACTTCGAATATGAGTTCCAGATGGCCGGCATGAACCGCTATCTGTTGCCGGACGTCGAAACCATGTTCATGACGCCGTCCGATCAATACCAGTTCATCTCCGGCACCATCGTGCGTGAAATCGCGCAACTGGGCGGCGACGTCAGCAAGTTTGTGTTCCCGTCGGTCGAAAAATGGCTGAAGGAGAAGGTTGCCGCGCTGGATCCGAATGAAGGTGTCTCGGCGGGGCAACCGTAACCGGCGTAAACTGTCGGATTGACGGATCAAAGCTGGCTTCGGCCGGCGCGAAGTGAGAGAAGTATGGCCCTGATGATTACCGACGAGTGCATCAATTGCGACGTGTGCGAGCCCGAGTGCCCGAACGACGCGATTTCGATGGGCCCGGAAATCTACGTGATCGACCCGAAGAAATGCACCGAGTGTGTCGGCCATTTCGACGAGCCCCAGTGTATTCAGGTGTGCCCGGTCGAGTGTATTCCGCGCGACCCCGAGCATCTGGAGACGGCGGAAGGTCTGATGGCGAAGTACCACGCGCTGCAGGCTGCGAAGGGCGCGTGAGAGTTTCATGATGGTGAACGGCGAGGCGTCTGCCTCGCCGTTTTCTTTAGCGGCAACGCTTTGTGTCGCGCGCGAGGTTGTCCCGCGCGTTGTCCGACCGCTATACGACCGTCATCCGACGTAAGCGCTGAAAATGTCGCGCAGCGCATCCAGCAGAATCTCGCACTCGGCTTCGGTGCCGACCGAGATTCGCAGATGCTGGTCAATTCGCGCCGCCTTGAAGTGGCGCACGAAAATTTCCTTTTCCCTTAGCCGTGCCACGAGCGTCGCTGCATCGTAGCCTTCGTGGCGCGCGAACAGCAGATTCGCCGCCGACGGCACCACCTCGAAGCCCAGTGCCGTCAAGCCTGCTGCCAACCGCTCACGGCTCGCAATCACTTTGGCGCAGTTGTCGCGGAACCATGCATCGTCCTCGTATGCAGCGACGGCCGCGACTTGCGCCAGGCGGTCGAGCGGATACGAGTTGAAGCTATCCTTCACGCGGTTCAGTGCGTCGATCAGTTCCGGATTGCCGAATGCGAAGCCGACGCGCATGCCGGCCAGCGAACGCGACTTCGATACCGTTTGTATCACCAGCAGGTTGGGATAGCGGTCGATCAGTTTGATGGCCGATTCAGCGCCGAAATCGACATAGGCCTCGTCGATCACCACGACCGATTCGGTGTTTCTCGCCACCAGACGCTCGATATCGGCGAGCGGCAGCGGTCGTCCGGTCGGCGCGTTCGGGTTCGGGAACAGGACGCCGCCGTTAGGCGCCGTGTAGTCGTCGACATGGATGGCGAAGCTGTCGTCGAGTGCGATGGTCCGATAGTCGACTTCAAAGAGCCGCGCGTAGGTCGGGTAGAAGCTGTAAGTGATATCCGGAAACAGCAACGGTTTGTCGTGCTTCAGCAATGCCTGAAAGGTGAGCGCGAGCACTTCGTCCGAGCCGTTGCCCGCGAACACTTGTTCCGGGCGGATGCCGTGGTACGCGGCTACCGTTTCGCGTAACTTGCGCGCTGTCGGATCGGGATAGCGCCGCAGCGACTCGCCCGCGCCGCCCAGTTCCTGCCGGATCGCGTCAAGCACGCGCGGCGACGGCGGATAGGGATTCTCGTTGGTGTTCAGCTTGACCGGATGCGCAACCACGGGCTGCTCGCCCGGCACATACGGCGTCAGACGGTGAACGATGTCACTCCAGTAGCGGCTCAAGCGATTTCTCCTGTCGATGGCGATACGGGCGATACGGGCGATACGGATGCGAGCAGGGCAGGGCCCGTTCAGGGATTGCGGTGCAATTGCATCATCGCCCGCTCGAGCTCGCCTTTGATGATCTGCGGCATGACCGCCAACGCACGTTCGATCGACGCATCGATCACGTCCTGCTCTTCACGCCGCGGCGGTTTCAGCACGTAATTGGCGACATCCGGTTTGGCGCCGGCTCGCGCACTTTCGGGAATCAGGTCACGCGGATGGCCGATGCCGATCCGCAGCCGCCAATACTGTTGCGATGACAGATGCGCGCTGATGTCTTTCAGCCCGTTATGGCCGCCGCTGCCACCACCGAGCTTCAGCTTGACGCCGCCCGGTGGCATGTCGAGCTCGTCGTGCGCGACCAGAATTTCGTCCGGAAGAATCTTGAAGAACTGCGCGAGCGCGACAACCGACTGCCCCGAGCGGTTCATATAAGTCTGCGGTTGCAGCAGATGCACTTCTTCGCCGTGAAGACGGGCCTTCGCGTAGAAACCGTGAAAGCGCCGCTCGTCGCGCAGTGTCGTACCTGCTTCGCGCGCCAGTTGATCGACCAGCCAGAAGCCGGCATTGTGGCGCGTCGCGGTGTATTCAGCGCCCGGATTGCCGAGCCCGACGATCAGCTTGATCATGATTGCATAGGTCCATCTGGCCTCGGCACCGAACGCGGCCGAGCCGAAAAAAACCGAAAAAAAACCCGCCGGGGAGAACCTCGGCGGGTCACCTCGACCGTTTCATTGAAACGGATCGAGAGGATTGCTTGCTCAGCGCCAGGAAGGCACTTAGGCAGCCGGCGTTTCGCCTTCGCCTGCAGCAGCAGCGGCGTCGCCTTCAGCGATTGCGCCAGCCGGGATCGTTGCCGATGCGATGACCGGGTTTTCTGCGTCAACGTGAGCAACCAGTGCCACGCCTGCCGGCAGGACGATGTCCTTGGCGTGCAGCGAATGACCAGCTTCGATCGTCGCCAGGTCAACTTCGAGGAATTCCGGCAGTGCCGACGGCAGGCACTCGATTTCAATTTCGTTGAGGACGTGCGAGATCACCGCGCTCGACAGCTTCACTGCCGGGTTGGTTTCCTGGTTCATGAAGTGCAGCGGCACCTTGGTGTGCAGCTTCTTCTTCGCGTCGACACGTTGGAAGTCCACGTGCAGCACGAGCTGACGGAACGGGTGGTATTGCACGTCGCGCAGCAGAACCTGTTGCGACTTGCCTGCCACTTCCAGTTCGAGGATCGACGAGTGGAAAACTTCTTTCTTCAGCGCGTGCCAGAGTGCGTTGTGGTCCAGTTCGACCAATTGCGTGTCAGCACCAGCGCCATATACGATGCCCGGGGTCTTACCCGAGATACGCAGGCGGCGGCTCGCACCCGTACCTTGCAAGGAACGCTCGAAAGCGACTACTTTCATGTTGAATCTCCAATGCACTGCCCGCGACCAGGCAGTAAAAACGGGGCCTCCAAGCCATTACGGCTGAGGCCCCAGAGCGATGGCACGAACCTTCGTTCGTTCATGCCAATTGTGCAAAAGTGCAGCGTGCGGTACTGCTATGCGCGCTGCGCCTTCGCAAATACTTAACTTTCAGCGAACAGCGACATCACCGAATCGCCGCGGCGAATCCGCGAGAACGTTTCGGCGAGCAGGCCGGCGCTGGTCAGCGAACGGATCTTGGCGCACGAGCGGGCTTCTTCGCCGAGCGGGATCGTATCGGTAACAACGAGTTCGTCGAGTGCCGAAGCTGCAATGCGCTCGCCTGCACCGCCCGACAGAACCGGGTGGGTGGCGTAAGCGAATACCTGCTTCGCACCGCGTTCCTTCAAAACCTGAGCTGCCTTGCAAAGCGTGCCTGCCGTGTCGACCATGTCATCCATGATCACGCAGGTGCGGCCTTCGACTTCACCGATGATGTTCATCACTTCGGCAACGTTCGCCTTCGGGCGGCGTTTGTCGATGATCGCGAGATCGCAATTCAGTTGCTTGGCCAATGCACGGGCGCGCACCACGCCGCCGACGTCCGGCGAAACGACCAGCAGGTTCTCGTAGTTCTGCTTGCGCAGATCGCCGAGCAGCACGGGCGTAGCGTAGATATTGTCGACCGGGATGTCGAAGAAACCTTGAATCTGGTCGGCGTGCAGATCCATCGTAATGATCCGCTCGACGCCGGCGATTTCCAGCATGTTCGCCACGATCTTCGCCGAGATGGCGACGCGCGCCGAACGCGGGCGTCGATCTTGACGGGCATAACCGAAGTAGGGGATGGCTGCGGTGATCCGGCCGGCGGATGCGCGCTTGAGCGCATCGACCATGATCATCAGTTCCATCAGATTGTCATTCGCCGGCGCGCACGTGGATTGCAGGACGAAGACATCCTTGCCACGCACGTTTTCCTGAATCTCGACCTGGATTTCACCGTCCGAGAAACGGCTGACCATTGCTTTGCCGAGGGGAATACCGAGGATTTTGACGACTTCCTGTGCAAGCGCGGGATTTGCGTTGCCAGTAAAAACCATCAGGCCGTCATGGCTGCTCATCGTGCACCTACTTCAGGCTGGGGGCGAGGGAAATGCGAGAATTTTTGGCAGGGGAGGAAGGAGTCGAACCTTCGAATGCCGGAATCAAAATCCGGTGCCTTAACCAACTTGGCGACTCCCCTACACTAACTTTGAGCTTCACCGAACGAGGGAACGTTCAACGAGGCAAAACTTATGACGCGAAAGTAAAGAGTGGATGCTGATCGAGACTTGCAGTTACTGCGCTGTTCCATTCGCCCGGCAGTTTGGCTTGCGCCGCTTCTGCTTCAGCTTTACTACGGAACGCTGCAAATACACTTGCACCTGATCCAGACATCCGCGCTGGTGCAATGTTTTCAAACCATCGCAGCACTTGCGCTACTTCCGCGTATTTTCCCACGACAACCTGCTGCATGTCATTGCGGCCAAAACTTTCTGGCCATTCAGTGTTGCAGCTAAGTTCTGCAGGAAAGTCCGTAATTATGAGGGGTTTCGAATCTCTTGTCAACGCTTTTTCGGAAAAAATCGCTGCAGTTGGAACGTGAACCCTCGGTGTCACCACCAGGAAATGGCGCGGCGGCAATTGTACAACGTCTAAAGCCTCTCCGACACCCTGTGCGAACGCATTTTTCCCAAAAACAAAAAATGGCACGTCCGCGCCGAGTTTCAACGCCAGCGCCTGCAACTCCAGTCGCGGCAAATCGAGCTTCCAGAGACGGTTCAGCGCGAGCAGCGTGGTGGCCGCATCGGAGCTGCCGCCGCCTAGGCCCGCGCCCATCGGCAGGCGCTTGTCGATTTCGATATCGACACCTGCGGGCGAGCCGGTGTGCGCTTTCAGGAGCGTTGCTGCACGCACGGTGAGATCGTGTTCCGGCGGTACGTCGGCGATCTCGGTGCTGCGCGTGATGAGGCCGTCGTCACGCAGCGTGAAGTGCAGGATGTCGCCCCAGTCGAGCAACTGGAAGACGGTTTGCAGCGTGTGATAGCCGTCCGGCCGGCGGCCGGTGATGTGCAGGAAGAGGTTCAGTTTCGCTGGCGCGAGGCAATCGCGCAGCGAATCGGTCGTTTCAATCATGAGTCAGGGCTACATGCGCCATAGCGGCGCTGAAGAAGCGGCAAAGGTTGTGCGAACGGGCGCGGCTACTGGGCTACTGATCCAGCACGAGCTTGATGTCGAGCGGCGGTTCCGCGCGGCTCAGGTTCAAGCGCTTCACGCCGGTGGCCGGCGCGTCGGCATACGCGAGGTAGTCGATCGTCCAGCCGTCCTGCGTGATCTGCTTCAGGCGCGAGGGCTGTTGCGGATCCTGCTCGGTCTTCGCGCGCGAAGTCGGCGCCGGCGAAGGCTGCAGCCAGTAGCGCAGCCCTTCGACCGGCAACGTGAAGCCGAGCGCGTTCTGCATCAGCGTGGAGACATTGTCGGCGGTGAGCGGTTGGCGGTTCGGCAGTTCGAGCGTAGCCGAAGCCGGCGACGAGGTCACGATCGCCAGTGTCTGGCCGAGCGGATTGCGCAATTGCAGGGTGACCGTGTCACCCGTTTCCTGCCAGGTGAAGTTGCCATAGGCATTGCGCTGCTGGCCGTTCTGATCGTTGTACTGGACCGCGAAACGGCCTTGATAAGCACGCGAGGTCTGTGCGGTGACGGACGTTGCCGCATTCGACGTGGACGGCCCTTGCGGCTTAACCGATGCACAACCAGCCAACGCGACAACCGCTGCCGCTACGAATCCGAGCGCCGCGCCACGCGGCGCCCGGAGATAAGAGATCAAGCGGGAAAGACGCATCAAAGATCGTTTACCTGAAGACGTTGCAGCGTTTTAACCAGTGTGTCGTTGTCCGGTTCGAGCTTGCGCGCGTCGCGGAAGGCGGCGCGAGCCTGATCCTGAGCTCCGGTTTTCCACAACACTTCGCCGAGGTGTGCGCCGATTTCGGCGTTCGGCTGGAGGTCGTACGCTTTGCGCAGCAGCTTGATGGCATCCGACGTATCGCCCATCCGGTACTTGACCCAGCCGACGCTGTCCATGATGAACGCGTCGTTCGGCGCCAGCGCCGAGGCCTTCTCGACCAGTTTGTCCGCTTCCGAGAGGCGCTGATTGCGATCGGCCAGCGAATAGCCGAGCGCGTTATAAGCCTGCGGATTGTCCGGCTGCGTCTGGATCAGCTTGCGCAGTTGCGCTTCCATGACATCGTAGTGGCCGGTTTTTTCGGCGGCCATGGCGTAGTCGTAGGTCAGATCGGGATCGTCCGGGAAATTCGCGGTGGCTTGTTGCAGGCGTGTTTCCGCTTCCGGATAGCGCTTCGCGTCGAACAGAATGGCTGCGTCGGTGCGTGCAATCAACGCCTGGTCGCGCGGATCGGGCGCCTGCAGGTTGGCCAGCAGCTTGCGCGCGTCTTCAGTCTTGCCCTGCTTGGCGAGCAATTGTGCCCGCGTGATCTGCGCCGGCACGAATTGCTGGCTGGCTGGTGAAACCTTGTTCAGCCAGTCGCTCGCCGCCGCTTCGTTCTTCTGTTCGAGCGACAGTTGCGCAAGATAGATATACGCCTGGCCCGGATCGGCGCCTGGCGTCTTTTCGGCTTGCTGCGCGTACTGGGTCAGATAGGTCTGCGCCTCGGTGAAATTCTTCTGCTGGATCTTGATCAGCGCGAGCGCCATCAGCGGCGTGAGGTCGGTCGCGTTGTTCTTGTGCATGATCTCGAACTGCTTCTGCGCGTCGTCCAGACGGTCGCTCGCGAGATACATCTGCGCGAGCGCGAGACGCGCGTCATGCGATTTCGGATTCTGCTGCACGTACTTTTCGAGCGACGCGATGCCTTCCTTGCGCTCCTCCGGGCCCATCTGCGACAGCATCAGCGCGGCCGGCAAATAGTCCGGCTTGAGCGCAAGCGCCTGCTCGAGCGACTTGCGCGCGCCCGGTGCGTCGTCCGAAACGAGCTGCTGGCGCGCGATGGCCATCTGCGCCTCGGGCCGGTTCAGGTCGTTCTTCAGCAGATCTTGCAGCACATGCAAGCCGCCGATCCGGTTCGGACCGCGCGAGAGCAGCAACTGCAGCGCCAGAATCGCGCTGCCGCGATTGTCGGCCGGCACTCTCGCGAGTTCACGGGCGAGGATCGGCGCGGCGTCGTCAGGCTTTCCGGACAGCACGAGCAGCGATGCGTCGAGTTGTGCGGCGCGTTCCGAATCCGGCGCATACTGCTGCCACAATTGCGCGGCGGCCAGCGCGTCTGACGGGCTTTGCGCGGCCAGCGCGATTTCCGTGGCGCGTTGCGCCATGCGCGGATCATGCGTGTCGCGTGCGAGCGCGAGGTAGGTCTGGTAGGCGGGCGCCGGCTGGTCGCGTTGCAAGGCGACTTCAGCGGCGAGCACCTGGAATACGATCTGGCTGGACAGCGGCACGCCCGGCAGAGACTTCTGGTCTTCTGCCGTTGCCGGGCCGAGCGGGTCCGGCAGGGTGACGGACGTGTCATCCGAGTCTGGCGATGGGTCCTGCGCGTGCGCGGGCACGGCTGCCAGCGCCCAGACGGCGAGCACGGCGGCACCGAGCATGCGACGAGCGGACACGGCGTGCGGCACGCGGGATGCGCTAGCCGGGCGCTTCGAAAACAGCTTCACGAAGGACAAGTTCATGGAAATCCGTTCAATGTTTCGGACGATTGTAACGCGCTCGCTACAATAAGCGCACAACCACTCACGCAAGTTGCAGACCAGTTAGACATGCCAGAGTTGCCAGAAGTTGAGGTTACCCGAAGGGGAATCGAACCGTATGTGTCCGGGCGCAAGGTTGAACGCGTCGATGTACGTACGCCCGCGCTGCGTTGGCCGATTCCGGCGGACCTTGCGAAAACCTTGCGTGGCAGCGTGGTGCGCAAGGTCGAACGGCGGGGCAAGTATCTGCTGTTCGAAATCGACGCCGGCTGGTTCATTGTGCATCTGGGCATGACCGGCACGCTGCGTGTGCTGCGCCATGTGCCGCGTCCGCCGGCTGCGGCGAAACATGATCACATCGACTGGATTTTCGACGAATTCATTTTGCGCTATCGCGATCCGCGGCGCTTCGGCGCGGTGCTGTGGCACCCGCGCGAAGCCGGCGACGTGCTCGAGCATCCGCTGCTCGCGGGCCTCGGTGTCGAGCCGTTTTCACCGGCGTTCTCCGGCGCGTTGATGCACCGGCTCACGCGCGGGCGCAAGGTGTCGGTGAAGCAGGCGTTGCTGGCAGGGGAAATCGTGGTCGGCGTGGGTAATATCTACGCGTCCGAAAGTCTCTTTCGCGCCGGTATCCGGCCCACCACCGCGGCGGGCCGTGTCTCGCTCGTGCGCTACGATCTGCTGGCCGACGCGGTGCGCGTCACGCTCGCCGCAGCGATCGAGAAGGGCGGCAGCACGCTGCGCGATTTCGTCGGCAGCGATGGCGAAAGCGGTTACTTCCAGCTCGACTATTTCGTCTATGATCGCGCGGGGCTGCCATGCCGCGTGTGTGGAACGCCGATCAAACAGATCGTGCAGGGGCAGCGTTCTACGTATTTCTGTCCCACCTGCCAGCGCTAAATTTTCGATGCCTTCTCGTATAAGCCCGTCCGCCTCGTCCGTTACGCCCGCTTTTCCCGTCATGTCTGATTTTTCCACGCGGCTGATTGCATGGCAGCGCCAGCATGGCCGTCATGACCTGCCCTGGCAGAACACGCGCGATCCGTATCGCATCTGGCTGTCGGAAATCATGCTGCAGCAGACCCAGGTATCGACGGTGATTCCGTACTACGCAAAATTTCTTGCGCGTTGTCCGGATGTTGCCTCGCTCGCCGCGGCGCCGGCAGACGACGTGATGGCGTTGTGGGCCGGCCTCGGCTATTACTCGCGCGCACGCAATCTGCATCGCTGCGCGCAGGTGGTCGTCGAGCAGCATGGCGGTGCGTTTCCCGCGTCGGCGGACGAGCTTGCTGAATTGCCGGGCATCGGTCGCTCGACGGCAGCGGCGATCGCCTCTTTCGCGTTTGGCGCGCGCGCCACGATTCTCGACGGTAACGTGAAGCGCGTGTTGGCACGCGTATTCGGCGTTGAAGGTTTTCCGGGCGAAAAGAAAGTCGAGAATGCGATGTGGACGCTGGCGGAATCGCTGCTCCCGTCCAACGCATCGGACGATGATGTCAGTGCATATACGCAAGGCCTGATGGACCTTGGCGCAACGTTGTGCGTGCGCGGCAAGCCGGATTGCCTGCGTTGTCCGTTCGCCGCGGACTGCGTGGCCAACGTGACCGGACGTCAGCGTGAACTGCCCACGTCACGGCCGAAGAAAGCCGTGCCGACGCGCCGCACATGGATGCTGGTGCTGCGCGACGGTAACGCCGTGATGCTGGAAAAGCGCCCGCCCTCGGGCATCTGGGGTGGCTTGTGGAGCCTGCCCGAAGCCGCCGACGAAGCCGCACTCGCCGAGCGTGCGCGTGCCTTCGGTGGCGACGGAGCGGTCTCGCCGCTCGCGCCGCTCACGCACGTCTTCACGCATTTCAAGCTGGATATCGAGCCGCGGCTCGCTGAGTTGGATCGCGGCGTGGGCGCATTGGCTGCGCTTAACGATGCGGACACTGCATGGGTCGCGTTAAGCGATCTCGATTCGTTCGGTGTGCCCGCGCCGGTGCGCAAACTACTGGATAGTCTGCACGGCTCGCTGATCTAGCCAGCCCCGAGCCGAAAGCACGTCAAATCAAAGCAGCTGATGCTGCTGCATATAGTGATGAACCACGTCGATTCGCGCGCCGGCGTCCTGCAACTCCATCAACTTTTGCCTTGCACGAAGGGCGATCGGCAACACTTCCGCGAGCCGGTTCGACACCCATGACGGATCTTCCAGCCTGAACGGTTCCGCGAACGGCAAGCTGTCCGGGTCGCGTTCACGGATCGTGGCGATGATCCGCTCGAGCACTTCCGCGCACGCCCCGAATTTGGCCAGTTGCTCATTGCCCTCGAGCGGGATGTCTTCGCCGAGCGGCTCCGCCATGCCGACCAGCAAGCCGCTGCTTTCCACGCGATGCGACAGCAGGCGAAACCGCCGCGTGCCACGTGCCCGAATCAGCAGCATGCCGAAGGCTTCGACATCGCACTCTTCGATTTCGGCGAGACAGCCAATTGCTTCGGGCACCGAAGGCTCTTCGTCGCGCGCCACTTCCGCGCCGCTTTTCAGCAGACACACACCAAACGGCGTTTTTTCACGCAGACAATCGCGCGCCATATCGAGGTAGCGCGCTTCGAAGATTTTCAGGGGCAGCAGCCCGTCAGGGAACAGCACCGTATGCAGCGGAAATAGCGGCACATCGGCAAGCACAGTAGGCGTAGAAGACATGGCGCAACGCTTCGAGTTGAGGCCGCGCGATGCGGCCGGTTAAGCCACTAACTTCGATGATTCGCCGATGTCCACCGGCGCATCGCGGTGCCGCACAATGACATTCGCCGACGTTGCGAGACGCGCGGCGAGCGTCTCAGCAATGAATACCGAGCGGTGCTGGCCGCCCGTACAACCGATCGCGACCGTCAGATAACTGCGGTTGTCGTCACGGAAATGCGGCAACCATTTGGCGAGAAATTTTTCGATGTCGTCGATCATTTCATGCACGACCGGCAGCGCGTCGAGAAAATCCCGCACCGGTTGGTCGAGGCCTGTGAGCGGCCGCAATTCGTGATCGTAGTACGGGTTCGGCAGCGTGCGTACGTCGAAAACATAATCGGCGTCGAGCGGCACGCCGCGTTTAAAGCCGAAGGACTCGAACATCAGCACGAGCCCCGCGTCTTCCTGCTCGATGAAGCGTTTGACCCACGCACGCAGCACGTTCGCGCGCAGATTGCTGGTGTCGATCTGATGGCCGAATTCGGCGAGGCCCGCCACGAGTTCGCGTTCGCGCTCGATCGCTTCGGCGAGCGACGTCAACAGGCCGACGTCTGCATCATGCGCCGTGGAACCGGACAGCGGATGGCGGCGGCGTGTTTCGGAAAAGCGTTGAATCAGTGACTGCGTGCTTGCGTTCAGGAAGAGCACGCGCACGTCGTGGGCGCGCGACAGGTCGCGGATCATCGCGGGCATTTCGTCGAGCGAAGCGCTCGAGCGCGCGTCGATGGCGACCGCGAGGCGTTCCTGGCCGTCGTCGGCGAGATAGTTGGCCAGTTGCGGCAAAAAACGCGGCGGCAGATTGTCGACGCAGTAATAGCCTGCGTCTTCAAGCGCGTTCAGGGCAACTGATTTGCCGGAGCCGGAAATACCGGTGATCAGGATTATGCGCATGGAGTCGTGAAATCCGTACAGTTCATCATAGCATCTGGTCCCCGTGTGCGCGCCGTCGCAGCCTGCCGTTGGCTGCGGACGTCACACGGTGCGCGGGGGCGCGCGGATTCAGATCAATTTGCCGGGAAACTGGCTGTCCGGGTCCTGCATGGCCAGACGCTGGCGATCCATGAAGTCGCGCAGCGTATCGATGCCGCGCAGTTGCAGGATCGTGTTGCGCACGGCCGCTTCGACCAGAACCGCGAGGTTGCGGCCGGCCGCCACCTGAATCGTGACTTTGCTGATCGGCAAGCCGAGCACGTCGACGGTTTGGCTTTCCAGCGGCAGCCGCTGGAATTCGCCGTCCGGACGACGTACCAGTTGCACGATCAGTTTCAGCTTCATTTTGCGGCGCACCGCGGTTTCACCGAAGATCGTCTTGATGTCGAGCAGGCCCAGGCCGCGCACTTCAAGCAGGTTTTGCAGCAGCGGCGGGCAGCGCCCTTCGACAAAATCCGGCCCAAGGCGCACGAAATCCACGGCGTCGTCGGCGACAAGGCCGTGGCCGCGGCTGATCAGTTCCAGCCCGAGTTCGCTCTTGCCGAGGCCGGAATCGCCGGTGAGCAGCACGCCCATACCGAGAATGTCGAGAAACACGCCATGCAGCGTGGCGCGCGGCGCCAGAATGCGCGACATGTAGAGGCGCAGGCTGTCGATCACCGCAGCGGCGGACATCGGCGTGGTGAAAAGCGGCGTGGACGAGCGCGTGCAGCGCAGCACCAGTTCCGGCGGCGCGGCGACGCCGCCCGCCACCACCAGAAACGGCGGCTCCAACGCAATCAGCTCGGCCATGTGGCGCGAGCGGTCTTCGTCGGTTTGGCGCTTGTAGTAGTCGATTTCGGCGTCGCCGAGCACCTGAATCCGGTTCGGGTGGATCAGGTTCAAGTGGCCGACAAGGTCGGCGCTCGACGTGGCATTGGCGACCGATTCCGAAGAAAAGCCGCGTTCCCAGCCTTCATGCCCCGTCAGCCAGCTCAACTTCAGCATGGCGGCGTTGTCGTCGAAAATGCTCTGGGCGTTGATGCTGGACGTATCCATGAGTCGGTGACTCCCGTGTGGACCGCTTGCCTGGGAAAGGATGCGGCCTCGTTAACGCGGACCGCGCACCTCGCCTGGCTGTACCCGCCTGCAGGCGGGAAGCCGGGTGAATAGGCGACGTGCGGATAACCGCCGATGCATCAAGGTTGCCACTGAGTGAGCAGGCGATGCAACGATTCGCGGTCTTCTTCCGTGTGCAGGCGCTCGCGGGCTTCGCGATCGGACAGCAACTGGGCGATTTCCGAGAGAATTTCGAGGTGCTGCTGGGTGGCCTGCTCGGGCACGAGCAGGAAGATCAGCAGCGAGACCGGCTGACCGTCGGGCGATTCGAAGGGGATGGGTTCGGCAAGACGGACAAATGCGGCGAGCGGCTGCTTCAAGCCTTTGATCCGGCCATGCGGAATCGCGACGCCTTCACCAAGCCCCGTCGATCCGAGGCGCTCACGCGCAAACAGATTGTCAGTGACCGTGCTACGGGCGATGCCGTTCTGGTTCTCGAAGATCAGGCCCGCTTGCTCGAACACGCGCTTCTTGCTGGTGACCGATAGTCCGACGACGACGTTCTCGAGGGGAAGAAATTTGGCTAAACGATTCATGTTGACAGGCGAAAACGTGGCCTGGGTTCTCCTCGCTGGGGCGTTTGAGTGATGTTCCATTCGTTTGAGGCTCACGGCGACGTGCGTTGGAGTCCGAAAGCGCAGGACTCCGGCCGACCGATTTCCGTTTGAGCTAACTTGACCCCGATGGTAACCGGAACATTATAGAACAGGGTAGCCACGGATGGTGCGGCGCGCCATCCATGCATCATGGGTTTCTTCGCAGGATTGATCCGGTCTGCCCGGCTGCCTGAAAAACGCGCCCTGAAACGAAAAACCGCCCGGTCTCGGGCGGTTTGGCTGGGGATACGCAAATGCGGGCAAATGCGGGCGAATGAGGAAAACGAAGGAAAGCAAACAGACCTTCTAATCTTCCTTATTGCGGCGGCACGTCCAGTAGCGGCGCCGGCTGGTACTTGATTGCATCGTGCTGATGGCCTTGCAGGCGATCCTTATGGCGTATCACTTGCCGGTCGAGCTTGTCGATCATCAGATCGATCGCAGCGTAGAGATCGCTGTCACAGCTCTCGACGAAGATATCTTTGCCCTTCAGATGCAGGTTGATTTCAACCTTTTGACGCTTTTCCTTTTCCTTGTGGTTGTCGACCGAGAGGACCACACTGCCGTCGATGACCTGATCAAAATGTCTTAGCACCCTATCCAGTTTGGTGATCACGTATTCGCGCAACGCAGGCGTTACTTCGAGGTGGTGTCCACTGATCTGCAGATTCATAGTGCTTCTCCAAGCTAGAGGCCGCTTGTTCCGCACGATGACGAAGGTCCGGTCGATCTGTCGGCTTGCCTGAGTCGCCCCCCGGTGACTGACTTCTGGCAGGTCGCATCGGCCGGCCTGTCCGCCAACTGCGGAGCGGCCGGTAAATGCCCGTCGCGGGAGGCGGCGGGCTACAGAGACTTGCGCAGGTTGACTGCCGGAATCTTGAGGGCCTCGCGATACTTCGCAACGGTACGCCGTGCGACCACGAAGCCCTGTTCCGCCAGCAGTTCGGCTATGCGGCTGTCTGAAAGAGGAGATTTCGGGTTTTCCGCTCCTATCAGTTGCTTGATGAGCGCGCGAATCGCTGTGGAAGACGCCGCGCCGCCCGTGTCAGTCGAAACGTGTGATCCGAAGAAGTACTTAAATTCAAGCGTCCCGAATGGGGTCAGCATGTATTTACCGGTTGTCACACGGGAGACAGTTGACTCGTGTAGGCCCAGCGTATCAGCAATTTCTCGCAAAACCAAGGGGCGCATGGCAATTTCGCCGTGGACAAAAAAGCTCTTTTGACGCTCGACAATGGCTTGCGCGACCCTGAGGATCGTTTCGAAACGCTGCTGGATATTTTTGATCAGCCAGCGTGCTTCCTGCAGTTGCTGGCGCAACGATCCGCTGCCCGGATCGCCCCGGTTATTACGCAGAATATTCGCGTACAGGTGGTTGATACGCAGCTTGGGCACCACTTCCGGATTCAGCTCTGCCTGCCAGCCCTGTGCCGTTTTGCGCACCATGATGTCCGGCACGACATAGTCCGCTTCCGCCTTGCCGTAAGCGGCGCCGGGAAACGGCTCGAGCGAGCGGATCAACACATGCGCATCGCGTAGATCGTCGTCGTTCGCCTTCAGGTGTTTGCGCAGGCGCGTGAAATCGCGCGCCGCGAGCAGTTCCAGATGATGGGCGACGATGTCGAGCGCAAGCGTGCGCGTAGACGACTGTTCGAGCCGCAGCAATTGCAGCTTGAGGCACTCGGACGCGGAGCGCGCGCCGACCCCTGCCGGGTCGAAGCTATGCAGCAGCGCAAGCGCGGCGTTCATTTCGTCGAGATCGACCTCGAGCTCTTCGGGCAGATCGGTCAGCACTTCCTCGAGCGTGGCGGAAAGATAGCCGTCGTCGTCGAGCGATTCGATCAGGAAGGTGATCAGCGCGCGGTCGCGCTGGCTCGCCTGGGTGACGCGAAGTTGCGCCATCAGGTGATCGCGCAGCGAGGTGCTCGATTCGTGGATTTGCAGCGGCGGCAGATCGTCGTCGTCTGAGGCGTTGCCGGAGCGGCCGTAGTCGCCAAGATCCCATTGCGACGCGTCGCCGTTGTTGTCGCTCGCGAGGCCGTTGTATTCGTCGACACCCTGCGGCTCGCCGTTCTCGGCGCGCTCGCTGCTGCTGGTGGACGAAGACGACGTATTGCCGCCCATCTGGTCGGGCGGTGGGGCGGAATTGGGCGCCTGGGTGATCAGCGAGCCGTCGGCCGCCACGCGCAGGGGACTCGCGATCCAGTCGTCCTCATTCTCGAGGAGCGGATTCTGCGAGATCGCCATTGCGACTTCCTGCTGCAGTTCGAGCGTGGACAGCTGAAGCAGCCGGATGGACTGCTGCAGTTGCGGGGTCAGCGCAAGATGCTGCGATAGGCGGAGTTGGAGGCTGGCTTTCATGGCAAGTTGAGATTCATTGTAGAGAGTTTGCCACGACCGCGATACATTGCGACACTCGCAATTACGCGTGCGCCCGTTTCGGCGGCGCTGGGCGCGGGACGGCCCAAGTCAAAAATGCTGATGTGCGGATGCCGCAAAGGGTCCGGCGGACGCACGCTCGCGCCGCCGGCAATCCTTTGTGCACTTACATGCGGAAGTGCTCGCCCAGATAGACGCGCCGCACGCTTTCGTTTTCGATGATGTCGCTCGGCGCACCGGCGGCCAGCACGCTGCCGTCGCTGATGATGTAGGCGTGATCACAGATGCCGAGGGTTTCGCGCACGTTGTGGTCGGTGATCAGCACGCCGATATTGCGCTGCTTCAGAAACTTGACGATCTTCTGGATTTCCAGCACCGCGATCGGATCGACGCCCGCGAACGGTTCGTCGAGCAGAATAAAGCTCGGATTGGTGGCCAGCGCACGGGCAATTTCAACCCGCCGGCGCTCGCCGCCCGACAGCGACAGCGCCGGATTTTCACGCAGGTGAGCGATCTGCAGTTCGTCGAGCAAGGCTTCAGTGCGGTTCGTGATGGTGTCCTTGCTGAGCCGCTTGCCGTTGTCTTCAACCTGCAATTCCAGCACCGCGCGAATGTTTTCCTCGACGCTGAGCTTGCGGAACACCGACGCTTCCTGCGGCAGATACGACAAGCCCAATGACGCACGTTTGTGAATCGGCAGCAAGCTGATCGACTTGCCGTCCAGGTCAATTTCACCTGCATCAAGCGGCACGAGGCCGACGATCATGTAGAACGAGGTGGTCTTGCCGGCGCCGTTGGGGCCGAGCAGGCCGACCACTTCACCACTTTTCACGTCGAGCGAGACGTCTTTGACGACCGTGCGCGAGCCGTAACGCTTCTTCAGGTTGCGGACCGCCAGCGAACTGCTGGTGCCGGCCGGTTTGCGATTCGGGAGGGACGCGGAGGAACTCACTGGTTCGGTGCTCCCTGGATGGTGGTGGACGGCGCGAGCGTGGCCGACGCGCCGTTCAAGGGCGCTGCGCCGCCATTGCGCGGCGCCAGCATGGCGCGCACGCGGCCGGTCGGGTTGCCCGGGCCGGCGACGTCCTTACCCGCCTTCGCGGTGTAGAAGTCGCTCTGGCCGTCATAGGTAATGACGCTGCCGTGCACCTGGTCCATCACCGTCGAGAGGCCTTGCAGGCGCTTGACGGTGGCGTTGGTGGTGAGCGTGGTCAAATCCTGCTTGCCGTCGTAGTCGATCCGAATAGCCGTGCCTTCGATGTATTCATCGAGGCCTTCGCGCTTCTGGCGGAAATACGACAGATTGCCGCCGCTCGACGTGCCGGTGGCGTACTGGTAGCCCTGCGGATCTTGCGTCACTTCGACCCGATCGGCCCTGATCACGATCGTGCCTTTGGTGGCGACCACGTGGCCGGTGAAGATATTGACCTGTTTGAGGTCGTCGTAAGTCATATTGTCCGCTTCGACGTTCAGCGGCTTGTCCTTGTCGGCGCGGTCGGCATGCGCAAGCGGCGCGAAGCCGGCAAGCGGCAGCGCGACAATCAGCGCAGCGAGTCCGGCGCGGCACGCGGACAGGGTGCGCGAGCGGCCGGTATCAAAACGGGGGAACGATTCGTTCATGCAGTCACGCCTGGAATGGATTACCCGGGTTGCTTGGGCGAGCTGACGGAGCCTTCGGACGCGGCAATCGCGCCCTTCACATTGCCGAACAGTTGCATCACCCGGGTGACGTTGTTGTAGTTCATGCCGCTGGCAGTCATCACAGACATGCCGCGCTGAAGTTTAACCGGCTTTTCGGTCTCGATCACATCGTCGTTGACCAGCACCCTAAAATGCTGCGAATCTGCCTGCATCTGCGGATCGCCGTTGCCGGCGGCCCGCACGATGCGCGCGTTGTCGTACAGATCGACGATCGAGGCGTCGCCGTTCACCTTGCCGGTGTCGCCGGTCGCGGTGACGATCGGCTTGCCGGGCTGGAAGGCGCGCATGGCCGGCTTGACCAGGTCGCTCAGCTCGTCATCCTCGTAATGAACCAGAGACTGGGCGGTCAGACGGTATTGCGTCGAGCCCGACTGATCGAGTTCGGAAACCGAGAAGTCGTCCGCGAAGTAGTCGGGCGTGTGCTCCTTGGGGCGCGCCACGCCTTCGTTCTGCCGCGGCAGCGTGGCTTGCAGCAGCCACCATGTAATGCCGGCGAGCGCGGCCATCGCGACGAGCGGAATCAGTGAGGTCCAGCGAAACCGATTCATCCGACGAGGCCTCGCTGTTCGCCGCTACAGGCTGCCGCGAGCAGCGCGTCATATTTGTGCTGCGCGCGCAGCAGGGTGTCGCAGACTTCGCGCGCCGCACCGTGGCCGCCACGCGCCTCGCTGACCCAATGGGCACGCGCAATCACTTCAGGATGCGAATTGGCCGGCGCCGCCGCGAAGCCGACCTTCAGCATCACGCCGAGATCGACCCAGTCGTCGCCCATATAGCCGCATTCTTCCGCCGTCATGCCGGTTTGCTTGAGCAGGTCGGCGAACGCCTGGGGTTTGTCTTGCACGCCCTGATAGACGTGGGCGATGTTCATTTCCTTCGCCCGCACCGCGACGATGCCCGACTTGCGCCCGGTGATGATCGCCGTTTCGATGCCGGCCTGGCGCAGCAGCTTCATGCCGTGGCCGTCCATCGAGTTGAAGCCCTTCATCGTGTCGCCTTCCGCCGTAAACAGCAGGCCGCCGTCAGTCAGCACGCCGTCGACGTCGAAAATCATCAGCTTGACGCGGCTTGCGCGTTCAGTGGCGGTAAGGGGGGCGACGGGCATCAGATCACCTTCTTCGAGAACAGGTCGTGCATGTTGAGTGCGCCGATCAGCTTGCCTGCTTCGTCGACGACCAGCATCTGATTGATGCGGTGGCGCTCCATCAGTTCCACGGCTTCGACAGCAAGGTGATCCGGACCGATGGTGCGCGGGCCGGCGGTCATGACCGAGGCAATCGACAGTTCGCGGAAATCGCCGTCGCGTTCGAGCACGCGGCGCAGGTCGCCGTCGGTGAAGATGCCGGTTACGTGATCGTTGTGATCGACGATCGCCGTCATGCCCATGCGTTTGGCGGTCAACTGGAACAATGCGTCGCGCACGGTCGCGTCAGGCGTCACCTTCGGCACCTGGTCGTCGGTGCGCATCACGTCGCGCACATAAGTCAGCAGGCGCCGGCCGAGCGCGCCGCCCGGATGCGAGCGGGCGAAGTCGTCCGCGCCGAAGCCGCGCGCGTCCAGCACCGCGACCGCGAGCGCATCGCCGAGCGCGAGCGCGGCGGTGGTGCTGGCGGTGGGCGCAAGATTCATCGGACAGGCTTCTTTTGACACGCCAGAATTCAGATGAACGTCGGCCAGTTGTGCGAGACTCGACGACGGACGGCCCGTCATCGCAATCAGCTTCGCACCGAGCCGCTTGATGAGCGGCAGGATCGCCACGAGTTCTTCAGTTTCGCCGGAATTGGACAGCGCGAGGAACACGTCGTCTGCCGTCACCATGCCGAGGTCGCCATGACTCGCTTCCGCCGGGTGAACGAAGAACGCCGGTGTGCCGGTGCTGGCGAGCGTGGCCGCGAGCTTGCGAGCCACGTGGCCGGATTTGCCGATGCCGGAAACGACAACGCGTCCACGGCAACCCAGGATGAAGTCGACCGCCCCGACGAAACCATCGTCGAGTTGATCGCGAAGCGCGCGCACGGCGTCCGCTTCGATGTCGAGCACGTCGCGAGCGAGCGCGAGTGCCCGGTCGCCATTGATTTTCGCTATCATTCGCGGAGTATAGCAAAGGCGCTTGTTCGCCGCGCCGGGCCTGCTGTGCCAAGCCGCTGTCTTTATTGCTGCCTTTACCGGCCCCTCAACCTTGTCGCACGGCGTTTCTCGTGCGCGGTTCCGCTGACGAACGAGGACGCTTTACCGATGCGTTTTAGCCGATGATTTCCCCCCTCGAAATGACGCTGTTCCTGCTGCTGGCATCAGTGGCCGGAGTGGTGACTTTTCGCTTTCTGAATCTTCCGCCGATGCTCGGCTATCTGACGGTCGGCATCGTCGTTGGGCCGCACGCGTTCGGTTTGATTCCGGACTCGGCGGGCGCACAGAATTTGGCCGAATTCGGCGTCGTGTTCCTGATGTTTTCCATCGGGCTGGAGTTTTCGCTTTCCAAACTGCGCTCGATGCGCCGGCTCGTGTTCGGCTTGGGTCTGTTGCAGGTGATCGGCACGATTGCCGTGGCGGTCACGCTCGGCTTCGTGCTGGAGCGCTGGGTGCACATCACGTGGCAGGCGAGCGTGGCGCTGGGCGGCGCGTTGGCGATGTCGTCGACGGCGATCGTCAGCAAGATGCTGGCCGAGCGGCTCGAGATCGAAACCGAGCACGGCCGCAATATCTTCGGCGTTCTGCTGTTCCAGGATCTGGCGGTGGTGCCGCTGTTGATCGTCATTGCGGCGCTGGGCGGCGATTCGAATAATCTCGTCAGCGCGCTCGGGGTGGCCGCGATCAAGATCGTCGTGGCGTTGGCCCTATTGTTAATAGTGGGGCAGCGCTTCATGACGCGCTGGTTCAACGTGGTCGCGCGCCGCCGTTCGCAGGAACTGTTCATCCTTAATCTGCTGCTGGTGACGCTCGGCGCGGCGTTCATCACGGACAAGTTCGGCCTGTCGCTCGCGCTCGGCGCGTTCATCGCCGGCATGTTGATCGCCGAAACGCCTTACCGGCATCAGGTGGAAGAGGACATCAAGCCGTTTCGCGACGTGCTGCTGGGCCTCTTCTTCGTCACGACCGGCATGCTGCTGAATCCGCGTGTGATCTGGGAGCATCCGTTCATCGTGCTCGGCTTTCTGGTTGGTCCGATCCTGCTGAAGGCGGTGATGGTGACCGGGCTCTCGCGCCTGTTCGGTGCGTCGCCGGGTGTCGCGATGCGCACCGGTATCGGCCTTGCGCAAGCCGGCGAGTTCGGCTTCGTGCTGCTGAACCTGATACTCGACAAGCATCTTGTCGACGCCACCCTGCTGCAGGCGATTCTCGCGGCGATGCTGCTGTCGATGCTGGCCGCGCCCTTCATGATCCAGAACGCCGATCGAATCGTGCTGCGGCTGTCGTCGACTGAATGGATGATGCAGTCCTTGCAGATGACGCGCATTGCAACGCAGAGCCTGAAGCAAAGCGGTCACGTGATCATTTGCGGCTACGGCCGGGCCGGGCAGAATCTGGCGCGCATGCTGGAGCATGAAGGTCTGTCGTATGTCGCGTTGGACCTGGACCCCGATCGCGTGCAGGCCGCGGCGGCAGCAGGTGAGTCCGTGGTGTTCGGCGATGCGGGGCGGCGCGAATCGCTGCTTGCCGCCGGTATCCATCGCGCCGCGGCGATCGCGATTACCTACGCGAACACGCCGTCGGCATTGCGCGTGTTACACAATATTCACGAGCTGGAGCCCACGCTGCCGGTGATCGTTCGTACCGTCGACGACGCCGATCTGGAAAAGCTGCTGGCCGCCGGCGCGACCGAAGTGATTCCGGAAATCGTCGAGGGCAGCCTGATGCTGGCCTCGCACACGCTGGTGCTGATGGGCGTGCCGATGCGGCGCGTGGTGCGGCGGGTCGAGGAAATGCGCGACGAGCGCTACGCGTTGCTGCGCGGCTATTTCCACGGCGCGGACGACATGGAAGACGACGACGGCCACGAACAGGTGCGGCTACAATCGGTCCCGGTCGACGAAAACTCGGACGCGGTGGGCCGAACGCTGGCGGAATTGGGCCTGTTCGATCTGGGCGTCGAGGTGACGGCGATTCGCCGGCACGGCATTCGCGGCGTCGAGCCGGACCCGTCCACCAAGCTGCGCGCGAGCGATATCGTGGTGTTGCGCGGTCTGCCCGAGCAGTTGGCCGAAGCCGAAGAGCTGCTTTCGAAGCATCGCCGTGCGGGCGCCGCTGCGGCCTAGCAACGGGTACGGCCGGCGTGGCGTTGCCTGGTGTGGTTTCGCCAGGCCGGTGTTGCGGGCCGCGCCTAAGCCGGCCGCACCTGATTTAGCCTTTCATCGGACCCACCGAGGTCCATCCGGAGACATCATGTCCAACGCGCTCGCGAGCGCGCCGCTCGATGCGGCCGACTACATCAAAAGCCACATCCGCACGGTGCCCGACTGGCCACAGCCGGGCGTGCAGTTTCGCGACATCACGCCGCTCCTGCAGGAGCCGAAGTCGCTCCGCGTGCTGATCGATCTGTTCGTCCAGCGCTATATCGACGCGAAGCTCGACTACATCGCCGGGCTGGACGCGCGCGGCTTCATCATCGGGCCGATTCTGGCTTACGAGCTGAACCTCGGCTTCATTCCGATCCGCAAGCAGGGCAAGCTGCCGTACAAGCGGGTCGCGCAATCCTATGAACTGGAATACGGCACCGCGACCGTCGAGATTCACGAGGACGCCTGCAAGCCGGGCGACCGCGTCGTAATCATCGACGATCTGATCGCCACCGGCGGCACGATGATGGCCGGCAAGATTCTGCTCGAGCGGCTCGGCGCGGTGGTGATCGAAGGGGCGGCGATTATCGATCTGCCTGACCTCGGCGGCTCGGCGTTGCTGCGCAAAGCGGGCCTGCCGCTCTATACGGTGACTGAATTCGGCGGCCATTGATCGCTCGATGCCAGCTTCTTCCTGCACACAACGAAGGTAAGAAAAGATGCCCAACTTCCTGTTGTTCCTCGCAACCTCGATCGCTATCACGATGGCGCCCGGCCCCGACAATCTGCAAGTGCTCGCGCGTGGCATCTCACAAGGCCGCGCGGCGGGACTCGTCGCCGCGCTCGGCTTTGCCGCCGGCATCACGTTTCACACCACGTTGGCCGCGCTTGGCGTGGCCGCGTTGCTCCGTTCGTCGCCGGTTGCCTTTGAAGTGATCAAGCTGGCCGGCGCCGCCTATCTGATCTGGATCGGCATCAAGGCGTTGCGCAGCCAGGGCCTCGCCACCGCGCACGAGCGCGCGCCGCAACCGTTGAAGGCGGTGTTTCGCCAGAGCGTGCTCGGCAATCTGCTGAATCCGAAGGTGACGCTGTTCTTCGTCGTATTCCTGCCGCAATTCGTACAGCCGCACGGCACGCAAAGCGTCACGGTGCAGATGCTCGAACTCGGCGTGTTGTTCATGTTGCAGACCGTGGTGGTGTTTTCGCTGTTCGGCGTGTGCGCGGGGATGATCGGCGGCTGGCTGAAGCGCCGGCCGCGCGTGGGCGTGTGGCTTGATCGGCTTGCTGGTGCGACGTTCATCGCGATTGGGATTCGCGTTGCCTTGCGTGATTGACGCGATTGACGCTGCTGCCCCGGCTGACACCAACCGAACGCGGCAGAAGACCAGTTTGGAGCTTTGAATGACTTTGCCTTGCATCACCGCCGCGCGCCACTTCGACATACACGCGCATCTGCCGTTCTGGATCGACGCCGAGCAGGTCGGCTGGATTCGCTCGACTGATGTGCCGTTGCTCGCGCGTTGGCCCGATGTGTTTGAAATCGACAGTACGCGTATCACGCTCGCGCCTGTGTTCAATACTGTCGATCTGCGCAGCGCGGCACTCGGTTCCGTGATCGGTGCGCTTGCCGCCGAGGGCCGTATTCCCGGCTGGCGCAACGAGACTTACGCGATCCGCAATGCGTTCGATGCGCCGCCGCTCGCGTACATCGAACGCGCGGCGTCGCGCTTCTTCGGCACGATGACCTACGCGGTGCATCTGAACGGCGTCGTAGAATACGCGGATGGCGCCCCGCAATTGTGGATCGCGCGCCGCAGCGACACCAAGGCCACCGACCCAGGCATGCTCGACAATGTCGTCGCGGGCGGGATCGGCTGGGGCTTTGGCATCGAGGCGACGATCATCAAGGAGTGCTGGGAAGAAGCCGGCATTCCCGAGGAGATCGCCGCGCGCGCCACGGCCGGGCGCACCGCGCATGTCCTGCAATCGTTGCCGGAAGGCACGCAGGCCGAACAGATTTTTATCTACGATCTCGCGCTGCCGGCTGATTTCTCGCCGCGCAATCAGGACGGCGAAGTGGGTGAACACCGGCTCGCGCGTATCGACGAAGTGGCGCTCTGGATCGAAGAAGGCGCAATGACCGTGGATGCGAGTCTGGCCACGCTGGACTGCCTGCTGCGCCGCCGCTGGATCGACGAAGACGCGTGTTCGGGCATCGATAAGTTGTTCGCGCCACCGGTGCTTGCATAAGCGCTAGTCAGGCGCGGGTGCAGGTTCGGCGGACAAGCCAGATCTCACGCTGTAGCACGCGGCATCGAATAAGACACATCGAACAAATCACGCACTGAAGAAGGGAGTCACCCAGGTCATGTCGACCGATCACAGCTTTATCCTCAAACTGTCGTGCGCCGACCGGCCCGGCATCGTCCACGCGGTTTCGGGCTTTCTGTTCGAACGTGGCAGCAATATTCTCGACTCCGCGCAGTTCGGCGACAGCCGCACCGGCGAGTTCTTCATGCGCGTGCATTTTCAGCAGGTCGGCGGCGATCCGGGCCAGGACGTGTTGCGTACGTCGTTCGCCACGCTCGCTGAGCAGTTCGGTATGCGCTGGGAATTGCACGATGCGTCGGTGAAGCCGCGCGTCATCATCATGGTGTCGAAGATCGGGCATTGCCTGAACGACCTCTTGTTCCGCTATCGCACCGGTCAATTGGGTATCGAGATTCCGGCGATCATCTCGAACCACAAGGAGTTCTATCAGCTCGCGGCCAGCTACGACATTCCGTTCCATCACTTCCCGCTGATGGGCGGCACACCCGACGCGAAGGCCGCGCAGGAAGCGCGCGTGCTCGAAGTGATCGACGAGCATCAAGCGGATCTGGTGGTGCTCGCGCGCTACATGCAGATTCTGTCGCCGCAACTGTGCGAATCGCTCGCCGGCCGCGCGATCAATATTCACCATTCGTTCCTGCCGAGCTTCAAGGGCGCGAAGCCGTATTACCAGGCATTCGATCGCGGCGTGAAGCTGATCGGTGCAACGGCTCACTACGTGACGACGGATCTCGACGAAGGTCCGATCATCGAGCAGGGCGTGGAGCGTGTCGACCACAGCATGACGCCGGAGCAACTGACGGCGATCGGCCGCGACGTCGAATGCGTGACGCTTGCGCGCGCGGTGAAATGGCATGTCGAGCACCGCGTCGTGTTGAACGGCAGCAAGACGGTGGTGTTTCGTTAAGCGTAGCTGATGCGCTTGCAGTGGGGCGGCCAAACCGTGGCCGCATCACCCCGCTGCAAGCTTGCCCCGAATGAGTCGGGCGCGCCCTCTTCAGATCAGGGCTGCATTGCGGTGCCACCCGCATCCCGCGCGTCCAGCGCGAGCCGAGCGTTTTGTGCCGAACGGCGGCGCGCATTCAGTTTCTTCAGCCAGATCAGTAGTCCCGTTGCGCTCAGCACGGCGATCGCAATCCCCATCGCGCTAATCAGAATCCGCCCACCGAGACCGAGAATGCGTCCCGAGTGCAGCGGGAATTGCACCTGCATGAAGATGTCGCCCGCCGTGCCCTTGCTGGGGATCTGCGCGCCGAGCAGTTTGCCGGTGGCCGCGTCCCAATACATCCACGGATTGCCGAGGCCGATGTCGCCGTGATCGTTGCCGCTTGCGTAGAAGCCGACGCCATAGGCATGCAGATATTCCGCGTAGTAGAGGCCACCTGGCGGCACCGCCAGGTTCTGCGCTTTGCCGGCTTGCTCGGCTAGCTGCACGACGTGCTCGCGACTCAGCACCGGGTCGCCGGGATGCGGCGCACGCAGGATTTCGGGGTTGTTGACCGGATTCGGCGTGAGCGTCGAGAACAGCGACACGATTGGCCGAACGACCGGCGCTGAGAGATTCATCGATACGGACGTTAGCGCGACGATCACCAGCAGGCCCCAGATCCACACGCCGCCCGAGCGATGCAGATCGAAGGTGAGCGCATAGCCGCCGCGCCCGAGACGAAATGCGAACGACTTGCGCCATGCCTTGAGGCTCGGAAACGATAGCCATAGGGCGACCACGCTGTCGAACAGCCACACGATCCCAACGATGCCCATTAGCCACGTGCCGATATCGACGCCGCCGGTGAACGGCAATTGCAGCGTGTAGTGCAGCTTGTAGATGAACGGAATCAGATTGAGCCGCGCGAGTGAAACGGCGCCCCACTCGCGCCGCCCCTGGATGTCGCCGGTGGCGGGGTCGACGGCAATCTGGTTGAAGTCGAGCGGGTAGGGCTGCTTCGTCGCGGGGTCGGTGCGCGGCAGCACCATCATCTGCAGCGTGTGGCCGGGTTCAGCGTCGAGCGGCAGATACGTCACCTGCAGGCGCGGATCGGCCGCTTCGACGCGGCGGGCCAACTCGAGTCCCGGTAGCGCCGGGCCGGCGGTGCGCGCTTTGAAGAACGACGGGTTCAGCGCCGCATCGAGTTCGTGATCCCACGCGATGATCGCGCCGGTCAGGCCGGCGACGAACAGAAACAGCGCAATGGCGACACCGAACCAGCGGTGCAGGCGGACGAGTTGCCGCCTCATGGGCGAGCCGGCGGAATGGAAAATGAGGGGAAACGGCGAATCACGGTGTCGCAATGTAAATGGGAATTGTTCGCATCTTATGTGAAGCGAGTGGCCTGCCGCAAGTTTTTAGTAAGCGATTGGCGCCGCGTGGATCTGACCACCTGAACACCGTCGACGCAAAAAAAACGGCACCGAAGTGCCGCTTTTCGCTCGTCCGCTAAACCCGGATCGCAGTCTGGTTGACGCTCACACCAGCCGCAGATAAATCAATTCCCGCTTGATATACGCATAGAAGATCGGCGCCGCAACCACGCCGGGGATGCCGAACGCGGCTTCCATCACGAGCATTGCGATCAGCAGTTCCCAGGCGCGCGCCTCGATCTGACCACCAACGATGCGCGCGTTCAGGAAGTACTCCAGCTTGTGGATCAGGATCAGGAATACCAACGACATGATCGCCGCCGGAAAGCTCACCGAGAGTGCCACCGCGACGATGATCGTGTTCGAAATCAGATTGCCGATCACGGGCAGCAAGCCGACGATAAACGTCACCAGCACCAGCGTTTTGGAAAGCGGCAGCGTGTCGTGAAAGATCGGCAGGACCACCAGCAGAAAGATGCCGGTGAAGACCGCATTGATCGCGGAAATCTTCACCTGAGCAAATACGATTCGGCGGAAGGCATCGGCGAAACGCGTCACGCGCGTGACGAACGCCGTGGACAGCGGCAGCCGTTGCATATGCTTCTGCGCCCCGACCGCGATGATCGCGCCGATGATCATGCCGATCAGGATGTGCGTAAAGCCGCGCGCCGCGGTCTTGCCGCTTTGCTGCAGCATGTTCGCATGCGTCTGCATCAGCTCGGCAGCCTTGGTCTTCATCTGGTCTGTATCGACCGGCAGATAGTTGGCGACGAATTGCGGAATCCGGCCGCGCGCCTGGTCGATCAACTGCATCGCCTGGTCGAGCAGTTTCTGCACGCTCGGCACGTCGCTCTCGAAATGTTCGATGATGCCGAGCGTCAACCCCGTCAGTGCACCGACTATCACTGTCGAGAGGATCACCACCGCGAGCCAGCGCGCGCGCTGACTCGACATATGCCGTTCGATGCGTGGCGCGATGGTGTGCACGAGTTGAAACACGAGCAGCCCGGCCAGCAAGGCGCCGAGCAGCTTCAGTTCGATGATCGCCCACATTCCGATCAGCATCAGCACATAACTGCCGATTTCGACCGCCGACAGCTTCGGCAGGCTCATGTCGCTAGTCAGCCTGACCGGGCGTGGGCGGAGGTCCTGCACTTGCCCGTCGTCGCTCGCCTGATTCCGCTTGGCCATGGCTTATTCCGTCTCCAACCCGTGTTGTGCAGCGTTACTTTCTACTGGCAATGCGTTTCAGCAGAGGCGCCAGATACTTACCGGTAAAACTTGCCTTCGACTTGGCAACCTGCTCCGGCGTGCCTTGCGCAATGATCTGACCGCCGCCGGCTCCGCCTTCGGGGCCGAGATCGATGACCCAGTCGGCAGTTTTTATTACATCGAGATTATGCTCGATGATCACGACAGTATTACCCTGGTCTCGCAAACGATGAATGACTTCCAGCAGCAATGCGATGTCGTGAAAGTGCAGACCGGTGGTCGGCTCGTCCAGGATGTATAGCGTGCGACCGGTGTCGCGCTTGCTCAGTTCCAACGAAAGTTTGACGCGCTGTGCCTCGCCGCCCGACAGGGTGGTGGCCGACTGGCCTAGCCGGATATAGCCGAGACCCACGTCTAGCAAGGTTTTCAGCTTGCGTGCCACGACCGGCACCGGCTTGAAGAACTCGTAGGCGTTCTCCACCGTCATGTCGAGGACTTCGCTGATGTTCTTGCCTTTGTATTGGACGTCCAGTGTTTCGCGGTTGTAGCGCTTGCCGTGACAGACGTCGCAGGGAACGTAGACGTCCGGCAGAAAGTGCATCTCCACCTTCAGCACGCCGTCGCCCTGGCAGGATTCGCAGCGGCCGCCCTTCACGTTGAACGAGAAGCGGCCCGCTTCGTAGCCGCGTTCTTTCGCCGCAGGCACGCCCGAGAACAACTCGCGGATCGGCGTGAACAGGCCCGTGTAGGTGGCCGGATTCGAGCGCGGCGTGCGGCCGATCGGCGACTGGTCGACGTTGATGACCTTGTCGAAATGCTCCAGACCTTCGATCGACTCGTACGGCGCCGGCTCGGTGGACGAGCCATACAGGTGATGCGCGACCGCGTGATACAGCGTGTCGTTGATCAGCGTGGACTTGCCCGAACCCGACACGCCGGTCACACAGGTCAGCAGGCCGACCGGCAGATCGAGCGAGACGTGCTGCAGATTATTGCCGTACGCCTCGACGATGCGCAGACGGCGTTCGTCCGGTTCCTTGCGCTCGTCCGGGAATTCGATGTTGCGGGCACCGGACATGTACTGCCCGGTCATCGAAGCCGCGTTCGCCTCGACCTGTTTGGGTGTGCCTTCGGCGATCACCATGCCGCCGTGCTCGCCCGCGCCTGGCCCCATGTCGACCACGTAGTCGGCCATGCGGATCATGTCTTCGTCGTGCTCGACGACGATCACCGAGTTGCCCAGGTCGCGCAAATGCTTGAGCGTGGCGATCAGCCGATCGTTGTCGCGCTGATGCAGACCGATAGACGGCTCGTCCAGCACGTACATCACGCCGGTCAAACCCGAACCGATCTGCGAGGCGAGGCGAATCCGCTGAGCTTCACCGCCCGACAGCGTTTCCGCGCTGCGTTCCAGCGACAGGTAGTCGAGCCCGACGTTATTCAGGAACATCAGGCGCGCGACGATTTCCTTGACGACCTTGTCGGCGATCTCGCGCTTTGAACCTTCGAGCCGCAGCGTCTGGAAATAGCCGAGCGCGTCGCGCAACGGCCAGCCGCTGATTTCGAAGATGCCGCGCGCGTCGCTGTTCGAGCCGATCCGCACGAAGCGGGCTTCCCGACGCAGCCGCGTGCCGGCGCAAGCGGGGCAGGGCTGGTTGTTCTGATACTTGGCGAGCTCTTCGCGCACCGCGACCGAATCGGTCTCGCGGTAACGCCGCTCCAGGTTCGGGATGATGCCTTCGAACACATGCTCGCGCACGGAAGTGCGGCCGCGTTCGTTGATGTACGAGAACGGAATCTCCTGCTTGCCCGAACCGAACAGCAGAATCTTGCGGACTTTCTCCGGCAGGTCTTCGACGGCCGTGTCGATGTCGAACTCGTAGAACGCCGCGAGACTTTGCAGCATCTGGAAGTAAAACTGGTTACGCCGGTCCCAGCCCTTCACCGCGCCTGCCGCCAGCGACAGCGACGGATGCGCGACAACCCGCTTCGGATCGAAGAAGGTGATCTGGCCGAGGCCGTCGCACTCCGGGCATGCGCCCATCGGGTTATTGAACGAGAAGAGGCGCGGCTCCAGTTCCTGCAGCGAATACGAGCAGATCGGGCAGGCGAACTTCGAGCTGAACAGATGCTCGTTGTTCGTATCCATTTCCAGCGCGATCGCGCGGCCGTCGGCGAGACGCAGCGCCGTTTCGAACGATTCGGCAAGGCGCTGCTTCATATCGCCGCGCACTTTCAACCGGTCGACGACCACGTCGATCGTGTGCTTGTCGTTTTTCTTGAGCTTCGGCAGCGAGTCGACGTCATAGATTTTCGCGACGCCTTCATTGGCCGTGCCACCGCCCGAACGGACGCGAAAACGGATGAAGCCCTGCGCCTGCATCTCTTCGAAAAGCTCGACGTGCTCGCCTTTGCGGTTCGCCACCACCGGCGCGAGGATCATCAGCTTGGTCTCTTCCGGCAGGGCGAGCGCCGCGTCGACCATCTGCGAGACGCTTTGCGCTTGCAGCGGAATTTCGTGGTCCGGACAGTACGGCGTGCCGACCCGTGCGAACAATAGCCGCAGATAGTCGTGAATTTCGGTGACGGTGCCAACCGTGGAACGCGGATTGTGCGAGGTCGCTTTCTGTTCGATCGAGATCGCCGGCGACAGGCCTTCGATCAGATCGACGTCCGGCTTTTCCATCAATTGCAGGAACTGGCGGGCGTAAGCGGAGAGACTTTCGACGTAGCGCCGCTGTCCTTCCGCGTAAAGCGTGTCGAACGCCAGCGACGATTTACCCGAGCCGGATAGGCCCGTAATCACGACGAGCTTGTGACGTGGGAGGTCGAGATTGACGTTCTTCAGGTTGTGGGTGCGAGCCCCACGGATACGGATTTGTTCCACGCGTTATTCCAAGACTTGGCCCGTGACCTGGCGGAAAGAGGAGGAGGCTAAACCTGCTACTATAACGACTTTTCAAGACCGCCGTTACGGCTTCCTGACAGCCTGAAGAAGGTGCAAGGCAAGCTGTAAGGCTGCGGTCCAGCGCCGCGGGAAAGAGGTCTAACTGGGGCCCTTTTTCGCGAGTACAAGGCGCCGCGAGGCGCCGGACGAGCGTCTGGCAAGGCCGCCGGCCCGAATGCCGCGCCATATGTTTGCCGCCCCGCTCATTCAAAGAACGTTCCCGATGTCCAATCCGTCCGCTACATCCTCACGCATGAGCGCGCCTGAAATGCGCGCGACCGTGTCGCTCGCCGCCATCTTCGCGCTGCGCATGCTCGGTCTCTTCATGATCATGCCGGTGTTCTCGATCTACGCGAAGACCATCCCCGGCGGCGACAACGTGCTGCTGGTGGGGATCGCGCTGGGTGCGTACGGCGTGACGCAGTCGATGCTGTACATCTTCTATGGCTGGATCTCCGACAAGGTCGGCCGCAAACCGGTCATTGCGACCGGTCTCCTGATTTTCGCGCTTGGCAGCTTCGTCGCGGCGGGCGCGCACGACATGACTTGGATCATCGTCGGGCGGGTGATTCAGGGCATGGGCGCGGTGTCGTCCGCGGTGATCGCGTTTATCGCCGACCTGACCTCCGAAGAGCATCGCACCAAGGCGATGGCGATGGTCGGTGGCAGTATTGGCGTTTCGTTCGCGGTGGCGATCGTCGGTGCGCCGATTGTGTTCCAGTGGGTCGGCATGAGCGGCCTGTTCACGCTGGTCGGCATTTTCTCGATTCTGGCGATTGGTCTCGTGCTGTGGGTCGTGCCGGATGCGCCTAAGCCTGTGCACGTGCGCGCGCCGTTCGCCGAGGTGCTGCATAACGTCGAACTGCTGCGTCTGAATTTTGGCGTACTCGTGCTGCACGCCACGCAAACCGCGTTGTTCCTCGTCGTGCCGCGTATTCTCGAAGCCGGTGGCCTGCCGGTCGCGTCGCACTGGAAGGTGTATTTGCCGGTGATGGGCCTCTCATTCGTGATGATGGTCCCGGCGATCATCGCCGCCGAAAAACGCGGAAAAATGAAAATCGTGCTGCTTTCCGCGATCGGTCTTATCCTGATCGGACAGTTGTTGTTGGGCGTCGCACCGCATACGATTCTGACTGTGGCGGCGATCCTCTTTGTCTACTTTTTGGGCTTCAATATTCTTGAAGCGTCACAGCCTTCGCTGGTGTCGAAACTGGCGCCGGGAACCCGCAAGGGCGCGGCGGCGGGCGTGTACAACACCACGCAGTCGATCGGTCTTGCGCTGGGTGGGGTGGTCGGCGGCTGGCTGCTCAAGGCGGACGGTCAGAGCGCGGTGTTTTTTACTTGCTCGGGACTCGTCTTTTGCTGGCTTATAATCGCGGCAAATATGAAACAGCCGCCGCGCAAGGCGTAAGAGCGCCCCCAACCCTGGCGCTCCGCGCCAGGCCCCCCGAGGGGGGGCAAGGAAACTTGGGACGGCCCGGCGTTTCTTGACAGAACTCACCCGGTGGCGGGCAGAGGCGCAGTTCTGGTCTCCGGCCTGCCGGCCATGAGACGCGAACCGCGCGTTGCCGCGCCGCCCGTAACAGAATCAACAGGAGAAACTCATGGCATCCGTGAACAAGGTCATTCTCGTCGGCAATCTCGGAGCCGATCCGGAAGTCCGTTATCTTCCGAGCGGCGACGCACTGGCGAACATCCGCCTTGCGACAACGGATCGGTACAAGGACAAAACGTCCGGCGAAATGAAGGAAGCAACCGAATGGCACCGTGTGGTGTTCTTCGGCCGGCTTGCTGAAATCGTGAACGAATATCTGAAGAAGGGTTCGTCGGTGTACCTGGAAGGGCGCATCCGCACCCGCAAGTGGCAGGCTCAGGACGGCACCGACCGTTACTCGACCGAAATCGTTGCCGAGCAGATGCAAATGCTGGGCGGCCGTGGCGGTTCGACGGGCGGCGGCGGTGGCGATGAAGGCGGTTACAGCCGCGGTGAACCGTCGGAGCGTAGCGGCGGTGGTGGCGGTCGCGCGGTTTCGGGCGGCGGCGCTTCGCGTGGCGGCAGCGGTGGCGGCGGTGGTGGTTCGAGCCGTCCGAGCGCGCCGGCCGGCGGTGGGTTTGATGAGATGGATGACGATATTCCGTTCTAATTCTGACTAAAATAGTTTTTTGTTGGTAAAAGCCCGCCCTCCTATGGAGCGCGGGTTTTTTATTTGCGCATCGGCATCAATAAGGCGGAAAGACGTGCGTGCTCCGCGCACTCAGTCGGGATAACGCCGCCGCCAAAGTCAAAAAATCACCGCCTGAGGTGCTCCAGTGCATCTCTCATCGGCAAACTGGAAACGACAATCGGCCCGGAAAACGGTGTATCCAGATCGACAATCACATAGATAGCGGAAGCAATCGACACGGCCCCAAGCGAGATCGTGACCAGCGCCAACGCATTGCGCGGCGCGATCAATCCGAAGCTGAGAAAAATCACGCACAACCAGAACGTGAGCGTCATCAAGAAAGGCAGAGAAATTGAGCTGTGCGCTTCCTCGATGATCTTCCATCGCGCATCCACAGCGCGCCGATATTGCGTCAACGCATCATCGAGCGCGCGTTGCTGTAATGGATCATGCGCTCGCAGTTGCCGCAACTGCCTGCCTACCGCAGTCAGCATGTCGCCGAGTCGCACGTTCTCCAGCTTCTGCGAGTTGTCCTGCGTTCCAATGTCCCTCGGATAATCACCGGCTGGCGCCGGTTCGCCGGGCCATGTCGATGCAATCGCCGCTGCGGTGTACACGCGCAGCAGGTTGCGGGCCTCATCGGTATCGCTGCCGTATTCCCGCAAGGTCGTGTCGAATTCGATCAGGTCCGCCGCAAAGGTACGCAAATCATTCGACTCGGTATCGAAACTGGATTTCGCGGACGCCGTCATCAACCCCAGCACCAAAGCGGCAAATGTCACCAGCATGCCGATAACCAGCTGGATGAGTTGCACGGTTTCGTGTGCCTTGTGCTCCTCAGGCAGCAACGGTCGCACCCATACGCCAAAGCCGGTTCCGACAAGTAATAAAGCAAAAACCAGCAGAGCCGAGCCTATTTCTGACATAGAAATGCTCCGGAGACGCGCGCCTCGTCACTTTCTACCAACCGCCGCCTGCCGACCACCCGGGTAGTCCCGCAAATGCTCCTGCTCAAACAGCGGCCGACTGCCGCTCGTATGTTGATGTAGCGCAACCGTATGCGCCATCAACCATAAAGTTTTCTGTAGCCCCGCCGTAGACCATCTATGTGGCGTTCGCTTAAATTTTGAACAAAGGTTGCGGACTTGGCCGTATGGGCTTGGGCGCAGCACGCGTGGCCGAGGGTAGTTTTCTGAACATTCGGTCAGGCAGCCCAACGGAGACAAGCCCGATGCTGAAAAATCTGTCGATTCGAACCTGCCTTACCCTGATGATCGTGTTCTTCGGCGTGGTGCTGCTGTTCGGCGCCGCAGCCGGACTGTTGTCGTTGCGTTCGAGCAACGCGTCGCTGCAACAGATGTACACCGTGGACACGCCCGCAGTCGCGGACCTAGAAGGTAGCGCCGGACAGCTGCTGCGCCTGCGTCTGGCGCTGGCGACCTACGCATCGTTGGTCGACCTGAACGATCAGGACGGTGCGAACGCGGTGCTCAATCGCTTTGATCAGTACCAGAAAGCATCGAACGATCGCCTTGCCCACTATGTGAGCCGCGCGAGCACGGATGCCGACGAACAGCGCCTGATCAAGGACATGCAGGACAAGCGCGACACCTTCCTGCACGAGGGCGTCGATCCGGCGCTGGCCGCGCTCAAGTCCGGCGACAAGACCGCATTTGAGCAGTTGCAGGCGCACAAGCTGTCGTCGCTCTACAGCGCGTACGAGAAGGCCATGCTCACGCTCGAGCAATTGCAAATCGATCACGGCGCACAGCGTTATCAGGATGCACAGGATCTGTTCTACGCAATCTGCATTACGGTGGCGATCGGTATGGGGCTGTCGCTGCTGGGCGCCTTGATCGGACGGGCGGTCATGGTGCGGGCCATTGTCAGCCCGGTCGACGCAACCATTGCGCAGTTTCAGCGAATTGCCAATGGCGATCTGACCGGCCGGATCGACGTGACGAGCAATAACGAAATGGGCCGTCTCGCAGCGGCGTTGCGCAAGATGCAGGACTCGCTGATCGAGACGGTGAACGCTGTGCGTCACGGTACGGAATCCATCGATACGGGCGTGAGCGAGATTGCGGCGGGTAATACTGATCTGTCGCAACGTACCGAGGAACAGGCCGCGTCGCTTGAAGAAACGGCAGCCAGCATCGAAGAGCTGACCTCGACGGTCAAGCAGACCGCGGACAACGCGAAGCAGGCGAGTTCGCTGGCGCAGGGTGCATCGAGTCTTGCTGCGCAGGGCGGCGATCTGACGGAGCAGGTGGTGGGCACGATGCATGGCATCGTCGACGACTCGCGCCGGATTGCCGACATTGTCGGCGTGATCGAAGGCATTGCTTTCCAGACCAATATTCTCGCGTTGAACGCGGCGGTCGAGGCGGCGCGCGCGGGAGAGCAAGGGCGTGGGTTTGCGGTGGTGGCGAGCGAAGTGCGGTCGTTGGCACAGCGAAGCGCCGCGGCGGCAAAGGAGATCAAAGGGTTGATCGATGCATCGACGGCTCGCGTGCAGGCGGGCTCGCAGTTGGTCGAGCGCTCGGGGTCGACGATGACCGAGATTGTCAATTCGATTTCGCGCGTGAGTTCGATCATGGGTGAGATCGCGGCTGCTGCGCTTGAGCAGAGCACCGGGATCGATCAGGTGAATCTGGCTGTTGCGCAGATGGATGAGGTGACGCAGCAGAATGCCGCGCTGGTTGAGCAGGCTGCTGCTGCGGCTGGTTCGCTGGAGGAGCAGGCTCGCAGGTTGACTTCGGCGGTGGCTGTGTTTCAGACGGGGAGTGGGGACTCTTCTCTTGCCGGTCGGCAAGGTGGGGCCGCGGCTGCGCCGCGGAAGGTTGATGCGGGTGAGTTTGTAGCGGCTTGATGCGGCAGACCACCTAGTGTGCTGAAGGGTGATCGAGCGCTTGCGTGCGCTGCATGAAAATCAGTACAGGGTGCGCGCCAGGCCAAATGTAAAGATTAGTTATAATTCGCGCGTTTAGCCTGTTTGGTTGATCGTCTTAAAAAATAGGTGCGTTAGATTGTTCCTGCCGTTAGACAAAACGGCGCGGGTTTGACAGCCCGCAGCGAAGTACGGCACTGCCCGCGAAAGTGGGTAGTGCTCACCTACGCGCGCCGCGTTCAATGGGCGGGTCGTGGTGAGGGAGCCGAGAGGCTCGCCGGTTTCGTATTTCGCCCGGTCTGTCAACCTCACCACGTGCCCGCTCACCCCTATAAGGACTTCCCCTTTTTAGCAAGCTCGGTTTTCATTCATCCATCGATTGG